>DYJV01000027.1 GCA_020722945.1 Candidatus Methylomirabilis sp. | reverse complement strand
CCACCCCGTCAGGCTTTGCCTGCCACCCCTCCATAGAGGGGAATTAAAGCAGGAAACTGCAATTTCAAGGTTCAAAATTTAAATTGAAATGACAAACTATCTTTTTTCCATTTTGATGAACAGGTGTAAGGCTGAAGTGCTGAAGAAAAAAACTAAAAAATAAAAGCAAAGATAAAAAAATTAAAAATAGAAAAAGATAAAAGAGAAAAGAGAAAAACAAAAAGACAAAATCCAAAGGAAAAGACCACCCCGTCAGGCTTTGCCTGCCACCCCTCCATAGAGGGGAATTAAAGCAGGAATAAAATCGGGCTGAAGGGGGGAATAGTTGTTAGTTGTTAGGGGTTAGTTGTTAGAAAAAAATAAAAGCAGAGAGATTTTATCTTTTTTTCTTTCCTAAACAGTAAAAACTATCAACTAACAACTATTTTTTAATTCCCCTCTATGGAGGGGTGCCGCAAAGCGGTGGGGTGGTCGTTCTTTTTTTATTTTTAAATTTTTTTCTCTTTCTTTCAAAACTTCATGCCAACAAGATTATTAATGTTGAATTATGAATTTTGAATGGATAATTGAGAATAGATAATTATTTTTTTAAAAAATTCCCCTCTACTCAAGGGGTAGCACCGTCAGGTGACAGGGTGGTCAACTCTTTTGGATTTTCTTTTTATCTTTAATTCAGCCTATTTTTATAGATCTACCATCCCAATTTGAATTCTTAATATTGAGATTTTATTACACCTTAAAATATTTTATTTTCATTAACTGATACTTCATCAAATTTATCAGTGATAAAAACCATTTATCCTCTCTTAACAAAATTTAACTTGACTAAATTTCAATAATAAATAATTGAAAAAAACTCAAAATATTACGATAATCACTATTTTTCAAAACAAAAATTAAAGAAATTAAGGAGTAAATATGGTAGATATTGAGCTTATCAACGCTAAAATTATCAGCACAAGACCCCTTATAGAGATATTTTTTAAGGAGATGCATAAAGTAATAGTCGGTCAAGAGGAGCTTATAAAGAAACTTTTATTAGGATTTCTTACAGATGGTCATATCCTGATTGAGGGTGTGCCCGGTCTTGCCAAAACAAAAACCGCCAACACATTTGCAAATATACTCGGTCTTGGCTTTAAAAGAATCCAATTTACACCTGATTTACTACCGAGTGATCTTATCGGCACCCAGATTTACAACCCAAAAGATATGAATTTTTTTGTAAAAAAAGGACCTATCTTTACAAATTTTCTCCTTGCTGATGAGATAAATAGAGCTCCTGCAAAGGTTCAGAGTGCTCTGCTTGAAGTAATGCAGGAGAAGCAGATTACCATCGGCGATGAGACTTTTCACCTTACACCACCATTTTTTGTGGTTGCCACACAAAATCCATTGGAGCAGGAGGGTGTGTATCCTCTCCCTGAAGCACAGCTTGATAGATTTATGTTTAAGATACTCCTTGATTACCCTGATAAAGAGCAGGAAAAAATGATTATGAAAAATCATGCATTTGAAAAAGATATAGCTTTAAAAAATATATTTGATTCAAAAGCATTACAGCAGATAAAAGGAACAATTGAAGAGATTTATATAGATGAGAAGATAGAGAATTACATAATTGAGATTGTATCAGCCACAAGGAGCATTGATAAAATAGGGCTGGATAAAAGATTTGTTTACTTTGGAGCTTCTCCAAGGTGTAGTCTCAATCTTTTTAAAGCAGCAAAGGGGAATGCATTTCTTGAGGGTCGAGCATATGTTACGCCACAAGATATAAAAGATATTGCACCAGATATTTTGAGACATAGGATACTTATGAGTTACGAGGCAGAAGCAGACAATCTAAAAAGTGACGATATAATAAAAGAGATACTCAACAGAGTTCCCACACCATAGCAACCAAAAATGTTTGAGTTTTTTGATTACATCAAAAAAGTAAATATAAAGATAAAATTTCTCTCCAACGATATATTTGCTGGCGAATATACGAGTGCTTTCAAGGGGCGAGGTCTTGAATTTGAGGAGATTCGTGAATATATTGCTGGTGATGATGTAAAGACAGTAGATTGGAACAACTCTGCAAAAACAGGAAAGCTCCATACCAAAATTTTTAAAGAGGAGCGAGAGCTAACTGTAATTATAATTCTTGATATCTCAGCATCAATGTATTTTGGAAGCAAATGGGCTTTCAAATCTGATATTGCAACAGAGGTATCCGCTCTATTGGCTTACACAGCAGTAAAAAGCAATGACAAAGTGGGAGCAATACTTTTTGGGAGAGGGATAAAAAAATTTATCCCACCTAAAAAGGGTAGGACACATATCTGGAATATCATAAAAACAGTTGTTGAAGCAGAAAAAAGGGACAAAACCAGTGATATCTCAACTGCATTAAAATTTCTTGGAGACACAATAAAAAAGAGGGGTGTAGTCTTCCTCATTTCAGATTTTATATCAGATGACAATTTTTATATCCATCTCAAATCATTAAAGAAAAAGTTTGATATTGTCCCTGTTATTATTACTGATCCTTACGAAGGCAATTTTAGAAGCAGTAGTAAAAATATATTCAACTTTGAAGACTCTGAGAGTGCTCTCTTCTGTCAAAATCGACTCGATTTCTCACCCAAACATTCAGAAACAGTAACAAATAAATTTAAAAATATAGATATCCACCCAATTTCAATTACCACTGACAAACCTTACATAAATGAGATTGCAAAATATTTCAAAGAGAGGGGAAAATAAAATTTTTCTGATAAAAGGGTTAATATTGAGAATCTTAATAGTAATTTTTATTTCAATATCTGCATTGATAACTTTATCAGTGCCACTCTTATCTGAAAGTTTTTCAGTGATAGTAACTCCTCAAAAGGGTAATATCTATCTTGGGGAGAAAGCGCCTTTTGAGATTAAGATAACAACCAATAGTGCCAAAGTTGAAGGGACAAACATTGAAGAGGTTCTAAAAGATTTTAACATCCAAAATATAGAGAAAAAATCTGACGACAATGGGACAATTTACAACTTTTATTTACAATTTTTTAAAATAGGTAAAGTTGTTATCCCTGAAATTGAATTTACCCTAAAAAATGATAACGACTCTTACAAAGTTTCTTCAAACCAAACTGAACTTACAATATTATCAAATTTGACAGATAACCAGTCATTTAAAGATATCAAACCACCTCTTCTTACACCTTTTTATCTCACTAAAAATGAGAAAATTCTACTAACCATATCTATATTGGTAGCAGTGATTTTGGCTATTGTGATGATTAAATTTTTTAGAAAAAGAGGAAAAGTTAAGGAAACATTGTCAAAATCAGCATTAGATTACTTTATGGAGATATCCCTCGTATCAGCAGATTTGATAGAGAAAGGGAAGCTCAGGGAGTTTTACTTCAATATCTCAGAAGCATCAAGGGGATTCATTGATAGAAAATTTCTTCTAAATACACTTGAATCAACAATAAAAGAGATAACCAACATCTTTGCAAAAGATTTCCTTATTGATAAAGATATTAAAAGTGAGCTACTTTTACTTTTTAAAAAATGGGAATACTACAAGTTTACAAATGATTTTCCATCAAAAGTGGAGGCTCTATCCCAGCTTGAAAGGGTAAAAAGTTTGGTTGAGAAAATAGAGCAAGGGAGTGGCAAAAGTGTTTAGATTTGCAAATCCTGAATACTTTTTTTTGATAATATTGATTCCCATACTACTCTGGTATTACAACAAACTCCAAAAAAAAATTAGATTTACCTACCCCCTTGCACACAAAGTTGTAATTGAGCAGAATTACTACTTTATTTTAAAAAACACTCTCAACTTCTTTCTCCTTTTATCAATTATCTTTGCACTTGCTAACCCGCAGAAGTTGAAAACTTTCACAGATAGAGAAACCAAAGGTATCAATATTATATTTGCTCTTGATACATCAGGCAGTATGACAGCTCTCGATTTTAACTATGAAAATAAAGAGCTTAATAGACTTGACGCATTAAAAATAGTAGTCAGAGATTTTATTCAGAAACGCACAACAGATAAGATGGGGATTGTGGTATTTGGAGAGGAGGCATTTACACAATGCCCACTTACAATTGACCAATCCACACTCGATTTTCTTGTTGATAGAATTGAGCTTGGTATGGCAGGCGATAGCACTGCAATAGGTTCAGCAATCCTGCTTTCAACAAAGAGATTGCTAAATAGTGATTCAAAATCAAAAGTAATTATTCTTGTAACTGACGGAAGGAACAATACTGGCAAAGTAAATCCTATCACAGCAGCCAAACTTGCAAAACAGAAAGGTGTAAAGATTTACACCATTGGAATAGGGAGCAAGGGTAAGCCTGTCCCTATAATTCAGCAAACTATTTTTGGAACTAAGAGAGTATTTGTGAATATAGATCTTGACGATTACACTCTGAAGCAGATAGCCCAAATATCGGACGGTAAATATTTTAACGCACAAGATTTTAAATCTCTTGAAAATATCTTAAATGATATAGATAGACTTGAAAAAACAACATTTAAAGTAAAAAATTACTACGAAACAACTTACTACTATAAATATTTTTTAATTATGGCAATACTCCTTTTAGGAGTGAAAGTTGTTTACTTTAATGGAGTAAGACAAGTATTCCCATAAATCACGATTAAAAAGGTTAAAAAATGACATTTGGAAATCCAAATTTACTACTTTTTATTATCTTTGCTCCACTAATTATGGGTGTATTTCATCTATTTTTTTTAAAACGTCAGAAGCTTATAAAATCAATCTTTACACTCGAAAATTTCTCAAAAATAGGGAGCATCAGAAGTAGAGGGAAACTATTTTTAAAATCATTTCTGCTCTCACTCTGTTATATCTTGATTATAGTTGCACTTGCTGAGCCAAGATACGGATTCAAAGACATTACCCTCTCAACTCTTGGAAGTAATATTTTTATTGCTGTTGACGTATCTTTGAGTATGAATGCTACTGACATTTTACCAAATAGACTCAATATTGCAAAAAGAAAAATTATTGATCTTATATCCCTTGCAAAGGGTGAGAGAATATCACTTGTTCCTTTTGCTGGTGAACCTTATCTACTTATCCCTTTGACCAATGACTACTCAATTTTTGATTCCTTTATAGATATTGTAAATACAGATATTATCCCTATTCAAGGAACCAATTTTTATGCTCTTGTAAAGAAAATATCTGATATAGTAGTCAGACATAAATTAAACAATTCATCAATTATAGTCCTATCAGATGGGGAAGATTTTAGTGGGAATATAGAGGAAGCAATAACTCTTTGTAAAAATAACAATATCACAATCTACACTGTCTCTATTGGCACCGATTCACCAACTCCGATACCAATAGAAAATGGAGAATTTAAAAAAGATAACAATGGCAATATAGTAACATCAAAGACAAATGAACCATTTCTTCAAGATATAGCATTAAAAACAGGTGGGACTTTTATAAGAGGCTCTTTGACATCAAAAGATATAGAGTATATTTACAACAAAATATCATCAGGTAGTAACGATGTTACTGACGGTGTTATGAAAAAGAGGATTTACTCCAATAGATTCCAATGGTTTTTACTCCCTGCATTTTTATCACTACTTCTCTACTTTCTAATTGATGAGAGGAAAAAATTAAAGGGGGTAGCTGTTGTAGCTCTATTTACTCTTATAGTATCAAATTTGCCATTAAATGCCGCTAATCCATATTTTTTAAATAAAAAAGGGATTGACTACTACAATAATGACAACTTTTCAGAGGGATCAGATTACTTTAAAGAAGCTTTCAACAAAGATAACAATCTTACTTACCAATTTAACGATGCTGATGCACTCTACAAAAAGGGGGATTTTGACAATGCATCTGGACTATTTGACCAGATCATCAGCAGCAGCCAAGACAATATTTTGAAGTCTAAATCTTATTTTAACAAAGGAGTTATCAACTTTCAGAAGAGTAAATTTGATGAAGCACTCAAAAATTTTAAAGAAGTCTTAAAGCTAACACCTGATGACAAAGATGCAAGAATTAATTATGAACTTACTTTAAAAACATTAGAGGAGATGAAAAAAAAGGAGAGTAAAAAGCAAAATAGCTGTCAAAACAGTAATGAGAGCAAGGATAATGACACAAATAAAAGTAAAAATAGAGATGACAATAGTAGCATGGAGAGTAAAGATAAAAAAAGTGGCAACCGTCAACCAAATAGTGGAGATAATAAGAGTCAACAGAAGCAACCACAAGATGCTCCAAAACAGGATAAAAGTCAACAGGAGCAGCCAAAGGATAGCCATCCAAAAGATGATAAAAACAGAGAAGAGGGGCTATCTCAAAGTATAGAAAATATGCCAGAAAAGGGAAATTTAGACAACTCTACAGTTGATAGCAAACTCCTTATGCTATATAATGATAACAAACAGTTACTAAAAGAATCTATAAAAAAGAATTTTTCAGATAGAAAAAATAGATCTGAGAAAGATTGGTAAAGGGATGTTAAAAAATATTTTACTATTTCTATTGCTATCAGTTTCATTAACATTTGCTCAAGATAAAAGTATAATCTTATCAGTGGATAAAAGCACCCTCTCCATAGGTGAAACAACAATCTTAAATATATCTCTGCTCAACATAAAATCATCAGAACAACCTCAAATAGAGAATCTGGGTAATTTTACTGTAAACTATAGAGGGACTTCAAGTAAGGTATCAATAGTAAATGGGGATTACAAAGCCGAAAAGATATATTCATACATTATCAGAGCTGAAAAAGAGGGTAATTTTACGATAGGACCGGCTATAGTCAAAGTTGGCAATAAAACTCTCAGAAGTAACACTATTGATATAAAGGTCACAAAAAATAAAATTGACAATCGTAATCAGGAAGATAAAAATATATTTATTAAAGTATCACCCACCAAAAACTCCGTTTACCTAAATCAAGAGATTATCCTTTCTGTAAGACTTTACAGACGACTCAATACCTACGATATCAGGATGAACATCCCTGCTATAAATGAATTTATAATTGAGAAACTTACAGATGTCAAAGAGTTTTACGAAATTATTAACAACAAGAAATACCTTGTTTCAGAGATAAAATATGCTTTATACCCTACACAGACAGGGGTTTTTACAATTCCACCATTTGTTATACAGTGCAACCTTGAAAGCAATGAAAATATCATAGACAATTTTTTTAAGAATCCTTTTGCAATTGCAAATACAAGGGAAGTATCAATCCAAAGCAATCCGACTAATATTGAAGTAAAACCTTTTTCAAAACCTATCTATGCTGTTGGGAACTATACTTTTAAATACAATATAGATAAATCTAAAATAAAAATTGGTGAGAGTGCTACTATTACATTTACAATTAATGGTGAGGGGAATCTCAACCTCTCTGACAAACTTACACTATCAGAAGTAATAGGTTTGAGATACTACCCTGACAAACCGAAAGTAACAATTAGCAAAACAGAAAATGGAGTTTTAAGTGAAAAAACAGAGAAGATAGTTGTAATATCTGAAAAAGAGGGGACATTTAAAATCTCAGCCAAACCAATTATATTCTACAATCCTACAACAGAAAAGTATCATGAAATTAATCTCCCAGCTATTAACATTGATGTTAAAGGAGGCAATGATGATAATCTGAAAATAGTTGAAAAGAGCACAAAGAGAGAAATTGCATCACAGGGTGAATATTTGGATACTATATTTACAAATTTTAAGTTAGAAGAGCAAGGTATCAAGCTTAATTATAAATTTGCAATTATTTATTTTCTCCCTATTTTGATATTTGCTCTTGTAATTATTTTGAAGATATATCTAAATACCAGAAGGGATAGCTATTATACGGTATTAAAAAATAATGCTTTTCATAATTTCAAAAAAAGTATCGATTCTATATCAACCATTGAAGAGTTAAGTGATTCTGTAAAGGTATACTTCACAAACAAAACAGGGAACTTTGACAAACAGGCAACTTTTGAGGAGATAATCAAGATACTCCACTCCCAAAATCTCCCACAAGAGCAGCTAAGTACTCTCGAAACTATATTTTGTGAGATGGATAAAGCAAAATTTTCAAAAAGAAATGATATAAATATCAATCAGTTAAAGAGAGAACTTTTTGAAATTATAAAAAGTATCAACTCAGAACATTTAAAGCATTAAAGGGGGTATTTTTTGAAAAGAATCTTGATTTTAATGATACTGTTGATATTTTCTGAGATGCACGCTTCCAACGATTATTTTGCAGAGAAAGTTCAAAAAGCTACCAAATTATACGAAAACAACCAAACTACAAGCAGCAGAGAGATATTTGAAGAGATTTATAAAGAGTTTAAAATAAACAACGGTTATCTTTTTTTCAATATTGGGACATGCTATCTAAAAGAGAATATGCTCGGGAAAAGTCTTTATTGGTTTGCCAAGGCAAAATCTTTGATCCCTCTAAACTCCTCTTTAAACAAAAATATTCAGATTGCCAGCAGCAAAACAAAAGATATGATTGAAGATACTACCTACATAAAATATTTAGAAAGATTATTTTTTGTCAGTTATATTCTCTCTTTAAAAAATATTCTCTACATCGGGACAGCTTTATTTTACCTTTTAATAATCTGTTTGATACTCCTTACTCTCTTTTATAAAAGCAGATTGAAAATAATATTTATAAGGGGAGGAATCGTTTCAGGAATCTTTTTTATATTTTTTCTACTAAATTTCTTTTGGGATTACTATAAACTAAATTTTATCAAGATAGGTTATATAACAAACAACAATGTTGAGATAAAATCTGATTTTAATGAAAAATCTGATACTGTTGCAGTTGTAAATGATGGAACAAAGGTAATTTTGTATAACCATGTAGAAAATTTTGTAAAGATAAAATTATCCAACAATGTAACAGGCTGGATAAGAAGCAGCAACCTAATATATTAAAATCAAGAGGTGAGAAAGATGGAATACAATAAAATTTTATTTGACAAAAGGGGAAGAGTTGCTTCTATTACTCTAAATAATCCTTCAGCATACAATCCTTACGGAAAGGAGCTCGCTTTAGAGCTTTATGATGCAGCAAAAGTTATAAAATGGGACAATGATATAAGAGTTGTAACTATTCAATCAATAGGGAAATCATTTTCAGCAGGTGGTGATGTCAGACAGTTTAAAGAGGGGCTTGATGGGAATTGCCTTACTGAGATGGTTGAAGAGATTGTGCTTTATCTGAATGCCTATGTTTTACTTGTCAAAAAGATGGATAAAATATTTATCAGTTATATTGATGGGATATGTGCAGGTGTGGGATTATCACTTGCTCTGAATGTTGATATAAGTATTGCAACAGAGAGGAGTGTGTTTATCGGCGGTTACAATGGGCTTGGAGTTAATCCAGATGGTGGTTCAGGTTACTCAATATTCAAAAATGCAGGAATCCCAAGAGCAAACTGGTTTTTCCTTTCTAATGAGCCTCTAAATGCAACTGAAGCGTATAATTGGGGTATAATAAGTAGAGTAGTCAAAGAGGATCAAGGTAAAGAGTATCTCAACAACCTCGCTTTAAAGATAGCAGATGGACCACATAGTGCAAATATATTTACCAAACAACTTTTTTACAAAGGTGAAAATCTATCTTTTGAAGAGTATATCGAAATGGAGAAAGATGGGATTATTTTATCCACTAAAAGTAAAGAGATGAAAGAGGGTGTAACTGCCTTTATAGAGAAAAGGAGAGCTGTATTTAAATAATTTTTTAATTTATGTAAAAATAATTTGAATATTTTTTTTACATATGTTAATTTTTCTCGATGAAAAATCAAACTTTGACAAATAGAATTTCTGACTTTAAGATAGCATCCGAACTTCAAGAGAAGGGGTTATACCCTTACTTTAGAGAAATTATCTCTGAGCAAGATACAACAGTTTTCCTCAAAAGCAATCCTTCAAAGCCTATCCTTATGCTTGGTTCCAACAGCTATTTAGGTCTTACCAACCATCCGAGAGTTAAAGAAGCCTCAATCAATGCCATCCGAAAGTATGGCACAGGTTGTGGTGGTTCACGTTTTCTAAATGGGACACTCGATATCCATGTTGAGCTTGAAGAGGCACTTGCAGATTTTACACAAAAAGAAGCAGCACTCCTATACTCCACAGGATTTATGGTTAATCAGGGAGTTATATCTACCTTAGTCAAAAAAAACGATTATGTTATCTCCGATAAGCTCAATCATGCCTCAATTATAGATGGCTGTTTCCTATCACACGGCAAAATATTGAGATACAACCACAACGATATCTCTGACCTCGAAAAAAAATTAATATTTGCCTCCAATGAAAATTGCAATATTTTGGTAGTTACAGATGGTGTTTTCTCAATGGAGGGTGATATAGCAAATCTCCCCGATATAGTCAGATTGTGTCAGAATTATAATGCTGTTTTGATGGTTGATGATGCTCATAGTCTTGGGGTTTTAGGTCCAAACGGTGATGGGACATCTGCACACTTCAATCTTACCAACAAAGTTGACCTCATAATGGGGACTTTTAGCAAATCTCTCGCTTCAGTGGGTGGATTTGTAGCAGCTGATAGGGAGATAATAAACTACCTCAAGCACAATTCAAGAGCACATATATTCAGTGCAAGTATGCCGCCTGCATCAGCAGCAGCAGCTCTTGAAGCCCTCAAAATAATAAAAGATGAACCGGAGAGAATTCAAAAATTATGGGCCAACACTGCAAGGATGAAAGATGGTCTCAAAACATTACGATTTTCAATAGGGAGCACAGAGTCCCCTATTATCCCTGTAACCATAGGTGATATAGAGAAAACTTTTCTTATCTCCAAATTACTTGAAGAGGCTGGGGTTTTTGTCAATCCTGTTGCCGCACCCGCAGTTCCCCCAAATAGAGCATTAATACGTTTAAGTATCATGGCTACTCACTCATTTGAGCAGATCGACCATGCTCTCACAATATTTGAGAAATTAGGCAAAAAATTTGGAATCATATAGGATATCAGTAATTGCAATTTGATATCATTGAAGTAACCAACAAAAATCTTCTAAAAAAATTTATAAAGTTCCCCAAATCGTTATACTCCTCAAACCCATTTTTTGTTCCACATCTTTTTTTAGAAAGAGCTTTATTTTTCAACGAGAAATTAAACCCTTTTTTTAAAACATCAGATGTAAAACATTTTCTCGCTATTGATAAGAGTCAAAATATATTAGGTCGGATCTCCGGAGTAATCAATCACACTCACAACAATTTTCATAACGAAAATGTTGGATTCTTTGGCAATTTTGAATCTATCAACAACCCTGAGGTTTCAAGAGAGTTATTTGACAAAGTAAAACAATTTTTAAAGAGTAAAAATATCAATATCATTCGAGGACCTGTAAATTTATCTACTAACCATGAGTGTGGTCTTCTAATTGACAAATTTGATGAATCTCCATCTGTTATGATGCCTTATAATTTTGAATACTACATTAACCTAATTGAAAATTACGGATTTTACAAAGCAAAAGACCTTCTTGCAGTTTATATTGATGCTGCTAAAATAGATATTCAAAGATTAAGAAAAGCTTCTAATATCATCGAGAAACGTTACAACATCAGGGTCAGGGAGGTAAATTTCTCCAAATTTAATAGTGAGCTTGATATAATCTACAACATTTACAACTCTGCTTGGGAGAAGAACTGGGGTTTTGTCCCAATGGATAAAGAGGAATTTTTATTCTCTGCATCAACTTTAAAATACATTGCTTACAAAGATCTAATCCTGATTGCTGAAGTTGATAAAAATCCTATCGGCTTTATAATCGGTTTACCAAATATTAACATAATTTTAAAAAAAATGGATGGCAAAATTCTGCCATTTGGTATATTTAGATTTTTATCAGAGAGGAACAAACTCAATGATCTTCGAGTGATTACACTTGGAGTTGTCAAAGAGTATAGGAACAAAGCTATAGATTACCTTCTTATTTCAAAAATTACTGAAAATGGTGTAAACAAGAGGGGAGTCCGTGGAGCAGAGTGCTCTTGGATACTTGAAGACAATTATGCAATGATAAATGGTTTGCTCAAGCTTTGTGGTAATATATCCAAAAGATACAGAATTTATGAATTTAAGGAGTCTTAATGGAGAGTATCATCTCTTTCATTGTTGATACTGTTGGAACACTTGGCTATTTGGGAATATTTATAATGATGTTTCTTGAAAGCTCATTTTTCCCATTTCCGAGTGAGGTAGTTATGATACCAGCAGGTTACCTTGCACATAAAGGTGAAATGAGTTTGCTCCTCGCTATTTTTATGGGAATATTAGGCAGCCTTGCAGGGGCAGTATTTAACTACTATTTTGCTATCAAATTCGGCAGAGCAGGACTTCTAAAAATAGTAAAAGAGGAGAAGCTGAAGAAACTTGAAGATTTCTTTAGAAACCACGGCCATATCTCAACTTTTTCCGGTAGACTTATCCCGGGTGTAAGGCAGTATATCTCTTTACCAGCGGGGCTTGCAAGGATGAAGATGGATATTTTTATTATTTATACATCTCTTGGTGCAGGGATTTGGGTTGCAATACTTGCAATCTTAGGTTATTATATAGGGAAAAATGAATTGCTAATTCATCAATATTTGAGACAGATAACATTTATAATCTTACTATCCCTCTCTATTCTAATTTTATTTTACATAGTAAGAAATAGGATAAAATTTAATAAAGGAGCAAAAAAATATGAGTAAATTTGTAGTAGAACCATCTCAAAGAATCAAAAATCTTCCACCATACCTCTTTGCAAAGATAGACAAAATGAAAGAAGAGGTTAAAAAAAGAGGTGTTGATATCATTAGCCTTGGGATAGGTGATCCAGATCTACCCACACCTCCTCATATAATAAAAAAATTACATGAAGCTTCCCAAAAAGTTGAAAACCATCAATACCCTTCGTATGAAGGTTTATTTCTATTTAGAAAGGCTGTAGCTGATTTTTATAAAAATAGATTTAATACCACATTAGACCCTGAAACAGAAGTTGTATCTCTTATCGGCTCAAAAGAGGGGATTGCCCATTTTCCACTTGCATTTATAGACCCCGGAGATTATGCACTTGTTCCTGAACCAGGTTATCCTGTGTATGCTGTTGCTACAAGATTTGCTGGTGGAAATGTTCATTATATGCCACTTTTGGAGAGAAACAAATTTCTCCCCGATTTATCTGCTATTCCTTCAGATATTGCTAAAAAATCAAAAGTTATATTCATAAACTACCCTAACAACCCTACAGGTGCCACCGCAACCAAAGATTTCTACCTTGAAGTTATAGATTTTGCAAAAAAATACAATATCATAGTCTGCCACGATGCTGCTTACAGTGAAATGTTTTACGATGGGAAAGCTCCAATAAGTTTCCTTGAAGTCAAAGGAGCTATGGAAGTTGGAGTAGAGTTTCACTCACTCTCCAAAACTTACAATATGACAGGATGGCGGATAGGATGGGTAGCAGGTCATAGAGAGATAGTAGGTGCATTAGGTAAAATAAAAACCAACATAGATTCAGGTATTTTCCAAGCAATCCAAGAAGCAGGAGCTGAAGCTCTTTTAGGAGATCAAAGCTGTGTAAAAGAGATGCAAAATATCTATCAGGAGAGGAGAGATATCCTTACAGAAGGTTTAGAAAAGATAGGCTTTAAAGTCAATAAGCCAGCAGCAACTTTTTATATGTGGATAAGGATCCCTGATAGCTGGACATCTTCCGATTTTGCAGCACTTTTACTTGAAAAAGCAGGTATAGTAGTAACTCCGGGGAATGGATTTGGTGAATCTGGTGAAGGTTATATAAGAATGGCTCTTACTGTGGATAAGGATAGACTCAAAGAAGCTGTTGAAAGAATCAAATCATTAAACATAAAGTTTTAATTTTATAAATATTGTATTATGTTAATAAATCTAATTCTCTTTATCGTTTCAAAAAAGAAAATATAAAAGGGGAGTGGCTATAACAAAAATAATTTTTGCTCTTATACTACTTATTTTACCATCTCTATCTTTCTGTATAGATCTTACAGAAGATGAGAAGAATTTTATTCAAAATGAGATTGTCAGAGTCTGTGTTGACCCTGATTGGTATCCTTACGAAAAGATTAATTCTGAAGGTGAGTATATCGGTATTGTAGCAGATCTTTTTAAAGTTATGGCAAGCAGAGTAAATCTAAAATATACCATTATGAAAACTTCTGATTGGGAAGAGACGATGACTCTTTCAAAAAATGGTAAATGTGATCTCATAGCAGGCATGAATGAAACACCCGAACGACAAAAGAAATTCCTTTTCACCAGCTCTTATTTTGATGACCCCAACATAATTGTAATCAGAGAGGATGACAACTACATCTCTGACTTTAAAGAACTAAAAGACAAAAGTATTGCTATCCCCACTGAAACAAATATTTTTGAAATAATAGAAACCAACTACCCTAATCTAAAAATAATCCCTACCAAATCTGAAAAAGAAGCTTTTGAACTTGTTTCTTCCAAAAAAGCTGATATTACTCTCCGCCCTCTTACAATGGCTGTTTATACAATAAAAAACTATGGATTCTTTAATCTGAAAATTGGAGGGGAACTTCCAAGAGAAATTTCCCAAAATAGTCTAAAATCAGCCGTGAGAAACGATTTACCGATATTAAGAGATATAATCAACAAATCAATCAGCACTATCACACCTCAGGAAGCAAGGAAGATAGCAAATGATCACGCTTCAATAAAGGTAGATTATAGGATAGATTACAAACTGATATTTTATCTATCATTAATTTTTGGATCAATTTTGGGTATCATTATATTATGGCTCTTACATACCAGACAATTAAATGAAAAACTCCAAAAATTAAGGGCTGAGCTCCTTTTTAAGCTTCAAGAGAACGAAAAGCTTACAAATGCACTAAAAGAGAGCGAGCATTCACACCAAAAGATACTCGAATCTTCACATGTAGGGATATCTGTTATACAAGATGGTAAAATTGTATATTTTAATCATGCTCTCACAGAGATCACCGGTTACTCCCCTGAAGAGCTGAATAATATGAACTATATTACTAATATTTACCCTGATGATAAAGAGCTTGTTTCTACTATCCATAAAAAAAGGTTAGCAAATGAAGATGTCCCCAAATTTTTGACTTTCAGAATAAAAAGAAAAGATGGTCAGATAATATGGCTTGAAACAAGTGGTTCACTATTTGAGTGGCAAGATAAACCCGCTGTTATCAATTTCATCTCTGATATAACATTGAGAGTAGAAAAAACCAACAGGATAAAACATGCAGCAGAGCACGATTTTCTCACAAAGTTACCCAACCGTCTCCTTCTAAAAGATAGAGTAGAGCAAAGTATACTCTTTTCAAGAAGAGATAATATAAATTTTGCATTTATCTTCGTTGACATAAATCACTTTAAAAAAGTTAACGATACTTATGGGCACGAAATAGGGGATCTACTCCTTGTTGATATTGCAAAAAGATTAAAACACCTTTTCCGTGAGACAGATACAGTTGCAAGAGTTGCCGGGGATGAATTTGTAATTATTTTGAATAACTTTAAAGATATTGAAGATGACAACAAAATCATTGATAAGATAAAGAGCACCATTGGGGAGCCTTATACTCTTTCTAATATCCTGATAAATATCACTTGTGCTGTAGGTTTGGCTATCTATCCTCTCCATGGGAACACCATAGAGGAGCTTTATAGGTATTCCGATGTGAGGATGTATCAAGACAAAAAATCCTCTAAAATATAGTATATGCAAAGATTAGAAGCCTTATAGATACATTTGCAAATATACCTGCTACTATATCATCAAGCACCACACCTACACCATATTTAATATTTCTATCTATATAATTTATCGGGAACGGCTTTATAATGTCAAATATCCTAAAAAGTATAAATCCAAGTAAATAAACAGTAAAATTAATAGGTAAATAATATACCGTGACAAAAAATCCGAGCCATTCATCTATAACAATCTCCCTTGGGTCATCACTCTTGAATATCTTTGATACATCCCAGCATATAAAAAATGAATAGAGGGTGAAGAGTAAAAAAGGGAGTAATAGAGCTCTTGGAGAGAATAAAATATTTAGAGAAAATATTATAGGGATTGAGGCAAGTGTCCCCACTGTGCCGGGGCAATATTTTGAATATCCACTATAAAACCCTGTTGCTAAAAGGGTATGTATTTTTTGTAAAAAATCATATTTTATCTGAATCATCTTGAGAAATAAAGGTTATCTCTACTTGCTTTTTGAGGTCATTTATAATATTCTCAAATTCATCAACAAAATATGCAGAAAGTGTTACCTTTAGAAGTGCTGCATAAGGGTCTATTGTGGTTACAAATCCTATATGCTCATAACTTTCTAATATAAAATTTACAAAAAAAATCTCTTTTCTCGGAATAAGTATGAGTTTATCAACTGACCAAGATTTTAATTCATTTGAATTTAAAGGATTCAGAATCTTTACAACCCCCTATTATAAAGATAAGATAAATGAGTTAATAAACAATTTTGATAAAAAGTGCAACAAATATTCCGGCAGAGCTTCACTTTATCAATTTGATAACTTTATAATAAGGGAGTATCTCCATGGAGGAGTTTTTAGGGGGCTATTTAAAAACAATTTTATAAGTGAGAATCGATTTTTAAAAGAGTTCCAAATTCATCACTATCTCAACTCTGTTAACTTTCCAACAACAGAGGTAGTGGCTATCATCTCAAAAAGAGAGATTTTTGCACACGGATTTATTGTAACAATCAATTTCGAAAGTCTTGATATGATAAGTTTTTTAAAAGAGAATCTTCCAAAAAGAGATATTGCTAACTTACTCTTTAAAATGGGTGAGATAAGCAAGAGTTTGCACAACCACAATATAATACACAGCGATTTACACCTAAAAAACTTCATAACAAAAGATAACATTGTAAAACTGATAGATTTTGATAAAAGTTTCTACTCTGATGATTTGTATTACAAAAAAAGAGATATAGAGAGATTCATGAGATCATTAAAGAAATATAATCACTACAATAGCCCTCAAATAACCTCTGAAATGAGAGAGAAGTTTTTTGAGGGCTATGGAGTAAAATTTAATATAACAAGTAGCTTACTTTCAGATATAAAAAATAGGATAAGCTGGAAACTCAATCATAAATAGAGTGATTCAAATACAACTTTGAAATTGTAAATAACATTGCTACTACATTAAAATCAGCTGACAACTCAACTTTGAATACAAAAATTGAACCTTCCTTAAATTTATATTAGAGCCTTTCGAGATAATCACCTGTCCTTGTGTCTATTTTTAGCACATCTCCAATATTGATAAAAAGAGGAACATTCAAAGAATAACCTGTTTCAAGTGTTGCTGGCTTACTTGCAGAAGATGCAGTATCACCTTTGAGACCCGGCTCTGTATATGTAACTTCAAGCTGGACAAAGTTTGGCAAATCTACACTTATAGGGATACCTTTAAAGAATAGAACAGTAATATTGAGATTTTCCTTTAAAAAATTTTTTTCAAACTCAATTTTCTCAAGTGGTAAATGAAGTTGCTCGTATGTTTCGTTATCCATAAAGACACAATTATCCCCGTCAGTGTATAGATATTGCATACTTTTCTCTTCCATATCTGCTTTTTTAAGCTTTTCACCTGATCTGAATGTTCTGTCAATAACAGATGATGTTTTGAGGTTTTTAAGCTTTGTCCTTACAAAAGCTCCACCTTTTCCGGGCTTAACATGAAGAAAATCAACAATAACATAAGGGTCATTATCCATTTCTATTTTTAAACCCTTTCTGATATCTGAAGTTGAATACATAACTCCTCCTAATATTTTTAATATATATTTGTAATAAATATATTTTTATATAATTGGTGCAGGTAAATCTTAATTAATTGAAAAAGATTTTGATTTTTGGAAGAGGTCCTTTATTTGATAGTTTAGTGTGAAATATTTGTGAAGAGTGGAAATATCCCAAGATTTACTACCATCCTTCTCATTGTCACTCTTTACAACCTCCAAGACAATTGCACCATGTAAAATATTTTTTATGTAGTCTATATAAAAATCGTTACTTTTTATATTTTTGTAATTTTTTATGTGTATAGCAGCAATTGAAAAATATATGAAGAGAATAGATTTTAGAGATAAATTTTGGATATTTAGTAGTTGGGCAATATTCTCAAAGAAGGTAAATGTCTCCATCTGCTTTATATGAATATCGTTATGACCATAAAAGTTAAGACCTGCTACCCATGAAAGATAAAACTTGTCACTATCAGAGGAGATATTAAATTTATCTATATTTTTAGTAAGAACAAGATAAACTTTTTCAAAATCATTCATCAATATCTGTAACTCTTTAAGGGTATAAAATAAATTCTCTTGTATATTATTCATACTCACCTACTATCAGAAAAAAAAATTTTTTTCAATATTAAGATTATTTTGAAATGTGGTAGAAAAATATTGAAATTGACGGATACTCTCAAATATTTTCAAAGTCAACTAAAAATACCCACTTTATGGCCATTAAAATTCCCCCACTACTGATAATGGAGAGCTTCATAAGGTTCTATCCTTGAAGATTTATACGCAGGGAGAAGACCAAAAATTATAGAGACAGCAAAAGCAAGAAAAATTCCTAACATAGTGTAGTTCCAAGGGTAAGGAGCAGAGACTCCATTTGATTTCTCTATTATAAAACAAGATACCAAACCTAAAATCACTCCAAAAAAACTGCTCACAAAAGCGATGAAGAGTGATTTGATGATATATTCAACAAAAACCGCTCGGCTTGTAGCACCAATAGCTCTTTTGATACCAATCTCCCGTGTCTCTTTTATAGAAAGTATGAGCATTACAGCCATTACTCCCAATCCTCCCACAAGCATGGTGATAGAGGAAACTATAAATGTAGTAACAACCATCATTGAACCTATCTGACGCTGTTTATCAAGATATGAGTCCATCGTTCTGACAGAAAAATCTTCAGGTTTTGGAAGAACAAAGTTGTTTTTGAGACTTTTCAAAAGATAAATAAGGTTGTTTTTTACATCTTTGAGAGATTCTATCTCGTGAGGTTGGATATAGATAGCATCAAAGTAATTATCATTTTTAAATCTTTCAATGAAGTAATCTATTGGCATAACTATTAGATTGTCTTTATCCTGACCAGAGCTGCTAACTCCTGTTTTCCCAAGTATCCCAATAACCTTTATAAACTTCCCATTTACATTTATCGGACTGCCAATAGCATCAATACTTTCATCAAAAAGGTCTTTAAAGAGTGTCCAGCCTATTACGCAACCCTCTGAATTGTCATCTATACTCTCACCATAAACAACTTTATAGTTCATACCATAGAGATACTCAACTGAGGTTCCTATTACATCAACAGAATTTGCAACTCTACCAAGGTATTTGATCTGCTTCTGAGCAATTTTTACAGGTATAGAGTAATCAACTGCCAGCAAACTACTCCTTGAGAATTCAAGCTCTCTATCTTTAAGAGATGGCAACATTCCAGAAACATTTTTTCTTATAGGTGTCTGCTTGACTGTTTCTGGATAGACATTTATTATATTTATACCTTGAGATTTTATCTCATTATACAATTTGATCTTGCCTACTAACCCAAGGTAACTCATTGATATAAGAGCAGTTATCCCTATTATCAAACCAAGAGTTGCAAGTATGTATTGACTAAAATCTTTTAAAACCGCTTTTATAATGTATCTAATCATTAATCGCTCTTATCGGATCAACCTGAGCTGCTTTAAAAGCAGGGAAGAAACCGAAAAATCCCCCTATTAATATCCCAAAAAGTAAACTTACAATAAACGGCTCTGCTGAAATCAGTATCTTAAATTTTATTTTGCTATGTAAAGCCCAAAGCAGCAACGAAGTAACTATTACACCTGACATTGCCCCTGTAATGGAAACAAGTATTGACTCACTTAAAAATTGCTTTAATATATCTATTTTCTTTGCTCCACATGCCCTTCTTACCCCTATCTCCTTTATTCTTTTAAATACAGATGTGAGCATAATGTTTAGTATAGTCAGTCCACTGACAAAAAAAGATATAGTTGCAATTGCGAATAATATTTTTGAAAGCTGGTCAGTAGACTTATTTACAAATTTTATTATGTCATCAGATGTTATTAACCTAAAATCATCAACATGACCATCTTTTATATTGTGCCTCTTTCTTAAAATTTTCCCTATATCCGCCATATTAGAGGTTATATGATCTGGATTTTCAACAACAATCTTTGCACCTCTCAAATAATCTTGATGAAAAAGGATATCGTTAAAAACAGATAAAGGTGTCAGCACCCTCTTATCAATATCAAATGGACCAGCAGAGCCTTTTGTTTGATAAACACCTATAACTTGAAAATATAGGTCTGATATTTTTATAAACTGGCCTACTGCAAATTTCCCACTATCTTTAAATAGGTTCTTTACGACTGTATTTCCAATGACACAGACTTTAGCCTTCCTCCTAACATCAGCATCATCTATAAATCTCCCGTAACGTATAGGGTATTCATGCAAACGAGAAAATTGAGGGTGAACACCAAAAACATCTATGCTCAAAAAATTATTTTTGTATGAACTATTCACACCAAAATTATGGTTAAATGGTGAAACAGCTTTCACCCCATCTATCCGCTCTATTTCTAATACATCAGTCATCTTTAATGTGTTAAATTTCCCCTTCTGGTGGCTAAAAAGTTTACCTGGTCCAGCAAGTATCAGTATTGAATCGTAACCAAATCCAAAGGTTTTTAAGCTTTTAACAATCTCATTTTTTACACCGTTACTGATTATTATTATAGAGCTGAGAGACAAAGTGCTGATAAAAAGGCCAAGAAACATAAGGAAAGTAAGAGTTTTGTTTAGTAAAAGACCTTTAAAAATCTCTTTAATCATTTTTAATTTTGGGCAATTTCAGCATCACTTTTTCTTAGATAAAGGGGTAAAATATTATTCTCCTCTTTTGATAAGGAGTTAAATTTGTGGTATCCAAGTATTCCAAAATTGTGAGCATATAAGACACCTTTAAAAATTGATTTATCTAAGTTTTTATTTTTAAATACACCTATTTTATTTTCAAAATTATCAATAATAGAAAATTTATCAATCTTATAATCTGATACCCTAAAAATCCCTCTACTGCTCTTCTCAAATTGGGCATAAAATATCTCATCTCCCCTCCCTTCAATAAAAGCATAAAAATTCCCATAAAATGGAAATTCCAAAGCTACTGCATCTATAGACGGGACACCTGTCAAAGGTTTTGAAAGTGCGGTAGCAAAACCTTTTAATAGGCTCAACCCTATCCTTATCCCTGTAAAAGAACCTGGTCCTATAGAGGAAACAAATAGATCAACATCTGAAATATCCATTTTTAAGAAATGAAAGAGTGAATCTATACAGGAGAGAACTCTCTCTGAATGAGTCGAGTCGAGTGAAAGGTATATTTCACCAAGCAATTCACAATTATCCAAAAGAGCAACACTGCCACTTGAAGTCGATGTGTCAACAGCCAAAATTATCATCGGTTTACTAATCTTATAATATCATTATAAAAAGCAAAAAACATAAGAAGAAGTAGTATCGATAATCCAAATTTCTGAACAATTTCGAGTTTTTTGATATCTATAGCTTTACCCCTCAGCTTTTCAAGGAGAATTATAACTATATGCCCGCCGTCAAGGATAGGGATCGGAAAAAGATTAAAAACCCCAAGATTAACACTTATTACTCCAAGGAAGAAAAGGAAATTTAGGATACCCTCTTTAGCCTGATCCCCCGCAATCTGACCAATCATTATTGGCCCGCCGATAGTATCAATTGGGATAATCCGCTGTATTAGTTTCACAACACTAACAACAGTAAGTTTGATCCATTTGTATGTTTCCTTTAGACCCATAGCTGATGCTTCAAATAAACTAACTTTTTTTATCTCTTGTTTAGTCATATCAGCAACTATACCAATTATGTATCTCTCCCTTTTCTCTCCAAATATATTTTTATCCTCTTTAATTATAGGCTTGATAGAAAATTGAAACTCATCTTTACCCCTTTTGACTGTAATCTCTATATCTTGACCTTTACTTTTAGAGATAATAGATGAAATATCATCCCAAATCTTTATTTCAAGATTATTGATAGATGTTACAATATCGCCCTTCTTGATACCTGAAGATATTGCAGGCATCCCCTCCTGCACCTCACCTACCACAGGCAAAATTACAGGGACACCTTTTAAAAATATTATTGAAAAAACTATTGCAGCAAAGATAAAATTGAATAGTGGTCCACCAAATATAATAAGACTTTTCTGTAGAGCACTCTTTGTATTGTATGAATACTCCTTTAAATTCTCCTCAATACCTTCATCAGGGTCCTCTCCAAGCAATTTTACATAACCACCAAGAGGAAGCAGTGATAACATATATTCTGTCTCCTCCCTTTTAAAAGATAAAATTTTTGGACCAAAACCTAAAGAAAATTTTAAAACATGGACTTTGAAAAGTTTTGCAAATGTAAAATGTCCAAGCTCATGGACAAATATAAGAACAGCTAATACTACCACAGTGGAAATAACATAGATCATGATAAAATATTTTCTACCTCCCTATTAATATTAAAAACATCTTCTAATGTATTATAAATTTTGGGAAAATCAAATAAAAAAACCTTCTCTAAAATTTTAAAGATATCTGTAAACTTTATCTTGCCATTTAAAAATTTGTAAACTGCAACTTCATTTGCTACATTAAGTGCAGCAGAGTAGCCATCACCAAGTCTGAGTGCTTCATAGGCAAAATTTAGTGTAGGAAATTTTCTGGTATCAGGTTTGTAAAATTCAAGTTTATGATCTTGTAGAGTAAAATTCTCCTGCAAAAAACACCTTTGAGGGTAAAACAGTGCATAACTAATTGGAACCTTCATATCAGGGTATCCAAGTTGTGCAATCAATGCACCATCACAATAATGGACGAGTGAATGAACAATACTTTGCGGATGAATCAAGACTTCAATATTCTGGTAAGGAATATCAAAGAGCCATTTGGCTTCTATTATTTCAAGACCTTTATTAATGAGGGTTGAGGAATCAATAGTAATTTTTCTACCCATATTCCAAGTAGGGTGAGAAAGTGCCATATCGATAGTAATATCATCAAATTGGTCAATATCTTTCTGAAAGAAGGGACCACCTGAAGCTGTAAGGATAATTTTTTTTACATCTTCTCGATTATGACCTCTCAAAGATTGAAAAATAGCACTATGTTCACTGTCAACAGGGATAATTGGGACATTGAGCTTATTAGACTCAGAAATTATAAATTTACCAGCAGAAACAAGACTCTCTTTATTTGCAAGAGCAATCAGATTTGAATTTTTTATTGCTTCATAAGTAGGAATTACTCCTGCCACTCCAACAATACCTACAAGAGAGATATCAACTCTTTTATGATTTGCAAACTCTTTTAACCCTTCACTACCTGTGAATATCTCCCCTTTAAAATCAAGCTCCTTCACATAAGATGGCTCCTTTACAAAAACAATTTCAGGAGCAAATTCTACTATCTGTTTCTTTATGAGGGGTAAATTATCACCACATGTAAGACCAATAATTTTAAATTTATCTCTATTACCCCTGACAATTTCAAGAGCTTGTGTCCCTATTGAGCCGGTTGAACCATAAATATTCAATGTTTTCATAAAACTAATTTACTCCATAAATAGTAGATAGGGAGAGCTATCAATACACCATCTATTCTGTCAAGAACCCCTCCATGACCCGGGATTATATTGCCAGTATCTTTTATATTGAATTTTCTTTTAAGTACAGATTCAAAGAGATCACCAACAACACAAGCTAATGAAGTAAAAAGAGAAGTAAGTATAATAATTATAAATTTATCGTGTAAAAAAAAGTATCCTACTGAACCTGCTAAAACACCACCTGCAACCCCACCATAAAAACCTTCAACACTCTTTTTGGGACTGATCTTTTCACATAATTTCCTTTTACCAAAATTTGAACCAACTATATACGCAAAAGAGTCTGTAGCCCAACAGATAATTAAGAAATGAAGAAGGAATATATCACCTCTGGCTGAATTGAATATCATTAATCCAAAAGATGACAACATAGATATATATAAAATAGAGAAGATAAATTTACAAAAATCGTTTATCATTGTCTCAAATTTATCAAAATTAAAGATGACAAATATTGATAAAATTAGGAAGATAGTTGTTAAAAGATAAAAAAAAGTATTATCAAACCCTTTTATAAGAGCTCCAAATAGAATAAAAGAGGATATAACTGAGAGGTAAAAGTAGATATTTATCTTAGTAAACATCATCTTGTGAAGCTCATAGAGCGACAAGGTTGTTATAGCAAAAAAAAATAGATAAAAAAAATGTTTAGGTAGATAAAAGAGGAATAAGAATAAAATGAATATTGAGATGATTGCTGATAAAACTCTTTTCTTCATTGCTCTCCGTTTATCTGCTCCGATATTTTTCCAAATCTTCTCTCTCTGCTGTTGTAGTTATCAATGGCTTTTGCAAATTCACTGCTATTAAAATCGGGCCATAAAGTATCAGTAATATACAACTCCGTATAGGCTATCTGCCAGAGCATAAAATTACTTATTCTCATCTCTCCACTTGTTCTTATAAGAAGATCGGGGTCTGGGATACTTTTTGTGTATAGGTAATTTGAAAAAAGAGTATCATTAATATCTTCAGGGGAAATTTTCCCTGTTGTGCAATCGTATGCAATACTCTTGACCGCAGAGAGAAGCTCTTCCCTCCCTCCGTAGCTTAATGCAATATTGAGTAGCATATCGCTGCAATCTTCTGTCGTGCGGAGACTTTGTTCTATTATTTTACAGACATTAGGAGGAAGTTTCTTTATATTGCCAATAAAATTTAATTTTACTCCATTTTCCTTTAGCTCTGCAACTTCACTTTTGAGGTATTGTTCAAGAAGTGCCATAAGGAAGGAAACTTCACTCTTGGGCCTAAACCAATTTTCTGAGGAGAAAGCAAATAGTGACAAAACATCAAGCCCAAGATTTCTTGAATATTGGACTATCTCTTTGACACGAGACATCCCCTCTTTGTGCCCATAAATTCTGGGCTTATTTTGCTTTTTTGCCCATCTTCCATTTCCATCCATAATAATTGCAATATGTCTGATATTTTCCATATTTTCCTATAAAAAATTTTCATATTCTACGATATACAGAAGAGATGCTACTACATTTTGTTATATCAACAATATTAAGAAAAAAGAGTTTATCATAGCTTTATTTGAAATATAAAAAATAAATGAAGATAAAAGTAAAACAAGATATTGTAAAAAAAGGTATTACTCCTCTTAACAGGGGAACACTGATTCTAAAATATTGTTCATTTAACAAATAGTGGAGCAACAAATCAGTTAAAACTTTGTAGTGGATATTTGGTGCGGTAGAAAAAAATAAAAAGACGTAACAAGAAGTTACGCCTTTTTATGAGTCATCTAAAAGTGATAAATAAATTACTCCTCTACAATAGCACCTGTAGGGCAAACTTCAGAACAAGTCCCACACTGGGTACACTTGTCTTGATCAATTTGATAAGTATCTTCACCTTCAGAAATTGCATTTGATGGACACTCTTCAGCACATGTCCCACAAGAAACACACTCATCAGTTATTCTGTACATTAGAAAACCTCCTTTTAAATTTATTGATATTACTAAATTTCTTTTATCTCTTTCTCTTTCTTTAAAGAAATTTCATCTATCTTTTTTATAAAATCATCTGTCTTTTTCTGAATATCATCTAAAATTTTCTTTGACTCATCTTCTGTAATTTCTTTGTTTTTCTCAAGCTTCTTAACATCCTCATTGAAAATTCTTCTTATATTTCGGATAGCTACTTTGGCAGCTTCAACATTTTTACCAAGTTTTTTGACAAGGTCGTTGCGTCTCTCCTCTGTAAGAATAGGGATAGTTAACCTTATCACCTTCCCATCATTAGCAGGTGAAAGTCCTATGTCTGATGCTGCAATCGATTTTTCTATATCAACTATAAGTTTTGATTCCCAAGGTTGGATGGTAATAGTTCTACTGTCCGGAACCGACAATGTTGCAACCTGATTAAGTGGAGAAGGATTCCCATAATAATTGACCATTATCCCATCTAACAATGATAGAGATGCTCTACCTGTCCTTAATTTAGCAATATCATCCTGAAAAGCTTTTACAGCACTACTCATCTTTTTGTCTAAATCTTTGTAAATATTATCAAACATTTGACTACTCCTTTATTAATGTCCCTATATTAACACCAATGGCAGCTTCTAATATGCTGTTCTCTTTAAGCATATCAAAAACAATTATAGGGAGCGAATTTTCTTTGCAAAGGCTAAATGCAGTCATATCCATAACTTTGAGGTTTTTGATCATAGCCTCTGAATATGTAAGATTGTCAAATTTTTTGGTATCTGAAAATTTGAGCGGGTCTTTGCTGTAAATACCATCAACTTTTGTAGCTTTGAGTAAAACATCTGCGTTTATTTCGAGTGCCCTCAATGCAGCAGCAGTATCGGTGGTAAAGTAGGGGTTACCTGTCCCTGCTCCAAAGATAACTACCCTCCCTTTTTCAAAATGCCTTAAAGCTCTCCTTCTTATGTAAGGCTCTGCGATCTCTCTCATTTCGATAGCAGATAAAACTCTTGTAGATAAATCAATATTCTCAAGAGCAGCCTGTAAAGCAAGACTATTCATGACTGTTGCAAGCATACCCATATAATCAGCCGATGCCCTGTCTATATCAACTGCTGCTTCAGAAACACCTCTGAAAATATTCCCACCACCAACAACAATGGCGATCTCAATACCTTTTTCATAAACTTTTTTAATTTCTTTGGCAATAAAGTATAAGATACTATTGTCTATCCCATAACCTTTACTACCCGACAATGCTTCTCCGCTTAATTTAAGCAGAATTCTCTTATATTTCAAAAAAATCCCTAATAATTATTTGTTTAGCTCTTTTGATACTTCTTCTGCAAGATTACACTGTCTCTTCTCAAGACCCTCACCAAGCTCATATCTTACAAACCTTCTTAAACTTATATTTTCACCTGTCTTTGCAATAGACTCTTTAACTACTTGTTCGATAGTTTTCTCAGGGTCTTTTATAAATTTCTGCTCAAGTAGGCATATCTCTGAATAATACTTTTCAAGCTTACCATCTGCTATCTTCTCAAGTATCTTTTCAGGCTTTCCACTCTCTTTAGCCTGAATTTTGTATATCTCTTTCTCTTTTTCAATTATATCTGAAGGAACATCTTCTCTTCTAACATAAAGTGGTTTCGCTGCTGCTACCTGCATTGCAATATCTTTTACCAATGTTTGGAAAGTTTCAGTCTTTGCAACAAAATCTGTCTCGCAGTTTACCTCTAATAAAACACCTATTTTCCCACCCATATGTATATATGAAGCAACCAAACCTTCAGCAGTAATTCTACTGCTTTTTTTGGATGCATCTGCTATCCCTTTCTTTTTGAGGTATTCAACTGCTTTATCAAGATCACCACCGACTTCTGCAAGAGCTTTTTTGCAGTCCATAAATCCTGCACCACTTTTCTCTCTAAGTTCTTTAACTATATGTGCTGATATTTCCATATATATTAAACCCCCTCTTCCTCTTTTTGATACTCTTGATCACTATTTTGGGACTGAATAACAACTTCAGATTCTTCATTTATCTCTTTGTCTGACATTGCTGTGCAACTCTCCTGATATAGCTTTTCTCCTTCAATAGATGCTTCTGCTATCTTTGAACAGAATAATTTGATTGCTCTTATAGCATCATCATTGCCGGGGATAACATAGTCAACATCATCAGGATTGCAATTGGTATCAACTACTGCTACTATAGGTATGCCAAGTTTTTTAGCTTCATAGATTGCAAGTTTCTCCCTTTTGGTATCAATAACAAATATTGCTCCCGGTAGATCTTTAAGCTCTTTGATTCCACCAAGCAATTTTTGGAGTCGATCCATCTCTTTAGTGATCTTAATAACCTCTTTTTTGGGAAGAAGATCAAGAACACCTTCAGCTTTCATTGTTTCCATTTTTTTGAGCTTATCAATTGATTTTTTGATAGTTTTGAAGTTAGTTAGAAGACCACCAAGCCATCTTTGGTTGATGTAGAACATACCAGATCTTTCAGCTTCCTCTTTAATTGACTCTTGTGCCTGTTTCTTTGTCCCTACAAAAATTATCTTTTTCCCTGAACCAACAACCCCGTCTCTAATAAAATCGTAAGCATCTTTGAACAATCTGACTGTCTGCTGAAGATCAATGATATAAATACCATTTCTTGCTGTAAAAATATACTTCTTCATTCTTGGATCCCATCTTTTGGTCTGATGACCAAAATGAACCCCTGCTTCCAAAAGCTCTTTCATAGAAATTGACATAAAAATCCTCCTTGGTTTTATCCTCCACTTACCCTTTATTTAATCAACCACGTTGGTAAGTGTGTGTATTTTGGGTGTCCCTACCATAAGAAATCACTTTTTGCAAGTTAAATTTTAAGACAACAAACTCAGTATTTCCAAATGGTTATTCAAAGAAAGTATATTTTTATGATAAAATTTATAACCAACAAAATCAACTTTTGCATTCAAAGAAGCTTCATAATCAACATTTGAATCACCAATAAATAAAACTTCATCTTTTCTGAGATTATTCCTCAAAAGTATCAAATTAAGCATATCGGGTGCAGGTTTTGGATTTTCTACATCAATTGCGGTTGTATAGTCATCAAGAAATCTATTTATATTAAAATATTCTGCTATTCCTTTGAAAGAGGTGCTCCGATTTGTCGCAACAGCTATTTTGAGACCCATATCTTTGATAGAGTAACATGCTTGGAAAAAATTATCCTCCATTACCATAAACTTATAAAAAATTGAGTAATCAATACTCTTTGCATAGCTCAAAATATCGGGAAGAATCTGCTTTTCCTTCACAAAATATTTGAAAACATCATTGACAGAGTAAGTATGCATAATTTCATTACTTAATTTGTCATTTTTATCAAGTTTAGGAATATCAAATTTTTTAAAAATATAATTATAGAATTCGTAATTTGCATTAAATGAATCAAAGATAACCCCATCACAATCATAAATTACCATTTTATACTTTACCACACTTCTCTCCCTGAAATTATATAATCAAAGCATGCATGTATCTTGATTCTCTCTACTCCAAAGCTGTTATCCTTAGGGAAAGAGGGGTAATCTGCTGCATCATTAATTGCTCTTATAGCCTCTCTGTCTAATATTTGAGCTCCTGATGATTTTAGAAGCTCAACTTTTTCAAGTTTACCTGTTTTGTTTATTGTGAATTTAACAAAAAGACGTCCCCCTATCCCCATCTCACCTGCAACTCTCGGATACTCCCAGACTAATTCAATCTTTCTCTTCACTTTATGAAGATATGAAGCAAATTTATTTGATTGAGTAGAGATAGAGATAGAATCACTAATATCAATATCATCAGGGTAAATCTGTGACGGTCTAAAAACATTGGGAGAGAGTCGATGAGCCTCAGAACTTTCCATAGTAGCCCCTTTTGAAGTTGGTTGAAAAGTTTTATCCCCCTGTTTCTCCTGATTGTTTTTATAAATTTTACTCTTATTAATATCATCTTTTGATTTTGGGGGAAGTAGGCCCTTTTCAAGAAGCTCTTTGTAATCAGGGGTAATTTTGTTGAATGCAATGTTACTTTTGGCTTTTAAAGACTCTGTCATCTTTTTCTGCTTATCTTCTGATTCTTTCTCAGCTATCTTATGCTCAACTTCTTTTTGAATCACTTCTTTATGAGGCTTGGGAATTTCTTTGATTTTATCTTTCCTCTCTCTTTTAGGTTTAGGCAAATCAGCGTTTGTAGGAATTTTGGGTAGAATTTCCTTTACTTCTGCTATTTTAGGCTTTGTTTCAGGAATCTCTTTATTTTTGGTGAGAGGATTATCCTTTTTTACATCCTTTTCAGCTTTAAATGACTTTTGAGCTACATATTTTGAAGGATCATCATGTTTCTTCTCCACTTGTTCATCAGGTAGATCAATAAATTTTACTTTTGAGATATTTTTATCTTTATTTTTATCTTCTATTTTTATATTAGGAAAAAAGAGATCTTTTTTTAAACTTACAAAAAGTAAAAGATGGATCAATATTGAAATAATAAAAAATAAAATTATCTTTTTTCTGTGTGACATGGTGCAAAATTCTCATAATAAAAAATTTTTATCAACTGAAAATTTATTAAATTCTTTTAAAGTAGAGTTAAAATTTTTAAAAAATTACTCTGAAAATACCGCCAAATCTTATCAGAGAGATATTACTCAGTTTGACCAATTTATTAAAGAGAGAGGGCTCTGTCTTGTAAATAGTAGTGAAGAGGATATTTTAAGATTTTTACACCACCTTATATACGATAAGAAACTTGAAAAAAGCTCTATAAATAGAAAAATATCGGCATTAAAACATTTTTTTAAATTTTTATTTAAAGAGAAACTCATTACAAATAACCCTTTTGCAGAGATAACTCATCACAAACAGTGTAAGAAACTACCAAATACCTTAAATTTTGATGAGATAACTCTCCTTCTTGATGCAGATGTAGATAGTGATAAAAAAAGTATCGAAGCTGCACTTAGAGATAAAGCAGTAATAGAATTACTTTACTCCTCAGGAATAAGAGTCTCAGAACTTACAGGGATCAATCTTGAAGATATAAATTTTGAAGAAAAAATAATAAGAGTGAGTGGTAAAGGGAAAAAGGAGAGAGTAGTCATTATTAATGATAGAGCAAAAGAGAGGATATCCCTTTATATCAGCAAGAGGAAACCACCTATAAAAGAGAGTGAAAAGAGGAGATCTGTTACCCCACTTTTTACCAACCTAAAGGGGGGTAGAGTTACTCCAAGAGCTATTCAGATGATGATAAAAGAGAGAGGTGAATCCCTCGGAATAAATAAAAAAGTCACCCCTCATGTTATACGGCACTCTTTTGCAACTCATCTTCTCGATGAAGGGATGGATATAAGAATGATTCAAGAGCTGCTTGGACACTCTTCATTATCAACAACACAGATATATACAAATCTTGGCATTGACACTCTACTTAAAGTTTACGATAAAGCTCATCCGAAAAGCAGGAAAGATTGATATTTAAGCTTCCAGATTAAGAACTTTTTAAATCAACCGGTAAAGAGATAATTTGCATTTAACTGCTTCGAAGTTATTTTACCTTTACCTCTCATATTTTTTGAATTTATGGAAACAACTACTTTTGAGTGTTGTGATACAATCTTGATACTTCAAACAATAATCATTAAACTATTAAAATTCTTTACTTTTACACTTTAGGTGCAATTTGGGTGTAAAGATTTAATTTTACATTTCTATTACTTCTCAAAAATATTTTAATGATTTAATATGGTGGGAAAGATACTATTTGAATATATAACACAGGGGGAAAAAATTGGAAGTAAATCTTAGGATAATTGAGGATTTGGTTGCGGGGGCTGGATTTGAACCAACGACCTTTGGGTTATGAGCCCAACGAGCTACCAAACTGCTCCACCCCGCGTCAAATTGGAGAACAACAATAAACTAAAAATATTTTATTGTCAAGAAGTTTTTATCTTTTAATATTTTTTATTTATCCCATTTGATATACTATTTTTTAAATCTTTAAGAGCTAATTATAAAATTTCAATCTTCAAGGTTTCAAGGAGTGTAGAGCTGAAACACTCTATTAAAATTATGAATGATGAATTGTTCTTAACTAAAAACTATTGGTAAAATGAAAATAACGCAAAATAAAGAACACTCCCAGTTTTGTTAATTCTTAAGATATCTCAAAAAACACCCACCAGCTTAAAAAACATCTCTAACTCCAACATTTGTCATCTCAAAACCAAACTCTGTGCTTCTCAAGCAAATCTCTGTCATCTCAGGAATGCTCTTATTCCCCTCAATTCCCCTCTA
>DYJV01000026.1 GCA_020722945.1 Candidatus Methylomirabilis sp. | reverse complement strand
CACCCCTTGAGTAGAGGGGAATACATGTTACAAATTTTAATGACCTTTTATGGGGAATTATTCTACCTTTAACAAACACAAAATTTTAAACACTCTCTCAAAAACAAGAAAAAGATATACTATCTTTTTTTGATATGTTAAAGAGGTATAAAAATTTTTTTTGATAGAAAGAGCCCAAAATTAGCTTTATATTTTATTGTTTTAGGAGATAACCAATGATATTCTTTAATATAATTATGCCTGTTTTTGTAATCATATTTTTTGGTTTTATCTTTCAGAAACTTAAAAACCCCGATTTCAAATCAATCTCAGATTTTACATTATATTTTCTCACACCATGCCTTATTTTCAAAGGTCTGGTAAATAGCAAGCTCAACCTTTCACACTTTATAACAGATGGGATAATTTTTATGGTCTGCCTTACTGCTTCACTTTGGTTTATATCATTTATTGTTGAGAAATTACTAAAATTTGATTCTCTTAAATCAAGTGCATTTTCACTCTCTACAATTATGATGAATACAGGGAATTTTGGAATACCACTTATTCTCTTTGCTTATGGTCAGGACGGCTTTGCATATGCTGTTATAAATCTGGTTCTTTTTACATTCCCACTTGGCACTTTAGCTGTTTTTATAGCATCAAAGGGGAAAAGTAGCATAAAAAATTCCCTTTTTGAGATACTGAAAGTTCCTCTATTTCACGCTATAATTTTAGCAACTATCTTCAGACATTTCAATATTGCTCTACCTGATGTTATACTAAAACCTATTAATCTTATCGGAGATGCTGCAATACCTGCCCTACTTATGCTGCTTGGGATGCAGCTTGCAAGGACAAATCTTGGTTCAGATATGAAGCCTGTTTTCATCGCAACTTTTATCAGATTATTAGTATCACCTATTATTGCAATACTGTTATGTAATTTATTGGGGATAACAGGCCTGCCATATAAGGTTCTTGTCATCCAGACAAGCACACCTTCAGCAATTATACCTCTACTTTACGCTGTAAATTACAATTCAAGACCCGATATAGTTGCAAGTGTTATCTTTTTTTCAACTATCTTCAGTGCAGCAACTTTGACAATATTATTGGCAATTATCTGATTCTCTAATAGTTACATCAACTCTAATTTTAAAATTTATCTATTGTATCCCATCTCTAATCTGATATAATCAAATATGTCATTAATATTCCATCTTATTTACAACTTCATTATCTCTTCAAAAACCTCATCAGGGCTAACCACCGTCCCACCCGGTCTTGCATAGAGTGAAACTTCAGCATCTTTTGAAGCTGCAAGCTTTACATCTTCAACCATCTGCCCCATATTAGTTTCAAATACCATTATTTTTTTTATCTTTTCAGAGTATCTCTTTATCACATCTGAGGGGAATGGGTATAATGTAATTGGTCGGATAAGAGTAATTTTTTTCCCAGCTTCCCTCGCTTTTTTGATTGCTGTTTTAGCAATCCTTGCACAACTCCCAAAAGCTACAATAATAAGCTGGCTATCCTTATCTTCATTTATCTCACAGTAGCAATCTTCAGACTCTAATTTTTTATACTTTTCCCACAAATGAAGAATGTGCTTCTCCATCTCTCCGTCGGCAAGGTATAGAGATTTTATCCTCTTTCCATCTCGCCCTACTGCACCTGTCAATGCCCAAGATTTGTCATACTCATTTATATCTTCTGGTTTTTCAAGAGTAATCGGCTCTTTTATCTGGCCTAATATAGCATCTGCAAGGATAATGGTAACCATCCTATATTTATCAGAAAGGTTGAATGCTTTGAATGTAAGATCAAAAAGCTCCTGAACAGAGTGAGGTGCAAGAACAATATTTCTATAGTCCCCATGTCCACCACCTTTGACTGCCTGAAAATAATCACCCTGAGTTGCATTTATTCCACCAAGTCCCGGACCTGTCCTCGTCATATTTACAATAACTGCTGGTAGCTCACTCCCAGCAAGGTATGAAAGCCCCTCCTGCATAAGAGATATCCCTGGGCTTGAAGATGATGTCATTGCTCTCTGACCTGTGCTTGCTGCTCCAAGTAACATATTTATCGATGCTATTTCACTTTCAGCCTGCAAAAAATGCCCCCCTATTTTAGGTAAATGCTCAGAAAGATACTCAGGAATTTCATTTTGTGGAGTTATAGGATAACCAAAATAATATTTACAGTTTGCCTCAATTGCTGCCATTGCAATTGCTTCTGTCCCTTTTACAAGTTTTTTTTTCATAATTTTATACCCCTTTTATAATCAATAGATAATTTAAAATTTCTAAATTGAATTTAATATTATTAATTATCACAACAATTCCCCTCTAAGAGAGTTTTGAAAAGCTTGAGTAATTTTAACTTTGACAAACTTACCCAGTAGGGAAGTATCACCCTTGAAGTTAACAATTCTGTTGTCATAACTCCTCCCAGAAAGCTCTTCTTGACTCTTTTTACTTGAACTATCAACCAAAATATCAAAAATTTTACCAACAGAATCTTTATTGTATTGCAATGTTATGCTCTTCTGTAAATCTTGCAATATCTTCAGTCGCTTTCTTTTGATACTATCATCAACTGTATCAATCTCAGAGTTGTCTGAGAAAGGGCGAGGAGAGTATTTGAAAGAGAAAGATGATATATACTTTACCTCATTCAGAATTTTTATTGTATCTTGAAAATCTTCCTCTGTCTCATATGGGAAACCTACTATAAAATCAGTGGTTATTCTGATATCAACAATGTTATCTTTAAGTTTGTAAAATTTATCAAGATAATCTTCTCTGCTGTATCCTCTCTTCATTAATTTTAAAATTTTATTTGAACCTGACTGTATGGGTAGATGAACCTGATTGCATACTTTATCTATATTTTTTATTGCATAAACAAGGTCATCTCCAAAATCTTTAGGATGAGATGTGGTGAATCTGATACGATCCAATCCTTTTATCTCTGATATTTTATATAACAATTCTGGAAAAGATATCTCGGTTGAACTCTTCTTCCCGTAGGAGTTAACATTTTGGCCTAAAAGAGTAACCTCTTTGACTCCCATTTGAACCAAACGCAATATTTCATTGTATATGTCATGACTTTTTCTACTATACTCTTTCCCCCTCACAAAAGGAACAATACAGTAAGAGCAGAAATTCTCACAACCCTGCATTATACTTACATAAGCCTTCACACCATAATCATCGTAAGGTGAGGTAGCAATATTGAGAGATTCAATCTTATCATAAAAAGCTATATTAGCTATACCTTTTCTATTTTTTAGAACATCAGATATCATATCAGGGATAAGATGAATATTATGAGTCCCTGCAACAAAATCAACAAGAGACGTCTTAGAGAATATTTTTTGACCATACTCCTGTGCAACGCAACCTATAACCCCAAGTATAATATCTCTACCACTCTTTATCTTAGCAAATCTCCCTATCTCACTAAAAACTTTATGTTCAGGTTTCTCTCGGACACTGCAAGTATTTATGATAACAATATCTGCATCAGACAATGTTTTGGTAGGCTCAATATTAAGCTTTTGAATCAGAAGATTTGATAGCTGTATTGAGTCATTCTCATTCATTTGACAACCAAATGTAATAATATGAAATTTTTGAGGTGATAAATTGTTTAACATCGATAGTATCAGAAAAGGAAGGATAGATTTGGGAATTTGGAGTTTAACTCCGTTTTAAGAAATTTTTCAATTTCGATACAAGTATGAAGTTTCTTGATGCGATTATAAATTTTTTTACTCTCTTTTAAAGATAAATTGCAGATAATCTCTTTTACAAGAGGTATCGATGCAGGATTCATACTAAGGCTCTCTATCCCCATTGCGAGCAAAATAGGGATATACATTATCTCTCCTGCCATCTCACCACACATAGCAACAGGGATATTAAATTTCTTAGCTGTTTTTATGGTAAGCTCTATGAGCCTTAAAACGCCTGGGTGGGCAGGTTCATAAAGATAGCTGACATCTTTATTTAGTCTATCAATAGCAAGTGTATATTGGATAAGGTCATTTGTCCCAATACTAAAAAAATCAACATACTGACAGAAGATATCTGCAAGTATAGCAGAAGATGGAATTTCTACCATAACACCAATATCCACTCTCTTTAATTTGTCCCTATTATCAATATTTAGCTCTTTATGGCAAAGATTAATTATCTCCTTTACCTTTATTATCTCATTGATTCCGGATACCATTGGGATAAGTATCTTTATATTGTCAAATAAAAATGTTGCTCTAATTAACCCTTTTATCTGAGACTTAAAGATATCAAGCTCTTTCAAACAGAATCTTACAGCTCTTAGTCCCATAGCAGGATTCAACTGGTCAGACTCATTGTAGCCGGGCAAAAATTTATCTCCACCAATATCTATTGTCCTTATTACAAGTGGCCTTGGATAAATCTTCTCAGCAACACTCTTATAAACTTTAAAATGCTCCTCCTCTGTCGGTAGAGTATTACCTGAGAGGTATAAATATTCAGTTCTAAACAAACCAATGCCCTCACCCCCATATTCAAAAAGAGCGTCTAATTCTTGAGGCATTTCTATATTTCCATAGATATTTACTTTATAACCATCCCTCGTAACAGCACTTCTGTTTTTATCCCTCATTAGCCCAGCAAAAAATTTATGATACTGATCTTCAAGAGCTTTAAATTTATTGATTGTATCGTAAGAAGGATTTATGTAAACACTCCCCGTATAACCATCAAGAATTATATCATCACCACCATTTACAATATCAGTGATATTAGGGACTCCAACAATAGAAGGTATCTTCTGAGATCTTGCAATAATTGCAGTATGAGATGTTTTACTCCCAACTTCCGTTATGAAACCTTTGACCTTTTTAAAATTCATCTTGATAGTTTCAGCAGGTGAAAAATCGTGTCCAATCAGAATAACAGGTTTTTTTATCTCTTCAAGAGTATTGAATCTTTTACCCATAAGGCAATTCATAACTTCCCTGAAAACATGCTTTATATCCTCTTGCCTCTCTGCAATATAGTAGTCATCCATGTTTTCAAATTTTTTATAAATTTCATCTAAAGAGATATTGAGTGCCCACTCTGCATTGATCTTTTTGTCCCTTATCAATTCAACTGTTTTTTTAGATATCATTGAATCATTGAGAAGGAGAAGCTGCATATCAATAATGAGAAGCTCCTCTTTATATAGCTCTTTCCCCTTCTTCTCGATTTTACTCTTTGTCTGTTGGATCTCCTCTATAACATTGTCAATACATTTGTAAAATTTAGCAACCTCAATAGGAACTTTATCTGAATGTATTTTGGTTTTTGGAATTTTCAACTTCCCTTTATCAACAAGGAAAGCTTTCCCTATCGTAATACCAAATGAAGCACCTATACCTTTTACTTCAGAAATTTTAATGCTCTTCTCCAAAGCCATCCTCTATCAATTCTCCCAAAATTTTTAATGCTCTATCTTCATCATCTCCCTCAATAATCAAATTAAGGGTAGTGCCTTTTGCAGCAGCCAACATCAATACTCCCATAATACTCTTGCCACACACAGTCATATTATCTTTTCTTATTTTAACATCAGCTTTAAACTGACTCGCCATTTGGACAAATTTGACCGCTGCTCTTGCATGAAAACCTAATTTATTGACAATGGTAAACTCTTTTTCAACCATATTTTAACCTTGTAATAAATTTGAAGCTATACATATATTCCTTGTTCCATAATCAACTATAAATCTCGGAAGCTCTGAAATATTGTAATCTTCTCTTATAAACTGCAATTTAAGCAACATAGGGATGTTGACCCCAGTAACAACCTCTACCTCACCCTCTTTTAAAAATGTTAGAGAGAGATTTGACGGAGTCCCACCAAACATATCTGTTAATATAAGGACACCATCGTTATTGTTTAATTTCTTTATCTTCTTTGAAATAATATCAGTAACCTTTTCAATGTCATCATCGGGGAAAACATTTACAAAATCGATATTATCAAGATTTTTCTGAGTCATATCTTTCAAAATATCATATAAGGTTTCAGGTAAATTTCGATGTCCTACAAGTAAGATTCCAACCATTTTAAACTCCTTTATATATCTCTGTGCCTCAAAATTATGTTATAACTCTCTTTCAATTTACCATAAAGGGCTTCAGAGATAGCTACGGATCTGTGTATACCACCAGTGCAGCCAATCCCTATAACTACATATTTCTTACCCTCATTTTGATACTCCGGGATAAGAAAATTAAGCAAATCTAAAGTTTTTAAGATAAAAGTATCTGCCTTTGAATCTGAAAAAATATATTCAACAACATCCCTATCTTTGCCACTCTTTCCCCTTAATTCATCAACAAAATAGGGATTTTTCAAAAATCTAACATCAAAAATAATATCACCCTCTGCAAGTATTCCATTTTTAAAACCAAAAGAGACAATATTGACATTGAAATTATGAAAATTATCAGTTGAAAAATTATTATAAATAAATTTTTTCAGTTGATGGACATTAAAATTTGAGGAATCTATAACAATCTGAGCCTTATTTCTTAAAAATTTTAAAGCATCTCTCTCTTTGGTCAAAGCTTTTTTAAAATCACTCTCTTTGAGTGGATGGACACGTCTGGTTTCTTTGAATCTTTTTAGTATGACATTATCTTCCGCATCAACAAATATAACTTTTATATAAGGGTATAAAGTATTGAGTTCTGTAAATAAAGTCTCAAAATTATCAAGAAACATCTTTTCTCTTATATCAACACCTACTGCAATATTCTTAATTTTATCATAAGAGCTTTCGATTACCTTAAATAATTCTGGAAGTAACACAGTAGGAATATTGTCAACACAATAGTAATCAATATCCTCAAATGCTTTTAAAACTGTTGTTTTACCTGAACCTGATGTCCCTGTGATAATATATGCAGCTCTGCCAGTGAATATGTTGTTATCCATAAAGTTTTTCCAAAAATTTTTCTGTGGATGTTTTGTCAGTTTTATCTTGATCTTTAAGGAGATGCAATCTTACCGCTGTCTCAACAAGGATAGAGATATTACGACCATTTATGATAGGTATTTTAAGGTATGGTAGTTTTACCCCAAGAATCTCTTTCTTCTCTTTATTTAAACCTATTCTGTCAATCTCTTCCATCTCTTTTGTCAGTCTAATCACCATTCCTATCTTCTTCTCAGCTCTGAGAGAGCTAATACCATACAACTCTGCAACATTTATTATACCCAAACCACGTATCTCAAGGTGTCCTTTTAGTGGTTTGGGGCTTGAACCTACAATAAGATTCGGGGGAAAAAATTTCATAACCACAATATCATCAGCAATAAACCTATGCCCCTTTAGTATCATTTCAAGAGCAAGTTCACTTTTACCTATTCCACTGTCCCCTTCAATCAGCACTCCTAATCCAAAGATATCAATCAAAACCCCATGATATGTAATAACCTGAGTTATAAAATCCTCTAAAACCTTTGTGATCTTAGGGATAAATCTTGAAGTTTCTATTGATGTCTTAAGAAGGGCTACATTATATCTATTGCAAATTTTAATAAAAGATTTATTGGGAAGATTATTGTTTGTAAAAATTACACAAGGAATCCTCTTTTGAAATATGTTGTCTACAATATTATCTATTTCATGGTCAGTAAATCTATTAAAAAACTGAATCTCGGTATTACCTACTATAAGTATCCTATCATCAGCCAATGTTTCTATTAGTCCTGCAAAAGCAAGCCCCTTCTTCTGTATCTTGGGGATATAGATTGCTTTTGCTAAACCTTTTTCACCAGCAATCAACTCAAGATCAAGTGAGTAAATATCTTTTAGAAGTTCTCTAATCTCTACGCTTTTGTTGTGCATCAGAAATTATGAAATTACCTTAATTCTGAGTAAGGAGTATCTTTTTGAAATCTTCATAAGTTTTTAAATTCTTAATCTCCTCTCTTAAAGTTTCATCCATCAAAAGCCTTGAGATCTTAGCAAGAATTTTGAGATGTATGTTTGTTGAATTTTTTGAGGCAATAATTGTAAAAAATATTTTAACATTTTTTTTATCTATTGAGTCAAACTCCACACCACTATGCGAAACAGCAAAAGCACCAAAAACCCCCTCTGAGGAATCAATTTTACCATGTGGAATTGCAACTTCACTCCCTATACCTGTCGAGCCCAACTTTTCACGCTCTAAAAGAACATTTAAAACTTCTTCACTATTCAAAAAATCTCTACCTTTTGATACAAGAATAGAGAGTTTGGCAAGTGCATCACTCTTTGAAGAAGCCTCAAAGTTTAGGTCTATATTCTCTTCTTTAAATAAATCAATTAAAAGCATTGATAATCCTTTATAGTTTCCTCAATTTTTTCACTACTTTATCTCTATCCAACCGTAATTCCCATCTTTCTGTTTATAAACAACACTCGCATGCTTACTCTCTGCATCTTTGAATACTATAAAATCTTGTTCAAGCGTTTCAAGCTGAAGAGCAGCTTCCTCCAAAGACAATGGCTTAACTACATAATTCTCTTTCTTTACAATTTTTTTTGAAAAGGGAGCTACACTCTTTTCAGTAGTCTTAACAGATAATGAATCAAATTTCTTGTCTTTAAGTTTCTCTCTGTATTTTTTAAGCTGACGATCTATCTTGTCTATAACGAGATCAATTGCAGAGTACATATCTTCAGAAGTTTCTTCACCTTTTATGAGGTTTCCATCAATATTGATAACCAACTCTACACTCTGTCTAAATTTTTCAGTGCTCAATACTGCTTTTATATCTATCTTTTTCTGTGATATCCTTGATAATTTTTTGACCTTTTTTTCAAGATAAGATTTGATTGCATCAGTTGGTTCAATATTTTTAAATGTGATGTTTAACTCCATATTTCCCATAAAATCCCCCTTTTTTTAAAGTTTTTTTCTTTTGCTCGAAGGCAAAATATTTAATTGCATTCTATATTTAGCTACTGTTCTCCTTGCTAATTTTACATTATGCTCCTTATCAAGTATCTCTGATATCTTATCATCGCTGTAAGGTTTGCCGTTCTGCTCTTTTTGAAGAATAGCTTTTATTTTTTCCATAACAACTTTAGTAGAAAAATCATTATTGCCATTAATTGAATTTATACCTGTGCTAAAAAAATATTTCAGCTCGAAAATACCATGTGGAGTGCTTATATACTTGTTATTTGTGGTCCTGCTAACTGTAGATTCATGAATATCAAGTATCTCTGCGACATCTTTTAAGACAAGAGGTCTGAGAAAGGGTAAACCATTGTCAAAAAAACCTCTTTGAAACTTTATCAAAGTTTCAACAACCTTGTAGATAGTTTTCTCTCTCATATCTATGCTTCTAAGTAACCACTTAGCACTATTAACCTTATCCTGTAAAAATTTCCTGACATCATCCTTCCTCTCTCGCTGCAACATAGCAATATACTCATCATTCAATCTAAATTTTGGGATACCATCATCATTGAGAACTATGGTATAATCATCCCCACTTCTATAAACATATACATCAGGAACAATAGTTTGCACTATATCTGTTTTGTAGTTTCTTGCAGGTTTCGGTTCAAAAGAGTGAATCACCTTTATCGAATCAAGAACTTCCCCCTCTGATATGTTGTAATATTTAGCTAATGCTTTTATATTTTTGTTTTCTAAAAGTTTTATATTATTCCTTATGATGTCTGCAGCTATACTATCTTTGCAATTTGCAAACTCCATCTGCAAAAGTATCGATTCCTCTACAGATTTTGCGGCTATTCCAATAGGATCAAGAAAATTTATCCTCTTCCTAATCCTTTCAACATCTTCAACTGAACATAGAAGCTCTTGAGCAATATTTTGAACATCAGCTACAAAAAATCCATCATTATCGATATTGTAAATAATATTTTCAGCTATCGCAAACTCCTTTTCAGAGTGTTCAGTCATTTGGAACTGCCACAAAAGATACTCTTCTATAGACTGCTTCTTTGAGATAAATTTTTCAAAATCTGGTGATTCTTCTGAATAGTTAGCAGCAACTTTATTATAACTTGCATATGCAATATTTTCAAAATAATTTGACCAATCCATCTCGTCAATAGCTTTTTTGTCCATACCAGCATTATTAAGAGTAACCCCTTCATTATCCATGTCCATTATATCATCAACAGACTCCTCATTAGAGTATCTCTCATCTTCAATCACAGGATTTATCTCTATCTCCTCTCTTATTGTTTTTATAAGCTCTAACCTTGACAGCTGCAGAATTTTGATAGACTGCTGCAATTGAGGAGTCATTACAAGATTTTGAGATATTTTTAGGTTGGTAGATAAAGTCTGCTTTATCATTGTTAAATCTTAAAACCCTCTCCTAAATATATTTTTTGTGCAATGGAGCTGCTGATTATAGTATCAGGGGAACCATTGAGCAGGATCTCCCCATTATTGAGGATATAGGCTCTATCACATATTTTCAAGGTCTCTCTCACATTATGATCAGATATCAGAACACCTATATTTTTACTCTTAAGTTTATCAATTATCTTCTGTATGTCATTAACAACAATAGGATCTATCCCTGCAAAAGGTTCGTCAAGGAGTATAAATGCAGGATTCAGCACAAGAGCTCTGGCAATCTCCACCCTTCGCCTCTCACCTCCTGATATTTCATAACCTTTACTATTTTTTATGTGACTGATACCAAACTCCTCCATAATCCGCTCTGAAATCTGATAAATCTCTTTACTGTCTTTATGCACTATCTCCAAAACAGCAATTAGATTCTCTTGAACAGTGAGCTTTCTAAAGATTGAAGACTCTTGAGGCAGGTATGCAACTCCCTTTTTTGCCCTATCAGAAATAGTCAGATTATTGATTTTATGGTCATCAATAAATATATCTCCACTATCAGGGTAGATAAGTCCTGAAATAATATAGAAAGTAGTAGTTTTCCCTGCACCATTGGGACCTAAAAGTCCTACTATCTCACCTTTATCTATCTCAATACTGACATTGTTTACTACTTTTCTTTTTTTGTATGTTTTGGAGATATCAACTGCTCTTATCATTTCTCACCTGAGAAATATGTTTTTATCCTCTCCTTGCCACCCTTCAATATACTTTTGTTGCTAATAGTATCAATATCAAGCTGGTCACCATAAAAAACATTTTTCCCTTTTAATATTTTGAGGTTTCCTATAAATTTGAGAATATTTTTGTCACCCATATATATAGCCTCATCACAAGTGCAGACTGTTTCTTTAAAATTTATTTTGACATTCTTCTGAAAATCAGAGTGAATAACCTCCTTTTTTTTACTATCGTAAATTATTTTAAGATTATCACAATATATCTTTGTCGCTGCTTGAATAAGAACAACATCCCCTTTATAGAAAAAAACATATTGATTTTTCCGAGTTAGCTCTTCAATTTCAAGAGTATCAGAGCTAATATCAATAGGGGCTTTGGGGTCAAATTTAATTATGTCTAAATTAAAATGAGACTCCTCTTTACTCGCTGCACTACAATTTGTTATAACAAAAAAGAAAACAAAAATAAATAAAATTATTTTTCTCATTTTTCACCCCACACACTTCTAACTCTACCATAAACAATAATTTTACGATTATCAATAAAACCATCCATCTTGGAACCTGAAAGATAAAAATTCTCACCATAGAAAATAAAAGGTGTCTCTATCTTGATTTGGTTACTTTTGTTTATTAATGTAGCTTTTTGACTCTCTATCTTCCAACCTCTACCCAAAATAGTAACATTATCATAAATTGTCCCATTATGAGAACTAATATCGTAAATAGCTTTATTTGATAATATCTTTAGCTCTTGTTGATGAAAAATAATATTCACTCCTTTTAAATCTGCAATTTTATCTTTTTTATCAATCTTTGCCATTTCAGAATTTAGTTCCCAAATAACTTTGTCAGATTCAGAGTTTATAAAGTTAACACCATTAAGTGTAAGTATTTGGGGAGAATTCTCTGAAGTTGATCTATTTTCCTCGGTACCATTTTGGACAATATCTCTTTTATCACTTTTCTCTTGGCATCCAAAGATAAAAATCAAAAATATAATAAAGAAAACTACTATTTTATGTAATTTCATATTTTTCTTTTACCATACCCCATTTCCCATTAGCTTTAAGGATAAGATCCGTAATTTCTCTGACTGCACCATTACCACCATCTCTTTTAGTAATATAATCAGCAATATCTTTACACTCATCAACAGCATCATTAACGGTAAAACTAACTCCTACTTTTTTCATCACAGGGATATCAATAAGGTCATCCCCACAATAAGCTATCTGAGAGAGAGGAATACTGTATCTTTCTGAAATATTTTCAACTATTGGAAGTTTCTTAATAGCCTTTTGATAAAGAATTGAAATTCCAAGCTCTTTAGCCCTATTTAAAACAACTTCCGAATATCTCCCTGTTATCAGTCCAACCTCAAAACCATAGTTTATAAGCATCTTTATCCCATGTCCATCTTTTACATTAAAAAATTTACTTTCAACTCCATTATTGTCTATGACTATTTTCCCATCTGTAAAAACACCATCAACATCAGAGAGGAAAATTTTTACATTTTGGAGTTTTTTTATTAATTCAGTATCCATCGATATCCCCTCTAACTTTAACGTATTATTTTGAAATCCTCAAAATCTCCAACAGCTTCACTCCAATTAATATCAATATGCTCAACATTTGAAGCAGGAGGCCCCTCATAACATTTATTTATAAACATCTCTAAATCCCCCTCTTCCCCCTCTGCAACAACAGAAACAGAACCATCAAGATTATTTTGGACCCAACCTTTAACAGATAGATGATCAGCACTTTTTTTTGTAAAAGCCCTATACCAAACCCCTTGGACACGCCCTTTTACATAAAGATTAACCCTCTTTTTCATTACAACCCCTATTTACTAAGATAGCATGAAAGCAGCTATCAAATAAAATATAAATAAAACAATCTTATATTTAAACTATTTTAAATAAAAATATCAGCAAAGATATCAAATTTTATATTCAATAGCATAAAGAAAGTTTATTTTGCAAGCATTCAATTTAAGCAATAGAAGCTACTCTTCATAATTAACTGTTTTGGTAATTTCAGATGATATATCTATTTAGTTGATATAAACTATCCATTACCAAATATCAATTATTAACCTAATAATTCAAATGTCCATCTTTACTTTATTTTAGTTGACACATAAATATATTTTGTGTAAAAAACAGTATGGAAAATTTTTCTGATAATATCCCAGAATTTAAAGATTCAGAGCTATACACAGCCCTTCTTCAATCTGTTCCTGACCCCCTTGTAATATATGATTTACAAGGGAATCCGAAGTTTGTAAATCACAATTTTACAGAGACATTTGGCTATACACTTGAAGAATATATCAATAGAGAGAACCCTTTTGTTCCTCCACACCTTCTTGATAGCACTATTGCAAAGATAAAAGATGTTATCGAAAATAATCACCCATGCAGAGATTTTGAAACGGAAAGATACACAAAAGATGGTCGACTTCTCAACATAAATATTAGTGCAGCACGCATTACCAACAAAGATGACAATCCCATAGGCATGATAGTGATATTAAGAGATATCACTGAAAGGAAAAAGATAGAGAGAAAAATTAATGAGCTTGAAAAAGCAGAATTAATGGAAAAGATTGCCGCAGGGATTGCACACGAATTCAATAATATCCTTACATCATTACAAGGGTATATAGACATTATCAACCTCAAACTCAACAACTATCCCGAAGAGATAGGATTAAAAGATCATATAAAAAAAATCGAGCTATTGATAGACAAATCAGCAGACCTTACCAAAAAGCTCCAAACATTCTCAAAAAGAAATATTTACAACCCATCTCTACTAAAATTTAATACTGTTATCAAAAATATTCTTCTTGCATTTGCCACAATAAAAAAGAGAGTTTACCTAAATGTTAATCTTTCACAAGCTGACCCAACTGTCCATATCGACGAGACACAGATAGAACAAGCATTGATGACTATCCTTATAAATGCCGCAGAAGCAACCTCCAACAAAGGTGTTATCACAATAACCACAGAGGAGGTAAAAGGGAGCAACCTGCTTTCAAAATTTCCTGCTTCAGACCCTCAAACATCTTACATATCTGTTACAATTTCTGATAATGGTATTGGGATGGATAAATATACAACCCAAAATATTTTCAAACCATTCATAAATAAACAGCAGGAGGGTTTGTCGATAGGTCTTGCATCTGCATACAAGATTATCAATACTCACAAAGGCTTCATAGAAGTTTTTTCAGAACTTGAAAAAGGATCAACATTCAATATCTACCTCCCTATTTATGAAAAATAGAGTAATTTTTATTTTGAAATTAGTTGTAAATCCAATATCAAGATAAAGCAGATCATTACAGATTCTTTTTGGTGGGTAATAATGACACATATCAAGAACTACTCAACTGTTTTTTCAGAGAGTTGGTTTGAAATTAAATCAGAGATTGACAATTGACAAATATTTTTATAAATTCTAATAAACTTCTCGATTATGAGAAAAATATTTTAGCAAAAAATTTAATTGATACAAAATCTTTTTCTATCAATATTTATAGCAAGGGGGAGGATAGATTTTTCAAGTATAGCTCTTTGCAATAAAACATTAATATATTTTATACAGGCACACTATTTGCTTTTTAGTAAAACAATTTTTTATAAAATACCTTCATAGGAGGATAAACTTAATGTTAATAACCGAAATACTCAAAAGAAATGCTGTTATGTATGGTGAAGAAACTGCACTTATAGAGAGAATTCCTGCTGACAAAGTTAGAAGAGCAATAACATGGAACTACTTTAATCAAGAAGCAAACAGATTAGCTAATTTCCTGATTGGGAACAATATAAAAAAAGGTGACAAAGTCATACATCTTCTTGTTAACTCGCTTGAATGGTTACCTTTGTATTTTGGTATCTTAAAATCAGGGGCATGGGTAGTCCCACTAAATTTTAGATTTAATTCAAAAGATATAGAGTATTGCACAGAGATATCTGAAGGGAAGATACTTTTTTTTGGACCTGAATTTATAGATAGAATATTAGAAGCAAAACCATTTATTGATAAATACATCAAAAAATACATCTATGTAAGTGATGGTAAGGTTCAATGTCCATCTTTTGCTGAAGATTACCAATCTGCTGTTAAAAATTACTCCACAGAAGAGCCAAAAATTGAGCTAAAATCAGACGAAGAAGCTGCTCTTTACTTCACTTCAGGCACCACAGGTAAACCTAAACCTATCCTTCTGACCCAGAAGAATCTTGAAAGTGCTTGTATAGTAGAGAATAGACATCATTTGCAGACACATGAAGACAATTTTATACTTATACCTCCACTTTATCACACAGGTGCCAAAATGCATTGGTTTGGGAATTTTATAGTAGGTGCAAAGTCTGTGATACTAAAAGGGGTTTCAAGCAAGTGGATACTCGAAGCTGTTTCAGAAGAGGGAGCTACAATAGTTTGGTTACTTGTCCCTTGGGCTCAAGATATTTTAACTGCAATAGAAACAGGTGAGATAAATCTTAAAGATTACGACCTTTCAAAATGGAGATTAATGCACATTGGAGCACAACCGGTTCCTCCAAGTCTTATAAAAAACTGGCTCAAAGTATTCCCAAACCACAAATACGATACAAATTACGGACTCAGTGAGGCAACGGGTCCTGGGTGTGTCCATCTCGGAATGGAAAATATCCACAAAGTTGGTTCAATAGGTAAAGCAGGTTTCGATTGGGCAACTGCTATATTCGATACTGAAGGGAATATGGTCAAAAAGGGTGAAGTAGGAGAACTTGCTGTTTGGGGGCCAGGAGTGATGAAAGAGTATTACAAAAATAGTGAAGCTACAAAAGCATCTCTCAGGAATAACTGGCTTTTTACAGGAGACATGGCAAGAGAAGATGAAGATGGTTTTATATATCTTGTTGATAGGAAGAAAGATATCATTATTGTAGGTGGTGAAAATCTATTCCCTGTGGAGATAGAAGATTTTCTTCAAGAACATCAAGATATACAAGATGCAGCAGTAATAGGGGTTCCTGAGGAGAGACTGGGGGAAATTCCTGTCGCAATTATCAAACTAAAACCAAACAGACATATCACAGAGGAAGATATTTTAAAATATTGCGAGAAATTACCAAGATACAAACAACCAAAAAAAATATTTTTTGACGATGTCCCAAGAAATCCTACAGGGAAAATAGAGAAACCAAAATTAAGAAAAAAATATTCAGGAATGGAAGAAGCATTCAAACTATAAATATCTCAATTTACTCAAATTAATATTGATAATATAGCAGGGGAACTCTCTGCTATATTATCTTAAAATAGTTTATTTTAAAATTTTTTAGAAAATATTCTTTATTAATAAATAATATTTTTAATCAAGTGTGATACTTATTATGGAAAAGTTTGAAAAATGGAAAATTTCAAAAACCAGCTCTCTTATGAAATCAGAAAAACATACTCTACATCCAACCCAAATCTGCTAAATTTATCTGATTTAAATTCATTTATTCAATTTGGTTATCCTGAAGATGTTATCGCAGAATACAAAAATTTTACTAAATTTGCATTTCCAATAGCATACCCTTTCAAAAATATCAGAGTAAAAGGATCAACTTTGCTTAATCTTGGTTCAGGAATAGGACTTGATTCTATTGCAGCAGTTCGAGAAGGGGCAGAGAAAGTGATTGAAGTTGACATATCAGAAACTTTTATATTAGAAGGGATTAAACACCCCAATATAATGAAAATTATTGGAAATATTGAAGAAATTAACTTTAAAAAAAAATCATTTGACATTATTTTAATGAATGGTAGTATGAATATTATTTTGGATAAGTTGTCTTTAATTTCAAAGTCAAATTATGCACTAAAATCAAGAGGTTTACTGATAATTTCAGATCTTTTTACCGAGCATAAATTTGACGAGTGCATCAAAGACATAGACGCATGGTGTTGGTGTCTTGGTGGTTGCATTACAATTGATAAAATGATTGCTATTGCAGAGAAAGAAGGTTTTTTGTTATTATCAAAAGAAGAGTATGAGCAGGTAGAAAAATTTAAAAGAGTGAGATTTTTATTTAAAAAATGTTAAACAACATTATGCCTTTTGTCAATCTTAATTCTTTCCCTAATGGGTGGAAGTGGAATGGCAAACTGAAACAACACATTAAAATCAAACATTACAACAATCTCAAAAATTTAGATGACGCCCAAATAGACCAAATATCCAATTTTCTAAATGGTCAAATTATGAATTCAAAAATTTTCTCATTTTTCAATTGGGTCATATATTTCAATCCTATTCCATCACTTGAAATATACTTTATCTGTGAGCGTAACATCAAAAAAGGTGATAATTTTGCTATGTTTTTCAGCAAAGAGAGTGGGGTTCACCCAATAGAAGAGCTTTACGGTTTTGCAATGATATACCTTACTTGTCTCTCAATAATAGGATACAATAAAGATTTTCACACAAATATTCTTCAAAATGATGATTTTATCGAAATAGAAAACATTACCTCAGACAAAAAATACAAAAATCTTATACTCAACAAATGCTACAAAAACCAGATGAACATCAGGGAGATATTAAAAAATATTGAGCACTTTAACATAATTCAAGATTACACAGTAAAAAAAGATCAGATTACAATTGATATTCACCCTATAAAAAACATAAAATTCAGATATATAGAGTCTGAAAGCAGCAAAAAATTAATGGTAACAAAAGATACTTTAAATTTTTATTCAAAAAAATTATTAATAAGTCTTGCAGTATTAATATTTAATGCCTTAAATAGAGAATATCTAAAAAATAAAAATTAAAAAGGAGCTTCCAAAATGAAAAAATTTGTTTCAGTTGTTATCTTTATCTTTTTGTTTGCAACACTATCTTTTGCAGAAAATAAAACACCAGGTAAGATTGCAGAGTCAGAATTTGCAAAAATGTTCTCATCTCAAAAAATTAATGTCAAACTAAAATATGAAAAAGATATTGATCTTAAAGGATTTGAGAATTACAAATTTGTTGCTATTGAGTTAAGTAAAGACAATAGGACACAAGATTTATATTTTCTTACTGATGGACAATACATAATTAGAACAGTAGAGAAGATGGGTGCAAGGGAGAATCTTATCAGTTATTATGAAAGTCTCTATAATATAACAGAAATTCCTTTTACTGATGCAGATTTTATAGGTGGTAAAAAGGGCAGCAAAGCTAAAATAGTTTATTTCGGTGATTTTGAATGTCCTTTCTGTAAAAAAGGTTTGGATCATCTTTTATCAAACTACAAAGATCAAGTAGAGATATATTTCAAACATTTTCCTCTCCCATTTCACAAAAATGCAATCCTTCTTTCAAAAATTTATGAAGCTGGAAAGAAGATGAATATAGATCTTCTCTCTTTTGTTGAAAATGCAAAAGGTGACAACAACACCATTGTAACCGAACTTAAAAAGCAGGTAACTCCTGAGAAGTGGGAAGATTTTTACAAGATTATGAACTCTAAAGAGATTGATGATAAAATCAAGACAGATGAAGCAACAGGCAAAAAAAACAAGATTACAGGGACACCTACAATGTTTATCAATGGTCACAAGGTAGTTGGCTACAACCCAGAAACAGTTGGAAAATTTATAAAAGATTCATCTAAATAAATATTAAAAAGGGTTATATTGTGAAAAAAATTAATATCGCTATCTGTGGTTTTGGCATTGTAGGCAGTGGCACTTATGCTCTTTTAAAGAAAAATAGGGAGCTTCTGATTAACAGGACCGGTCTCGATATCGAAATCAAGAAAATTCTTGTTGCTGATATGGAAAAGGATAGAGATTTTCCTGAAGCAAAGTCTTTATTTACAGATAAACCTGAAAATATATATTTGGATAAAGATATAGATATTGTAGTAGAAGTTATGGGAGGAATCCAGAGTGCAGAGTCTATAATCATCAATTCTCTAAAGAAAAAGAAATCAGTCGTTACTGCAAATAAAGCTCTATTGGCATTAAAAGGTTTCGATATCGTAAGAGAAGCCGAAAAAAATAGTGTTGATATACTCTTTGAGGCAAGCGTTGCTGGTGGTATTCCAATAATTAGAATAGTTAAAGATTTCCTCCTATCAAACAACATAGAGTATCTCTACGGAATATTAAACGGAACTTCTAATTACATACTGACCGAAATGACACAGAAAAAACTTAAATTTGATACAGCACTAAAAGAAGCACAAGATAAAGGTTATGCTGAAAAAGACCCTACTTTTGATATAGAAGGGATTGATACTGCCCATAAGTTAGCAATTTTACTCAATCTTATCTATGATATCAAAGTTGATTTTAATCAGATATATACCGAGGGGATAACAGGGATTACAGATGAAGATATCAAATTTGCTGATGAATTTGGATATTCAATCAAACTCCTTGCTGTTGCAAAAAGATCTGATGGGTATATAGAAGGAAGAGTTCACCCTGCTCTTGTAAAAAAAGATTCAATCCTCTCAAATATAAACAATGTATATAATGCCATATATGTAAAAGGTGATTTTCTCGGCTCCTCTCTATACTATGGGAGAGGAGCCGGAAGCTCACCAACTGCAACAAGTGTTGTAGCAGACATTGTGGAAGCTGCCATAAATATTGACAAAGGATGCCTTTCAAGGAAATCTGGCTATACAGCTTTATCAAAAAATCTCAAAAAATTAAAACTTGCCTCAATAGATAGATTGTCAAGTAGATACTATATGAGATTTTCTGTTGCTGATGCTCCGGGAGTTCTCTCAAAAATATCAGGAATACTGAGCAGGCTAAATATCAGCATAGAGTCAGTCATTCAAAAGGGTAAAAGCACCTCTGAAAATTCAAATTTATCTGTTTCAATAGTTATGATAACCCATGAATCTCTCGGATACAACATCAAAAAAGCTGTCCAGCAAATTGACAATCTTGATATAACACATTCAAAAACTTTTATAATCAGGATAGAGGATTTTTATGCATAAAGTAAAATTAATAGTCACAATTATTTTTATCCTTTTACTCCCTGCAATCCTTCTTTCAAAGCCAAATTACATTATAACTCTCAATGGTGGAACCAAAGTTAAAACTGAGAGCTATATAGATAATGGCGATACAATAAAGGTTTACAAATTTGGTGGATATATAGTTTATCCCAAAAAAAATATCAAAAATATACAAAAGATAGCTTCTGACACAAAATATATAGACTCAAATCCTACTCTTCCTATTGACGACAATACAACACAATCAGCACCAGCACCTACTGCATCTAAAAAAGATAAAAAAACTGATAAAAAATCCGTAAAACAAGATGAGAATGAAATTTGCAATCCAATTGTTAAAAATTTTGAAGCTCTTCACTTACACAACAAGACAAATAAAAATTTTGACCTCAAAATAAGTGGTAGAATCGATAATAATTGTCCAAACTTTGTAAGGCAGATAAAGTTATCCACCACTTTCTTTGACGAGAACAACAAATCTCTATTTGTAAAAGTTATAGATATTCAAGATATTTCACCATATAGTAACTCAGATTTTGAAAAAACATTTCCTCAAGATGATCTTTCAAAAATAAAATATTTTAACTATAAACTCGAATTTCTAAAAGATTAATAATTTAACTATCTGAAGTTTGCAGCAATTCAAATGATAATTGTATAACTAAATTTATATTACTTTATACAACTCACAATATTTATACAAACAAGTTTAGAGTAAATTTCAATAAGTTTAGATTTTAATCATAGAAAGTAAGATAAGAATACAAAATTTAAAGATAAATCAGTTTTTCATTCATCTCAAACTTGTTTCAAAATCTCATCATTTTATAACGACCGTGAATGGCCGTGAGGGAAGTTTAGCTGGAAAATAAGAAACAGATAAAGAAATAAATCAGAGGTAAAATAATACAGCAGTATCTTTTTCAAGGTTTCAATCACACAATTTTTATCAAAAATAGTAATTTTGAGTAACACTTTTTTTAAAAAAACTGGAGATCAAAAAATTTGTATAATAGTTTTTTAGAAGTAAAAAACCTCACACAATCTTTTAACACCTCTACAATCTTAAATAAGATAAATTTTCAGATCACCAATGAAAATATTATTGCCATTCTTGGGGAATCGGGTGAGGGGAAATCTACTTTATTAAAATCTATAAATGGTCTAATCCCTTTTTCAGATGGTCAAATTATATTTAAAGGGATAGATATACACAATTACAATCCTTTATCATTAAGAAAAACAATATCCTACATACCCCAAATCCCTGTTTCTATTGCTGACAATGTATTAGAAGAGTTTAAACTTGTAAAAAAAGATATAACTATCGAGCAGATTAAAGAAATTTTTGAAAGTTTTAAACTTGATAGCGATATATTACAGCAGAAAATGTCCAAACTTTCAATAGGTCAGCAACAAAGGCTGGCACTGTTGAGAGGTATGTTAAACTACCCCGAACTAATACTCTTTGATGAACCGACAAGTGCTCTTGACGAAAGCAATATCAAATTACTTGAACAAATTATTACCAACTTAAACATAGAGAGGAAAATTCGTTTTATAATAGTAACTCATAATATTTTATTTGCTAAAAATATATGTGAAAAATTTTTTACCATTAAAAATGGGACTTTAAATGAAACATAGTATTTATCAGGTTTTGGTATGCCTAACCCTTATTATTGGAGTTTATCTATTTGCAAAGGGGGAGAAGCTTAAAATAGAGAAAGATATTCTAATATCATTTTTTAGAGCATTGTTCCAAGTAACTATACTTTCATTTATCATCCTAAAACTATTTAACCTTTCCAATATATACACTTTCTTTGCTTTAATCTTAATGGCAATGTTTGGGACTGTTACAGCAAACAAACATGGGAAATTCTTAAAAAATAGTTTTACAATATCTCTTTTTTCAATGTATATTTCATCATTTTCTACTATTTTTCTCCTTATAATCTTTAATGTAATAGAAAATAAACCTGAAATGATAATTCCACTTTCAGGAATGATAATAGGTAATGTAATGAACAGCATCTCTCTTTCGTTTGATAGGTTAAATTCTGAGCTTTCAAATAGAAGAAATTTTATAGAAACAATGCTTAGTCTTGGCTTTTCCTCAAATACAGCATTTAAAGATATACAGAGATCATCAATCAAAGTAGCAATGATTCCCAAGATAGATAATATGAAATCACTCGGTCTTGTATGGATACCCGGGCTGATGGCAGGGATGATATTGGGCGGTGCAAATCCTTTAGATGCAGCAGTGTATCAGATTATAATAATAGTAATGATAGTTGTTTCATCTTTTATAAGTGCATTCTTGACTGTCCGAATGGCAAAGATGAAGATATTTAATAGTTTTGAGCAGCTTGTGGTTTAATCTTGCTCTAATATTACTTTGTGGGACATAAGGTCAATTGTTTTGAGCTTCCCTTTTAAAAATTCTTGCTCTCCAAAAATATTCAAAAAGTAGTAATTATCATCCTCTCTTTTTATAACATACGCTGATTCCATAACCTGCTGCTCATGATTGTCTTTAAGGAAATAAACATTTACTTCACACATTTATTATCTCCTTTAATCTTATAATCAACTTCTCTATCATATGTGGCAATGGCTCAAACTTCAACCCAACAATCTCTATATCTTCCTGAGTATATGGGAGAAAAATCTTCTTTACTTTTGCTGAAGATATCCAATATGCCATTTTAGGAGTAAGCTCTCCAAGCATTGAATCCCCTATGATAATTGATATAGGACCAATTATTATATCAACTTTATTTACAACATATTTTATAGAATTTTCACCTGTGGCACCTTTATTTGCTTTAGATTTGAGCATGGCAGCAGTAGCAATAGAGTTGGTCCCAATAGCAATTATCTCTACTGAGTCTGTAAACTCCTCTTTTACCCTCTTTATAATAGAGCTTCCAATTCCTCCACCCTGACCATCAATAACACAAATTTTATACTTCATAAAATTTTTCTATATCAATAGAGTTTAAAAGTCAAGTTGTAGTTGGGTGAGAGATTAAATAAATTAGTCATTAATCTTTAAAAAGAGAGAAAACAACTTTTAATTCAAATTATAAGAAAAGTTATAGTTATCATACAATTTCAAGGTTCAAAATTTGAATTATAATGACAAACTCCCCTTTTGTCATTTCAACGAGCATTGTGCTGAAAAATCTCAGGGGCAGGATTAAGTCCTGATGGAGTTAAAGAAAAACAGAGGGAACTCTTTTTCTCACCCTAAATTTACTTGTCTGACAATAGTCAGATTTAAGGATGGCTTTTTAAAAAACATATCTCTCATACCTACCTATTTGTAAAAGATAGCTATCTCCATTCGATATTACAGAAGTTATTTAGAGATAACAGAGGTTCGTTTGAGAACACAGATGTTGAGAATGAGATGACAGAGGTTGAATTTGAGAGGTTGAAACTACCCACATCTTTAACTTTAAAAAAATTGAAATATTAAAAAATTGGTGAATAGAAAAAAGTGATAAAATAGATATTGACTTTTGTATCTAATTTTTTTTTACCGCAAATCTTTGCTATATAAAACAATAGGAAGTTTTAATTTGACAATTATAAAACAAAAGAATATTATCCCTCGCAAATTTATTCAGGGGATAAAAATTGAAAGAAGATAAAGCACCTAAAAATAAATTAAAAAATCAGGAAACGTTAGTTAAAGTTTTAGGCCCTGTAGAGGACCTCGAAAATTATGTTAAGGCAGACTGGTGGAGATATATCTTTAATGCAAACTATTTAAGAACTGACGGTGATGTTGTTGAGGATATTGAGATAACAAAATATGAAGTTGATATATTTCTTGATATTCTCAAACCTAATAAAGATGACTCTATTCTTGACCTCTGCTGTGGGCAGGGACGCCATACAATAGAGCTTGCAAAACGTGGCTATAAAAATATTGCAGGCACAGACAGGTCTCACTATCTGATAAACAGAGCCAAGAAACTAAGTGAACAGGCACACCTTAATATCGAATTTAGAGAGGGTGATGCAAGAAAGCTGAGATTTAAAAATGACCGATTTGATATAATCATAATAGCTGGGAATAGTTTCGGATATTTTGAATCTGCAAACGAAGATAAAAGAGTTCTTGAAGAGGTAAAAAGAGTTCTCAAACCTGATGGGAAACTATTAATAGACATTACCGACGGGACTTATATGAGAACACACTATACCCCAAGAACATGGGAGTGGATAGACCATAACTATTTTGTTTGTAGGGAACGTTCACTTTCAAAAAACGGTGAGAGATTAATTTCAAGAGAGGTGGTCACACATGTAACAAAGGGTGTTGTCGCTGACCAATTTTACGCTGAAAGACTTTACAGCTTTGAAGAGATATTTAACATACTAAATAGTGTAGGTTTTTCAAATATAGTTGACAATCTCAAATTATCCTCCAATTCAAAACGTAATCAAGATCTTGGCATGATGTCCAAAAGGATACTCATTACTGCAAATATAAAAAAGTCTCCCACTGTTATTAAAAAAAGCACCACAAAGAGGGAGACTGTTTTAGTTCTAATGGGTGATCCTAATAAAAAAGATCTAATAAAGCCCAATTCCAAATTTGATGATGACGATTTTTACACAATAGAAGAGTTAAAAAAGGCACTTTCAAATATCAGCAAATACGATTTCATCTATCTAAATAATCACGATACATTATTTAAAGATCTCCTAAAACTAAAGGATAAATATAGTTTTGTTTTTAATCTTTGCGATGAAGGTTTTAACAATGACCCGAAAAAAGAGCTTCACATTCCAGCTCTACTGGAGATGTTTGGGCTTAACTATTCAGGAGGGACACCACAATGCCTCTCATCCTGTTACGACAAATCACTGATAAGAGGAATTGCAAATGAGATAGAAATTCCTGTTGCAAAAGCTTTTATAATAAAACCAGATGATATAAATTTTATAGATTTTTCACTTAATTTTCCAGTAATTGTCAAACCTAACTTTGGCGATTCAAGTTATGGAATTACAACCCAAAATGTATGTTACGACGTTGGAACATTTGAAAATGCTATAATTCAGGTAAGGGATAAATTTGGTTACAACAACCCCATATTAATCGAGGAGTTCCTTACAGGTAAAGATCTAAGTGTTGGTATAATTGGCAATCCAACTATATCTTACACTGCTCTTCCAATTATAGAGGAGGATTACTCATCTCTTCCTGAAGATTTACCAAAAATTTGTGGATATGAAGCAAAATGGGACCCATCCTCGCCTTATTGGGAAATAACATCTATAAAAGCAAATCTAACAGAGGATATTGAAAGATTCATTATTGCAAGCTGCCTTAAACTATTTGAAAGGCTCGACTGCCATGATTATGCAAGATTTGATTGGAGACTTGATTCAGAGGGGAATCCTAAACTTCTGGAGGTAAATCCAAACCCTGGATGGTGTTGGGATGGGCACCTCTCAAAAATGGCAAAGATAGCAGATATATCTTATAGTAAAATGTTGGAAATGATTCTTGATTCTTGCAGGGACAGAATGGAGATTATAAAGAGAATTTAATCTATGAATGATTTTTTGTTTCTCTATGCTTTTTTAATAGATATTATCTTTGGCGATCCACCAATGATATTCCCTCACCCTATTGTTATGATAGGAAAAGTTATAACTTTTTTAGAAAATATTCTTACAACTGTAAAAAACAGAAAATTAGCTGGACTAATCTTACTCCTCACTGTTATAGTTATAACTTTTATATCTGTTTACGGTTTAAAAAATATATTCAAGTTATTTGACAAATATACATATCTTCTGCTAACTTCAATTTTGGGAAGTTTTACTCTATCTATCAGAAGCCTCCATCTTGAGAGCAAAAAAGTTGCTGATGCACTCGCTAAAAATGATTTAGTTTCAGCACGGATTAATCTTAGCTTTATTGTTAGCAGGGATACTAAAGAGCTTCAAAATAGAGATATCACAAGAAGTGTAATTGAAACTGTTTCAGAAAATCTCAATGATGGGATAATTGCTCCACTATTTTATTTTGCAATAGGTGGTGTTGAAGCTGCATTTGTCTATAAAGCTGTTAATACCCTTGATTCAATGGTTGGATACAAAAATAGCAAATATCTCGATTTCGGTTTTTTTTCTGCCAAACTTGATGATATACTAAATTTTATACCTGCAAGATTAAGTGGGATAACAATACTACTATCAGCTTTTATCCTGCAATACGACTGGAAGAGAGCTTTTAATGTTATGGTAAGGGATCATAATAATATTGAGAGTCCCAATAGTGGTTGGAGTGAGTCTGCTGTTGCAGGTGCACTTAGGATTCAACTTGGTGGACCAACTCCATACTTCGGAGAGTGGAAAGATAAACCTTTTATAGGTGATGAAGTCGAGGCACTTACACTGACTCATATAAAGAAAAGTTACTTTATCCTTTATACATCTTCTGTAATATTTGTATTAATCATCTTTCTAATAAAATTTTTTGCTCTGAAAAACTTTTAAAAGGGAAACTTTATGAGAGTAGCACACTTAAACACAGAAAAAACATTCAGAGGTGGTGAGAGACAAGTTGTTTTCCTTATAAAGGGTCTAACTGAAAAAAATGTTACAAGCTACCTTATCTGTAATAAAGATTCAAAAATAAAGGGGGTAGTCTCAAACTTCTTGAACCCAGAAAATATTTTTGAAGTAAAGATGAATGGTGAATACGATATATTTGCAATCCTTAAAATAAGAGAATTTTTGAAAATAAACAGAGTAAACATTGTTCATTGTCATACTTCACATGCACATACACTTGGTTATTTTGCCTCAATAGGGCTAAACACAAAGGTTCTTGTTTCAAGAAGAGTTGATTTTTCCATTTATAGAAAAGGTATAAGATTCTTATCTCTTGCAAAATACAATCTATTCTGTGACAAAATTATCAGTATCTCACAAACAATAAAAGAGATTTTAATAAAAGATAAAGTAATCCCTAACAAGATAACAACTGTTCATTCAGGAGTAGAGATATTACCAACTTTAAGCAGTGAAGATTATGCAGATATTATTGATGAATTTAAGATAAATATGAACTATCTAAAAATAGTTAATGTTGCTGCACTTGAAGAGCATAAAGGGCAATCTTATCTGATAGAAGCTTTTGCAAAAGTATTATCTGTATACCCGCAAACACTCTTGATAATAGTTGGTGACGGGAAACTCTCATCTTCTCTAAAAAATATTGCAAAAAATCTTAAAATAGATAATAAAATAATTTTCACCGGCTTTAGAAAAGATGTTATCAAATTCCTCAACATAGCAGATATATTCACTATATCAAGTCTTGACGAAGGGCTTTGCACATCTATCCTTGACGCAGTATCACTTAATAAGGTAGTGGTTGCAACAAATGCAGGGGGAATACCTGAAATAATAAAAAACAGAGAAACAGGGATATTAGTCGAAAAGGGGAATGTTGATTCATTGGCAGATGGATTAATATACGCAATAAGAAATTTTAAACACTATAAGAAAAAATTTAGCAGTGGCAGCAAATTTATAAGCAGAAATTTCTCTGTTGAAAATATGGTTAATGGAAATTTTCTTGTTTATAAACAGTTATTAAAAAATGATAGTAATTAACAATCTCAATAAAAGTTACAATAATGTCAAAATTCTTAAAAATATATCTTTAAAAGTTGAAAGCGGAGAGATATTTTCACTTCTCGGTCCAAATGGAGCAGGCAAGACCACAATTATTCGGATAATAAACGGTTTGACTAAAAGAGATTCAGGGAATATCTATATTGACAATATAGACATATTCAAATCACCCCAAAAAGGTAAAAGCCTCATAGGGTTGATCCCTCAGAGTGTTAATCTCGACATAGACCTATCTGTAGAGGAGAATCTAATAATACATGGTCTTTTATTCTCAATGAAATTCAAAGAGATAAAATCACAGATAGAAGAACTTTTAAAATATGTCGGGATGTACGAAAAGAGGGGTGAAAAAGTAAAAAATTTATCTGGCGGGATGAGAAGAAGGGTTTTGATAGCAAGAGCATTACTACACAAACCAAAAATACTATTTCTTGACGAACCTACTGTTGGATTGGACCCTTCAATAAGGAGGAAGATATGGTGGCTTGTAAAAAAAATACAGAGCAAGGGGACTACTATCTTTCTCACTACACACTACATAGAGGAGGCAGAATTTCTATCAGATAGGGTTGGATTTATCGATAATGGTGAAATTATTGAAATTAATACACCTAAAAATTTTATAAAGAGGACAGGGGAGTGGGCACTTGATATTTTAGAAACAGATAGAGAAGATTTCAAAACTCTATTCTTTAAAGATAAAAATGAGATACAACCATTCATAACAGATAATTTCAACAAAATAAATATCAGAAGAGTTAATCTCGAAGATGTTTTTGTAAAACTTACAGGAAGAAAAGTTAAAAATGCTTAAAGGATTTATTGGGATTTATCTTAGAGAATTGTTAATAATAAGAAATAGGGGTGTGAAAATGCTACTATCAATAGCTATATCACCAATCCTCTACCTTATTGCATTCGGATACGGAATAGGAAAAAATATAAAAATTGGTGATATAAACTATATTGATTTTCTGATACCGGGGCTTATAGCAATGAGCACTATGACACAAAGTTTTAATATTTCATCTGAAATAAATATTACAAGATTTTACTGGAAAATATTTGAAGAGATACAAGCATCACCTGTTAACGATTTTATATATGTCCTTGCTGAAATCTTGACAGGTATAACTAAATCGTTAATAACTGTTTTTATAATTATTTTTATAGGTTTTTTAGCAGGTAGCAATTTAAACTACAATTTAGCTTTCTGGATTGCTATACTGCTAAACTCTTATCTATTCTCCTCAATTGCTGTATTAGCAGCAATGACAGTCAAAACACATGCTGACCAAGCAATGTTGTCCAACTTCATAATATTTCCAATGGCTTTTCTTGGAGGGACAATATTCCCTCTAGAAAACTTACCTTACTGGGCAGAGCTCTTATTAAAATATCTTCCTATAAGCATTGCAAGTAATGAAATAAGGAGTAGCGCATTAAATTTTGGGAGCAATATCAACTCATTTTACTTTCTTGCTATTTTAGGAATATTTTTTATGTTTTTAGCTTACAAATCAGTAAAAAAAGCAAGAGATTAAAAATGAATATCAGTTTAGAGCTAATCAAAGAGAGTAGAATATTATCAATCTTTAATCAGATGAAGCAACATTTACAAGGAAAAGAGAAATCAATTATCCTTTCACTGATATCTTTTTTTTCAAGAGGACATCTACTTATAGAGGATGCACCCGGGCTGGGGAAAACTACACTCTCTCTTGTTCTTGCAAAAACTCTGGGACTTGAATTTGGAAGACTCCAAGGCAGTAGTGATCTTTTACCTTCTGATATTACAGGACTGACAATTTATAATAAAGATTCCAATAAATTTGAATTTAAAAGTGGTCCAATTTTCAAAAATATAATACTATTTGATGAGATCAATAGGACCAATCCCAAAACTCAATCTGCACTACTTGAAGCAATGGAAGAGAATCAGATTACAATAGATTCAAACACCTACAAACTACCAGATATATTTTTTGTTATTGCAACTCAAAATTCATTTGAACATCATGGGACATTTCCACTTCCAGATTCTCAATTAGATAGATTTTTAATGAAAATATCTATAGGATATCCAAATTATCAGGATGAAATAAAAATTATTTTATCAGGATCTAAAAGAGAAGATATAGACAATATAAAACCTATTATCAATATATCAACATTAAAAACTATCTTTGAAGATATTAAAAAAATATATATATCAGATAAAATAGCTGATTATATAGTTAAGATAGTGCAGTTAACAAGGGAGGAGAAGCTTCTATATTATGGGTTATCTACAAGAGCAGCTCTCTCATTAAAAAGTGCTTCGCAAACTATTGCTTTTTTTTCTAAAAGAGATTATGTATTGCCTGAAGATATCAAGTTTGCGTTTAATTATGTTGTTCCACACAGAGTCAGATTTATTAATGAATTTAACGAAAATGACCAATTAGATTTCTTAAATAATTTATTTAATAAAATCTCTGTTCCAATTTAGTTTAATACTATTTATATTTACTAAGGAGACTCAGTTGGATTACTCTTCAATGAAGGCATTGATAATTGACGACGAAGAAAGTATCTGTGAAATACTCAAATTATACCTTGAAAACAAAAAAATATCAACAACTTATGAGCTAAACATAACAGACGGAATAAAAACTTTCAAAGAGAAAGATTTTGATATTGTTTTTATAGACAACCACCTTCCTGACGGCTCAGGTCTTGATGCAATAAAAAAGGGAGCATTCAGGAGTAAAAATAGCTATATTGTCTTAATAACAGGTTATCTTAATGGTGATATAATCGTCAAAACCATCAAATCAGGTGTAAATGCCTTTATATCCAAACCTTTCAAATTTGAAGAGATAGAAGCCACTCTTTTTAAAGCACTCGAATATACTTCCTCCAAATATAACATCAAAGACGCAGCAAATCTTATAACCGAATTTCAAATAAATATGGCAATTGACAATAACCCCAGCATTGTAAAATCGGTCTGTAAAATTATTACAGAAAATGTTATAAGGGCAGGTTTTTTCGATGATGAATTTAACATTACCTTAGCATTAACCGAAATCATTCACAATGCCATTTATCATGGTAATTTAGAACTTGATTCTTCTCTTAAAGATGAGTCTTTTACCAAGTTTAATAATATGGCTCTTGAAAGAATGTCTCTTTCTCCATACAAAGAGAGAAAGGTCTATTTGTCTGTTTTCTTTGACCAAGATACTTTACAAATTACAGTAGAAGATGAAGGGAAAGGATTTGATTGGAGAAAAATAGATTTTAATTTATCTTTGATGAGTGTCCACGGCAGAGGTTTATTTTTAACAAAAAAATTGTTTAATAACATAAGCTGGAATGAAAAAGGTAACAAAATCATTCTCACAAAATTTAAATCAAAAGAAATTCAGTAAATGTTCTCTTAAATCTTACTTTAAGTAAATTTTGTTGTAATTTAATAAATTTTGATATATTACTTTTTTGGAAGTGTATCTGGTACTGGTGACCAGCCTGGACTTCAAATCCAGTGATCCACCTAAAAGTGGAAGATGGGTTCGATTCCCATACGCTTCCGCCAAAAACTTTTATAGAGGTGTTAAAATGTTTGGAATCGGATTACCTGAACTTTTAGTTATTTTAGTCATCATACTAATAATATTCGGTGCAGGAAAGCTTCCTGAAATAGGTGCAGGTCTCGGCAAAGGTATCAAAAATTTTAAAAAAGCTACTAAATCTGAGGATGAAATAGACGTAACTCCCGATAAAGATGGAAATTCCACCAAAAAATAGTTTAGTATATCTAAGCCTTGGCTCCAATATTGGAGAGAAAATATATTATATAAATCAAGCAATATCAATGATAAACAAAATAGATGGGACAAATATTACTGCAATATCTTCTATCTACAACACTCCACCTATAGGTTATACAGAGCAAGATTTTTTCTTAAATTGTGCGGTAGAAATTATGACAACTCTTACACCTATACAATTACTTCACCAAATCCAATCTATCGAAAAAACACTTGGAAGAGAGAGAACTATCAAATGGGGTCCGAGGAGTATCGACATTGACATAATTTTTTTTGATCAATTAATAATTAACGAACCTGATATACAAATCCCTCACCCACATCTTCAAGATAGAGCATTTGTCATGCTCCCTCTAAATGATATAAATTCAGAATTCCTACACCCCTACTATAAAAAAACAGTAAGAGAACTATTATCCCAATTACCTACAGAAGAATTAAGATATATCAATATCTTAGATACACATTTAGTTATAGATTCATAATTTAAAATTTATGATAAATTTCTAAAAGAAATTATTGACAGAGAAAAAGTTAAGGTATATAATCCCCGATTATTAAATAATTGATATAGAGAAAAATAAAGAGAAATAGAAAAGGGAGAGGAGGTGATAATCCTTGAAAAAATTAGTTTCTATAGTTTTAACAGTAGTTTG
>DYJV01000097.1 GCA_020722945.1 Candidatus Methylomirabilis sp. | reverse complement strand
TTTCTCTATTTTTCTCCTCTAACAACTAACAACTAATAACTATTTTCCCTCTTTCCCTTCAGCCTTCAAGCCTGTGTGGTTATAGTTACATCAAAGCCCCTCACTCTGTTTGTTGAAATGAAAAAGATGTTCTGTTTTTTTATCTTTCCTTCAGATTTCAGCCTACTCTTCTGATGGGTGGTATTTTTGTGAAAACGTATTGCAACTTATTTTAATTTTTATTTTTTTAAAAGCTCTTTTCTTATCTTCCAGTCAGGCATATGCAGTGTAAGGTAGTTGTAAAATTCTTTGGAGTGGTTTGGGTGTATCAGGTGGGTAAGTTCATGTAAAACAACATATTCTATACACTCTTTCGGTTTTTTTATAAGTTCAAGATTGAGATTTATGTATGATTTATTGTGATTGCAACTCCCCCATCTTGTCTTCATATCCCTTATCTTTATTCTATTTACATCCTTCTTTACGATTCTGTTTAGTTCCTGCAAAATATTAAAAAATATCAACTCAGCCCTTTTTCTATACCATTTTTTTATCAGTATCTCTTTTCTTGAATGATCTTCATCTTTTATGTAAATTTCGAGATACTCTGAATTGATGGTAACTTTTTCTATATCTGATTTTATTGTTTTTAGTTTGTATCTATTGCCAAGATAAGAAAATAGCTCACCGTCGTAATATTTGTTCAAAGAAATTTCTTTTGAGTTTTTAAATAAAAGTTGTTTCTCTTTTATCCAGTCACTCTTTTTTATAAGCAAATCTTTTATATACTCACTACTTATGCCTCTTGGAGCAGTAAGAGAAATACTCCCGTCAGATTTTACTTTTAAGATTATATTTTTAATATTTTTTCTTATAATTTTGATATTATTCATAATTTTATAGGTTTTTATTTTGATTTTAAAATAAAAACGCCATTCCAAGAATCTGAGGGTGGGGTGTCTATATAGTATTTACACCTTTCTGATAAAGTTTTTGAAGCTTGGTCATTATATTTGTCAATCAAATAATTGAATAGTTGGAATGCTTCAGAGAAGTTTCTCTCAAAATAGAAGTTGAGAGCTTTATGATAACTCTTCTGTATCTCATCAGCAAGATGATTGTTTAGCTCATATATAGTAACACCTTCATGTTTACCTTTGACCTGAATCTTGTCAAGCATACGGAAATTAAATTTATCTTTTACATGGTTATAAGTAGATTCGCTTACTATCACTCTGGTTCCAAAAACTTTGTTTGTCCCTTCAAGCCTTGATGCAAGATTGACTGAATCACCAATTGCAGTATAATCAAATCTTCTATCTGTCCCCATATTCCCGACTATTGCTTCACCTGTATTTAATCCGATTCCGATATCAATTGTGGGGTAACCCTTTTTTTGAAAATTTTTGTTAACTTCGGCAAGATTCTCTATCATCTCTAAGGCTGTTTTGCAGGCATAGTAAGTGTGATCAGGAACATCCATAGGTGCATTGAAGATTGCCATAATTGCATCGCCTATATATTTGTCAAGAGTGCCATTGTTTGCAAGGGTGATGTTGGTCATTGGTGTAAAATATTCATTTAGCAGTTCAACAAGCTGCTCTGGTTTTGTCTTCTCTGAAAGAGTAGTAAATCCTCTGATATCTGAAAATAGTATTGTAATTTCACGTTTCTCACCACCTAATTTTAAAAGATCAGGATTTTTTGAGATCTGCTCTACAAGTTTGTCAGATACATAACTTGAGAAAGCTTTTTTTATAAATCTGCTCTGTTTCTCCTCTATGAGATTTCTGTATGCTTCTGATATAAAATATGACAAAGTCAGAGAGAGTGCAGGGGAAATTATATTTATATTAAAATTAAATTTTTTAAAAATAGTGATATTAATAAAAGTGTAACAGAGCATTGTAACAGAATAACCTAAAAGTCCTAAAAAAGTCCGTTTGGTTAAAGAAAGGTAAAAACTTAAGATTAATGGGAATAGGAAGATGAAGAAAGTTTCTAAAGAGACTACATATCCATTTCTTATCAGAAAATTGTTCTGAAGAAAGTTTGATGTAACAGTTGCATGTATCTCCACTCCCGGCAAAGTTGAGTCAACAGGTGTAGGTCGTAAATCGTAGATACCTATCTCTGTAGCACCTATAAAAACTAATGAATCTTTTAAAATATTGTCTTCTAATCTCTTTTTTATTACATCAACTGCTGATATGTAGGGAAACGACTTTTGCGGTCCGTAAAAATTAACAGGAAGATTACCAAATTCATCAGAAGGGATAATACGATTGCCTATTGATAAACTGTTTATTCCAAAATCTTCTATCTTTATCTTTATATCTTGATTTGTAAAATGTTTTAATGCTGCAATAGGGAGTGAAGGGTATATATTCCCATCAAATAGTGATAGAAGAAGGGCATTTCTGATTATTCCATCTCTATCTGGAAATATATTAAAAAATCCAAATGATTCTGCATTTTCTGATATTTCTTGGATGTTTAGTTCTACATTAGGTAGTGAAGGGATAGGTATTTTTTTTACATTTTTTCCGATCTCAACATCTGTTATGACTGCTTTATTTTCTAATATTTCGAGGTTCTGTGATGATGGGATTTCACTCTCTTCCCTAAAAAAGTATCCAAGTATTACATTCCCACCATTTTTTATTGAATTAGATAGTTGAGCATCATATGATTGCTCTGAAAGTTCGGAAAAAACTATATCAAAGGCAATTGTTTTTACCTGATAATATTCAAGAGAATCAATGAGCTTTGCGATAATATCCCTATTCCACGGAAATCTCCCAAGCTCATTGATGCTTTTTGAATCAATAGCAATAATAATAACTCTTTTGTCAGGTGGCTGACTCTTTACTAACTTGAATCTTACATCACTTAATTTTAGGTCTATACTTTTAAAATAATCTACTTTTGAAAAATATAAGATAAATATTATTACCCCTGATAAGAGCCCTATCAGAGAGAAAATAGAAAATCTTTTAATCAAAGATTAATTCCCTGTGTAAGCCCAGAAACCTTCCCCTGCGTAAATGGTAGAAAAAGGTGTTATCCCGCTATCCTGAATTATTTGTTTCAGCTCTGCTGAGGTTGAGCTGCCTTCCCACGATTGAGTGGACGCATTCCATTTGAATACAGCTTTGACAGTTGGATATGCGTTGATAAAAGCACTTACAGTCAAATTCTCCCCTGTTCCAAGGAAATTCCAGCCATTTTCAAGAGCTATATTTAATTCAAGGATGCTATAACTTGTGCTATTTTTTTCGTATGTAATTTCTGAATCACTGTTTGCATATACCCAAATTCCTTGTCCCGGTGAAACCTCTGATGCAAGAGAGAAGCCCAAATTACTGACTGAAGAGATGTTGGATGACCATACTCCCCAATTTCCATTTGAATATATCCATAATGATGGGATATTTTTGAAATAATCATCAAATTTAACTGTTTTGGTGGAGGGGAATGCTATCATATTCCAACCCTGTTTTAAATTAAATTTACCAATCTCTACGAGAGTCACTATCTCGTTATATTCAAAATCATCAAGGTTGATTTTGGTGGATGAGTTGGTAAGTATTAGTTTATTTACTTTGAGAGGTTTGAGCCCTTCTACCTTTACCTCCACAGGGTTTTGTATTTCAAGGTCGTTGAGTGTTACATTGCTGGAGTTGAGCTTAATTGTCTGAACAGTATCCCCTGTAAGTATTATTTTGTTTGTGCCACTACAGATAAAATTTTTTGTGTTTGAAAAAATAAGGTCTCTTTTGATACTTATAGTTCCAGCAGTTATCTCGTTTACAAGGAAATCTTTGATTTCAAAGGCACCATTTATACTGAATAGATCATCACTATTGTTAATATATAGAGAACCTTTGTTACTCTCTGTATAGTTGGAGTAAAGTATCAACTGCCCACCATTAAATGTGATATCACCATCGGAGTGGTTGAGATTTCCAGATGAACTATTGTTGGCAAAAATTCTGAAATCTCCATCATTAATGTCAATAGAAACACCTTGGATATTGGCATTACCATTTACATAAAGTGTGTATCCTTTGAGATCTAAAAAATCAACAGTGTTAAAGTAGATATCTTGATTTACAGTTGTATTTTGTTTTAGTGAAACCCCAAAAAATGTAGTATTAAGAGGTTCAAGGAGCTGCTGCCACTCAGGTTTGTCAGTTGAGATGTTGTCAAATGGTCCTGCAAAAATATTGGTTGATATAAAAATAAATAGTGCAAGAGAGAGTAAAAGTAACTTTTTTATCATAATTAAACCTCCAAGATTAGTTTGTTTTAATCAACTATACCAGCAGCAACACCATTTATCTTGCCATCAAAACTGCTACCTGTCCCTGGAACAGTAGTAGGAGCTGCTCCGGGTGATGGTGGGAATGGGAAGTAATTCCCTGCTGCTGACCCTTTAAATGTAACTCCGCCGTTGTATGAGCCACCACTGAGATTTCCCTGTCCTTTGTCAACACTACCTGTCCATTGGTAATTAGACCAAGATTTTAGTGTGAAATCTGCAGTTATGCTACCTGAACCATTTTTGAGTGAGACAGGATTATTGATAGTTGGTGAGCCTTTGTAACTTCCTGATACATCTCCTGTTGCCCAGATTTGAGGTTTGACACCTGTTGAAGTTGAAAAAAAGACAACATCATTCATCTCTATGAGTAAATCAGAGCTTGAGCCGGAGAGGTTTGTCTTGCCTACTTCGATATAAGGTATTTTCAGAGCTTTAAGTGGTTGAGTATTTGCGGCTTTCCCTGAAACTTTACCAGCTAATTCAAGGAATTTGAGTGTATCTATCCATACTCCTGTAAGTATTGCATTAAAAGATTTGTCTAATGGAGAAACAACACCCAAGACATCTGCAACACTTATCCAAATTTTTCCTCCATTATTACCGAAACCGTAGGTAGTTTGGTTGATGGTAGAAGATGTCTTTGTGGTAAATGGTTTAATGTAAAAATTTGCAGGATTGCTATTTATAGAATTGGTTGGTGAATTGGTATTTCCTGAAAAATTACCGCTCAATATTCCCCAATTTTCATTTGGTGCGTTATAAAAATTGAATGCTCCTACGGTGTAAGATTTAGCCGTTGTATAAATATTTGATATATTTGCATTTTCTAATTCTCCTGACATTTTGAACATATTAATATCTTTGTAAATAGTTCCATTAATGGTTGATTTGGTAATCCCTGTTGATGTGAATTGGTATAGAGAGCCTGTTAGCCCATTATCGTTCTGAAGGATAGTCAGGAAATATTTTTTATCTGTAAATGAGCCTAATTTGGGTGATGATGTTGAACCTGATTCTGAAATCTCCCCTAATGAGAAGAAAGAGTTGTCTATTAAAAATAATCCATTTAGTGAGGATGACCCACCTGAATATGGTGAAGATAGAGAGGGATTAAAAGATACAGTTGCAGAAGGTGATATATAAAATGAGTTATTTACTGTTAGTATCTTGGATGAATCGTCAATAGTAAAGTTAGTTGAATTGTTGGTGTTGTTGGTGAAGGAGTTATTTGTTATTAAGTAGAATGATGAGTAAGAGTTGGAATTTGTATTTTTGTCTATGCTACCATCAAACAACCAGTATCCTATATTTGTATCACTCTTATCTAAAATTTTACCACCTGATATTAGAGAAAAATTGTTTGGTAATGAACCTGTGTAAGTGATGGCTATAGAAGAACTCCCTGAATTCCCGATATAATCAAAACCTGAAAGAGTAGTGTCGATTGAAGAAGATGGTATTGCAGAACTTGCGAAAGCTTTCCCATTAAAGATATATTGATGTGAATTGCCCGGAGT
>DYJV01000025.1 GCA_020722945.1 Candidatus Methylomirabilis sp. | reverse complement strand
TTTATCTTTTTATTGAGACTACCCTTGAGATTTCTCCTCGCTACGCTCGTCGAAATGACAAAAAATATAGTTTGTCACTATAATTCAAATTTTGAACCTTGAAATTGTATCAGGTAATCGGAAAAGAGTAGAAGAGTTTATTTTATGATTTACTTTTATGTTCTGGTGTAGTCACAGCCAATAAAAGGATAAGAAAGGCAACTTACCCAATAATATCTACAAAAGTTATGTTACATAGGCTTAAAATAGTTAAAAATAATACATCACTTTAGAAATAGTTAAGATAAAAATAAAGAACAGTTTTGTAGATGGGATGAGATTAACTCTATAGAGTATTAAATTTAAAGGAATTATCAATAAAAATAGCTATTTTAACATATTTTCAAATTCATCAATCTGAGTTTGGACGCCTAAATCGTAAGTTCCATAATTTGATTCGATAATAGAGCTACCCTCTGCAACTGCTTCTGATTTGAGTATTTTTACATTTTCCAATGAAAATATATCTTTTAAGGTATCAATATTTTTATTAAGAAACTCGTAATCTTTAGCAGAAACATATATAGTAAGCTCCTCTTTATCCACTATCTTATGAAGAAGATAGCTGATATTTTCGAGTAGGATGCTGTTTGAGTCTCTATCAAGCTCTCTTTTTATTATCTTCTTAACAATAGCAATAATAATATTTTTGATTTTATCTTCATACTTCTCAAGCAAACTATTTTTAAAATTAGCAATATCTTGTATCAGTGCTTTCAAATCATCAAAATTACCACTATGCTCTTCATAAGATTTTTTAAAACCTTCAGTCGAACCATGCTCAAAACCCTCTTTATAACCATCATTTTTTCTCTGTTCAAATAAAGATTCAGCCTCTTTTTTACTATTTTCAAGGAGTGCTTCTGCTAAAGCCTTATTTTTCTCTGAATACTCCTTTAACTCTCTATTAATATCAGCAAGCTTCTGGTCATAGTAATCCTTCAACTGTCTGTCATAATCCTCCATTGTTACCTTTTTAGAACCTATAAAAAGTGGGGAGAAGTAGGTTTTTATATCATTGCTTTGCTCAAATGATAATTTAAAATCACTCCCTTTCCTCTCTTCAAATTTATACAGACTTTCACTTTTCTTCCCTTTTAAATTTTGGGGATCAAATTGTTCAAATTGAAAGTTTTTTATCGATTGATTAGACAACTACTTCACCCCCTGCACCACCTTTTGCAACAAATATTTTACCCTCTTCTTCAAGTCTCTTTGCAACCTGAACTATATTCTGCTGTGCTTTTTCAACATCTATGAGCTTCACAGGTCCCATAGCTTCAAGATCATCTCTTATCATTTCAGAAGCTCTTGAAGACATATTTTTGAAGATTTTCTCTCTAATACTCTCTGTGGCTGTTTTTAATGCAAGTAGCAGATCTTCATTATTGATCTCTTTAAGTATTGTCTGAATACCTCTATCATCAACATAATTGAGATCTTCAAATACAAACATCTTCTTCCTTATCTCTTCAGCAATTTCAGGGTTCTCCTCTTCTATCGATTCAAGGATCTTCCTCTCTAAATCTTTGCCAACATTATTAAGGATCTCCGCAACAGGTTCTATCCCACCAACCTGATGGCTTTCTGATCCACCTGCAGATTTGACCTCCTCTTCAAGTGCTTTTTCAAGCTCATTGACAATTTCAGGAGAAACAGTCTCAAGCTTTGCTATTCTAAACATAACCTCTGTTTGTAAATTTTCAGGTAAATAACGGAGAGTATCAGCCGCATGTTTACTTTCAAGGTGAGCAAGTATTACTGCAATTGTCTGAGGATGCTCACCCTTTATGAAACCTGCAAGCATTTTGGAATCAATATTTGTAAGAGAATAAAATGGTATCTTTTTAAGAGGGCTTCCAATCTTTTCAAGCATTACTCGAGCTTTCTCCTCACCAAAAGCTTTTATTAATATCTTCCTTATATGCTCAAGACCACCTTCAATTTCGGGCTCTCTTCCAAGCTCCTTTATAAATTCATTGATATAACCTTCAAGCTCTTTAGGGGAAACCTTGTCCATAAATGTCATTTCATTCCCTAAAATATGTAGATCCATATCATCAAGATTTGTAAGAATTTTTGATGCAACATCATCTCCAAGTGCAAGAATAATTGCAGCCATCTTCCTCTTTTTTGTCAACTCACCTTTGGTAGCCATCTATCTGCTCCTTACCCACTGCTGAACTAATTTGGAAACTTCTTTAGGATTCTGCTCTATCAACCGAACCAGTATCTCTCTTGGTGATGGACCCTTTGCTTCTAAACCCTCTTCACCTGATACTTTACCCCCTGCTGAAACTCCTCCCTGTCCAACTTGACCACCTTTTGCCTTAATCTCTTTTTCAAGAGATTCAATTGTTTTAGGTTTTCTAATTAGTTCTGCAGGAGGCTTCACTCTCTCTAATATAATTTTCAAGAAAGGCCTAAATATAAAGATAAATATAATCAATAAGAGTAATGTTGTCAATCCATATTTAACTGCAGTCATTATAATTTCATTCTTCCTATCCTGCTGGATTTTATCAGTAATTTCATCTAATTCATTATAACTGAAAGCAACGCATGAAACTTCCACCTGATCTTTTCTGGTTTCATTAAATCCTATTGCCTTTTTGACTATCTCTCTAAAGGTATCCATCTCCTGTGGAGTTCGCTGAGAAAATTCTTTTATAACTTTTTTATCTTTCTTAACTTCTTTATAGATACCATCTACAACAACAGCAACAGAAACTCTTTTCAAAACACCTGTTGCATTGACTATTTTATCCACAGTTTTGCTAACTTCGTAGTTAACAATCTCCTGCTCTTTATTCATATTTTTCTTTAAATTCTCATTCACAAGTTTACTATTCTGATCTGCCATCACTGAAGGGACATTGGAAGCTACACCCGGGACACCACCTTTGGTAGCATCATATTCTACTGCAGTATCTTTTGTTTTCTGGTGACTTCTTTCAGCTATATTTTCAGGATCATAAAACTCCATAATTTTTTCAGATTTTGTAAAATCTATATCTACAGTAACTCTTGCTATAACTTTACCTTTTCCAACAACCTGTTCAAGCATTGATTGAACTCGCTTTTCATAATAACTTTCCATCTTCTTCTTATAATCAAGTTTCTTATTTACTTCACCTGTAACATCTTCACTATCATCTTTTAAAATATCGCTTATTATATTACCAAAAGAGTCTATTATCTTCACATTTTCTACTTTGAGTCCCTCTACTGAATTAGCAACAAGATTTACGATACCTTGTATCTGATTCTTGTTCATTTTACCTTCAGCAGCACTATAATCAATAATTACAGATGCTGTAGCAGGAAGTTGCTCTTGGCTAAAAAGTGAATCTTTCGGTATTACAATATGAACCCTTGCAGACTTGACACCTCTTATAGATTCTATTGACCTTGAAAGTTCACCCTGTATTGCTCTTATATAATTTACATTCTGAACAAACTCAGTTTGTCCTAATTTTGTTTTATCAAATATCTCAAGTCCTATATTTTTGCTCGCAGGCAAACCTGACCTTGCAAGTTGCATCCTTGCCTCATATACACTTTCATTAGGAACTTCAATAAGTCCTGAACTACTATTTATTTTGTAAAGTATATGCTGCTTTTTGAGAAATTCAACTACTTCGCCAGATTGGCTTTCAGGGAGATTATAATATATAGGAACATATTTTTTTGAGTTGGAGAATGAAATTATCAGAATAGTAAATAGAAGCATAAACCCAACCCCTGACAAAATTATAATTTTATGAATTTTCTCCATTTTTGTAAATTTATTTAAGAAATCACCAATTGAAGCAGCCATCTAAATTCCCTCTCTTATATTTGTATTCTCATTAATTCTTGATAAGCAGTTATAAGTTTGCTTCTAACCTGCATCATTAGTTGAAGCGATATATCTGCTTTCTGAATAGTTATCATAGTATTATGGATATCTTTCTCTTCACCCCTCAAAAACCTCTCTATTGAATGCTTCGCATCCAACTGGTCATTACTTACACTTTTTATATAATCACCCAAAGTTTCAGAGAAAGTAGAGACCTTATCCGTAGATTTTTTGGTAAGCTGAATCTGAGTTGGAATACTGCTATTTATTTTATCTATCATAGCTCAAACCTCTAACCTTTTATAATTTCAATAGATTTCATTGCCATATCTTTTGCCGCTCTCAATGTAGTTGCATTTGCCTCATAACTTCTGGAAGCATTCACAAGATTAACCATCTCTTCCATAATATTTATGTGAGGATACGCAACATACCCCTCAGAATTAGCATCAGGATGTGAAGGGTCATATTTTAAGATGGGTGGTCTCTGATCCTTTACGATCTCCTTTACCTCAACTTTTTGAAGATCAATCTCATCATCAAGATTTTGACTAAAAGACTTATTCTCAGTAACAGGTGAAGCAAGAAAGAGAACATCTTTCCTCACATATGGACCACCCTCTGCGGTTCTTGTAGTATTAATATTAGCAACATTACTGCTTATGACATTAATTCTAAATCTTTCAGCACTCAATCCTGAAGTAGAGATTTCAAAAGCATTAAGAAAGCTCATTATTTACCCCCTTGCATAATTACATCTTTCAAAATTTTCATATTTTTGACAAGAATTTGACTTTCAACGGTAAAATATAAATTATTTTTTGACATCTCTGACATCTCTTTATCCATATCAACGTTATTCTTATCATTTCCCAATATATAGTTGTCACAATCTTTCTGCTCTACCTGATAACCATCATTTTTTTCATAATGGATTTTAAAATGTTTCTCGTTGGTAGCGTCCATATCCATAGGTTTCTTCTGTTGAACAACCTTCTCAAACTCTTCCTGAAAATTTATATTTTTACATTTGTATCCCGGAGTATTTACATTAGCAATATTTGAGCTAATAGCATCTTGTATTCTACTTCTTATATTCATTGAAGCTTCAAGATTTGAGATATTTTGGTCAAATAAGCTGAGTCCCACTTTACCCTCCTTATCTTTTTCTCTGATTAAGCAATTAAAATGCCAATATTAAATTAAAAAGAGAAAGTTAAATGCTCTATTTGAGATTGAAGTGTGAAGTGTGAAATTTAGCAAATAAAAATTAGAAAAAATTTTTATCAAGTTATTATTAGAAGAGATGGTTACTCACCTTTTAATATTGAATGATGAATGATGAATTGTAAATGATGAATTGAGAATGGAGAATGATTTTTTAAAAAAACTATATCATCGGCAGGGTGGTCTTTTCTCTATTTTTCTCCTCTAAACACTAACAACTAACAACTCTCAACTAACAACTATTTCCCCCTTTTCCCCTTCAGCCTTCAGCCTTCAGCCCTATCCCTTTTCGTCTGAGAATATCTCATTTATCTTCTTTGAAAGTTTTGTCGTAGATAAAGGTTTAGAGAGAAAATTTTGCTCTTCAATTCTGAAACCTTTCTCCTCAAGCACCCCAACAGGATACCCTGATACAAAGAGAAATTTTATTTTATCGTTTTCTAAATGAACTTTTTCATAAAAATCTTTACCATTGATATCCGGCATAATAATATCTGTTATTACTAAATCAAATTTATAATCTTCCTTTTTGAGCAACTCCATTGCAGAAAGTGGATTTGCTGATATTTCAACAGAGTAACCAACAGATTCAAGTGTTGCTTTGGTAATTTCTGCCAATTCAATCTCATCATCAACCACCATCACCCTCTTTTTCCTGCCTGTTGGGCAGACAGGTAGATTATTTTCAGAAGTTAGTGGAGTTTTGCTGGGTATCTCAGATTTAATACCTTTTCTATAACATGGCCACAATATTTCAAATTTTGAACCCTCATCAACTTTGGAAGTAACATTGATATAAGCACCACTCTGCTTTACGATCCCCAAAACTGTGCTTAATCCCAAACCACTATTCTCACCAACTCCTTTGGTTGTAAAGAATGGATCAAAAATTCTATTTATCATACTTTCAGGGATACCTATTCCTGTATCTCTAACAGCTATTACAACATAACCACCCTTATCAAGATTATAGACATTTTCATCCCCTATATCAAGATAATCAACAATTACATCTATCTCCCTGTTAAAATTATCTTTCCTTGAATTTACTGCATCTGATGCATTTTTTATGAGATTTATCAAGATTACCTGAATATTGTTAATATCAGCAATAATAAAAGAGTCTTGAGTCTTGTATTTAAAATAAAATTTTATATCTTCACTAACAAGCTTTCTTAACATATTTTCTATTAATTTAACCTCTTTTGAAATATTTATCACCTCAGGGTTATAATCTTGTTTCCTTGTAAAAGCAGATAAATGTTTTACAAGTTGCGACATCTTATCAATACCATCATTAACTTTTAAAATATAACTTTTTAGAGTATCATCCTCTTTTAGTGAACTCAAAACCATTTCGTTATAGCCCGATATTACGGTAAGTATATTATTAAAATCGTGGGAAATACCACCGACAAGAAGTCCAATTGATTCAAATTTCTGAATTTGGTTAAATTTGTCAGAGATATTTTTTCTATCTGTAACATCATGTTTTATGGCTATAAAATTTGTTATCTCACCACTATCATTTTTGACCGGGATAACTGTTGCTTCTTCATATACCAACTCTTTGTATTTGTTGTTATTTATAAAATTCCCCATCCAGACACTACCACTTAAAATAGTATGCCAAAAATTCTCATAAAATCTATTTGTTTGCATAAAACTTTTGAAAATTCTTGGATTTTTCCCTATCAATTCATCTTTGCTATACTTTGTGATTCTCTCATAAGATGGATTAACATACTCTATGGTTCCATTTTTATCAGTAATTACAACTCCTGAAGGCATTCTGTTGATTACCTCAGTAAGCTTTTTCATATCAGAGATTAATCTCTCACTTTTTGAAATATCATTTAAAATAAGTATTGTCCCTATTATCTCACCTTTCTGAAATATAGGGGATGTGCTTATTGAGAAGTCAATAATTTTGTCATCTTTGGTAAAAATTTTTCTTTTTATATTTTCAAAAAATTTACCACTACGAACAGATTCACAAACCGTGCATTTATCAGGAATAGGACCCTCTTTGTCAGAAATTTTCAGGAAACCACAGTGATCTTTACCAATCATCTCATCAGGTTTATACCCAAAAATTTTCTCAGTTGCTTGATTTACAAAAGATATTTTCCCATCTTTATCTAATATCCACACAGCACTACCTATAAAATTTAATATCTGAGTCTTCTCTGCTTTGACATTGTCAAGATTGGAGGTTGCCTCGTCTGTTTGAAGCTCCATATCTTTTAATGATTTAGTTACCTCCCTTTTAAATCTTTTTGATGCCCAAAAAAAGAGAATAAAAGCAGCAACCAAGAGGGTCAAGTAAAAGAGCAGCTGGGTAATAAGAAAGTTATCTAAATCTTTAAAGAGTAAATCTTTATCAGCTTTGTAAACAATATAAAAATTTGGGATTTTGAAACTTGGTGATAAAATTGTGATACTCTTTCCATCATCTTGATAATCTTTTTTTACTGATGTATCAAATTTATAAATCTTTGATGGTGTAAAGATATCTGAAAAAGTTTGACTATCAACTTTTAAGGCAAGAGAAAAAGTTCCATATTCAAACTTACTTTTACTCTCCAAAAGTATTTTTTTGATAGTTGATAATGATATGAGGTAAAGATCAGAGCCAACTTTTTGATTACGATTCACCCCACCCTTAATAGGGACTCCAAGTGTATAGTAGAACTCTTTTTCATAAAAAAACACTTCACCATAAACAATATTCATATCTTTAGGCATAACTTTAAAAATCGGATCAATTACCAAACCAATCTTTAATACAGGAGTCCCATTATCACTGCACCTCACAAAACCTTTTGCTTCAGGAAAATATTCAAGACCATCTTTTAATTTTGATAAAGATAAAAGATTCAACTCTTCAATAGTCATAGACCCTTGGTTGTATTTGATAAGAGCATCTCTTATAACACTCCTGTTTGCGATTTGATAACTTTTAGACTCTAAAGAATTAAAAAATTCTTCAAAATTTTTTAGCAATAAATTAAACTCCAATTTCTTCTGTTCTAAAACACTTTCTCTCTCTTTCATAAAAGATGGATATTTTATAAAAATAAATATAAAAAAAAGAAAAAGTGAAAGCGTAAATAAAGATAGCATAAAAAATCTATTCATTTTTTTATAAATGGATATTTGATTATACATTTGAAAAACTCCTTAATTGTAGTAGTTTTGGCTATCTTTGGGAGTAATAAAAGTTTAACAGGGACTATAAAATTAATAATATTTTTTGTTTGCTTTATAGATGTATGCCAAGATCTCAGCAACTGCTTTATAAAGCTCCTCTGGTATCTCCTGATAGATATCAAGTTTGTAAAGAAGTTCCAACAAATCTGAATCTTGATGTATCGGAATATTATGCTCTTTGGCTATATCAAGTATCCTCTCGGCAATATTTTTTTCACCTTTGGCAATAACTTTAGGAGCTCTATCTTTACTCTGCTCATACTTGAGTGCAACAGCTTTTAAATTTTTATTCATTTATCGTAATATAAAATACAACAATAGAATAAATCAAGAGATTTTTTACTATTTCAAAAAGAGATAAAAAATTCAAACTGCATTATAAAATAAAAAATACAATATACCTAATTCTAAAATACATAAAAGAATAACCTTTCACAAAATATTATAATCTCAGTAAAATGTAATATTTAAAATAGATATAACATCTGTTTTAAAAAATACATTATTATTTTATCAACCTGAAAATCTATCTTTTGCTCTATTTTTTACTTGTAAAAAAAATCTTTATGTATTAAAAGGTTTTTTCTGTTTTTTATTATATATATCCGCATAGTAGCAGGGTATATAGCAATTTTTAAAGTTACTACTACAACTATTTTTTACCATAACATATAGAAATTTAACAGCTTTATATTTTGAGCTTTAATCTTATAAATTCAATTTTTATAGATTATCAAATTTTTAGGAGGAGAAAATGATAGGTGCTTTAGATCTCTTTTTATTAGCTATTTCTCTGTTTTTTTTCTTTTATGGAGTAATAAAGAGGATATCTTTATGGAGAGTTGGAAAAGATGAAAACAGATATGACAATTTAACCGACAGAGTTGGTGGCATTTTCCAGATAGGATTTGGTCACACAAGAACATTAAAAGAAAAACTTACTGGTATCACACATTTACTAATTTTTTATGCTTTTATTATCCCTTTTGTCATTGTGGTATTCTGTCAGGCAAATTTTTCATTCACTCCAGCTACCGCAGCAACATTATCTATTTTTTTAGATATTTTGGGATTTATGGGACTTGTAAGCACAGTTGTTCTTTTTGCAAGAAGATTGATTGTTAAAGATAAAGGGTTTGACACCAAAACTGACGATCTTATTGCACTAATTTTACTATTTGGTATCTACCTGACAGGTTTTCTTGTTGAAGGTAGCAGAATTGCTATATCAGGTGGTGAAATTACCAAATTCTCTCCGATAGGAGCTTTGGTATCATCTTTTACCCCAGCAACCCCCAAATTTCTTCTTATAATATGGAAAATTCACTTTATATCTGTTCTTGGATTTATTGCCTATATCCCATACTCAAAACTTTTTCATATAATCAGTGCTCCACTCAATATATTTTTTAGAAACCTAAAACATAAAGGCTACATACTTACAGACAATTTAGAGGATAAAGAGGAGTTTGGAGTCAACAACCTTGAACAATTTTCTTGGAAGACTCTTCTTGACTTTGATGCTTGTGTTAGATGCGGGAGATGTTCTGACAACTGTCCTGCCAATATCACAGGCAAACCATTAAACCCTAAAGAAGTTATCCAAAAATTAAAGGTCTATATGGAGAATTACAATCAAGACACCAAAAACACCATCATCAGAGAGGTATTATCTGAAGATGAGGTATGGGCATGCACCACTTGCCTTGCCTGTGTTGAAAACTGTCCTATGATGATTGAACATACCAACAAAATCATAGATTTGAGACAGTATCTTGTTTTGATGGAGAGTAATATTTCAGGTGAGCTTCAGCTTGCTTTTAGAAATATAGAGAACAACGGCAATCCTTGGGGTGTAGGTCATGCTACAAGGGCAGACTGGACAGAAGGCTTAAATGTTCCTATATTGGGAGAGCTTGAAGATGCTGAGAAAAATCAGATAGAGTATCTTTTTTGGCCAGGTTGTGCAGGTGCTGTTGATGACAGATACAAAAAAGTTTCAAAATCAATGGTTAATATCCTAAAAAAAGCAGGTATCAAATTCGCAATACTTGGAACAGAGGAGAAGTGTTGCGGTGATCCAGCAAGAAAAGCTGGAAATGAATATCTTTATCAGAATGTAGCAAAAGAAAATATAGAAACAATGAATAACCACGGAATCAAAAAGATAATTACAGCATGCCCTCACTGTTTTACTACACTTGCAAAAGATTATAAAGATTTGGGTGGCAATTACGAGGTAATCCATCATACTCAACTAATACAAGACCTTATATCTTCTGGAAAGCTGATCCCAAATAAAACATTTTCAAAGAGAGTTATCTATCACGATTCATGCTACCTTGGAAGGTGGAACGAAATTTACGATGAGCCAAGAGAGATACTCAATTCAATAAAAGGCGTTGAATTGCTTGAATTTGACAGAAATAGAACCAAAGGTTTCTGCTGTGGTGCAGGGGGCGGAAGAATGTTTATGGAGGAGACAATCGGAGAGAGAATAAACAATGCAAGAGTCAAACAGGGTCTTGATAAAAACCCTGAATGTTTTGCAACAGCTTGTCCATTCTGCCTTACTATGCTTGTTGACGGGATAAAAGAGTTTGGCAAGATAGAGGAAGTAGAGATAAAAGATATTGCCGAAATTGTTGATGAGAATTCAAACTAAATAGAAAGGAGTGAAAAATGAAGAAAATCTTTATAATAAATATAATTTTTATTTTTATATTCGCATCTTCTCTTCTTGCTGATAAATGCGACAAATGCCACAAATCTGAGTATGACCACTTTAAAACAAGTGTTCATAACGGGCAGGTTGAATGTTTAGAATGTCATACCGGAGCTGATAAGGAGCATTCAAAGGGTTTACAATCAGGAGTTGACTGTCTTTCATGCCACGACAAAATGGAAGGCTTCAAAAATACTCCACATGCCAAAGTTATGTTTAATACATCCAACAAAGTCTATAATTGTGCATTGTGCCATACTGCTCACTCTATACTCCCTTCAAAAAATGAATTTTCATCTGTAAATAAGAAAAATCTTAAAGATACATGCACAAAATGCCACAAAGATATTAAAGGAAAAGGATTTTTAGGAACTTTTGGGAATTTTAGAATTTCAGCTCATGAGAAAATTTATGCTGGGGAGGAGTATTCTGACAGTAATTGTCTCAACTGTCACCACGGCAACGCTGCTCACGGAGAGAAAAACCTTAATCCTTCAAATTGCGACAAATGCCACAACAAAGATAGTTTCAAATTCCACACATCAAAAGATATAAATTCAGCTATTTGGGTATTTTTAGCTTTTCTGTTTCTGATTGGAGTTTCTCTCTACCTCACCTCACAACTTTACATTCTACTTAACAAAAATTCAGACAATAAAGATAACGACGACAAGAGTGAATAACAATCTATAATCTATACAGTTTAAAAAGGGGATGATATTTCAATGTCATCCCCTTTTTTCATAGATAAAATTTGGCATTGCTTGAGTATTTTTACTGATTAAAGATTTTACAATTTACTTTTACAAACTATTCTGATAATAAAAATTATGAAAAAAATTATTTTCCCCCTTGATACTAATAATATCAATGAAGCAGAAGCTCTTATCATTAGCCTCAAATCAGATATCGATATATTTAAAGTTGGGCTTGAACTTTTCTGTTTTGCAGGTCCTCAGTGGGTAAGAGAAATTGTAAAAAAGCACCATATAAAAATTTTTCTCGATTTAAAGCTGCACGATATCCCCAATACTGTCCTTGGGGCAGTGAGGAGTATCCTTGATATTGAGCCTATCTTCATAACTGTCCACCTTGATGAAGCTACCCAATTTTACAACACAGTATATAAAAATACATTATACGAAGGTTTTTTGTGCGTTACTTTTCTTACATCTCTTGATGAGTCAGATCTGCATAATCTTTATGTTTCCAAAGATATTTCAATTAAAGATTATGTAATAAAAAAGGCAGAACTTGCTCTTAAAGCTGGTTGCAAAGGGATTGTATGTGCAGCAAAAGAATCCAAATTTGTCAAAGAGAAATTTGGGGATTCACTATCCATAATTACTCCGGGGATAAGATTGATAGAAAGTGGAGTTCCCAATGATGATCAGAAAAGAATCGTTACTCCTTACGATGCCATCATAAATGGAAGTGATTATCTTGTAATAGGTCGTCCTATCCGCAATTCTCTGAATCCTCAAGCCACTTGTAAAGAGATAAATCAAGACATAGATAGGGCTCTTTCTCAAATAAAGTAAGTTATTATAATCAAATATTTCTAATTTAACACCTTTAATTCTTTACCCTATCAGCAGAAGCGAAAATCATTCAGATTAACTTTTATATTTATACAGATATCTGTAAAATGCTCACTCATCGCTCCCAAACTTCTCTATAAAACTTTCAACTTCATTAAAATCATTGATGTGTTCTTTAATTTTGCTATAATCCCAATTCCACCAAGCAATTTTTTGTAAATTGGAAATAATCCTCTCATTAAAACGAAATTTAATAACCTTCGCTGGATTGCCAACAGCCACTGCATATGGAGGGATATCTTTGGTAACTATTGACCCGCTGCCAATAACAGCACCATCTCCAACATTTACCCCACCCATTATTGTTACATTATGCCCAATCCATACATCATTACCAATAACAACCCTGCTACTTCGTCTCCAATTAAAAAAATCTTTATCATCTTGACCAAAACCATACATTTTTCTTCTGTAAAGCATATGATGCTGGCAAACCCGCTGATACGGATGTTGACCCGGATTTAATCTTACATAAGATGCTATATTTACAAAATTTTTGATTTCAGAGTAGATAATCTGGCAATTCTCAGAAGTATAACTAAATCTGCCAATTATAGTTTCCACAATGTTGTTGTATGGACCAATTTCAACATATTCACTTAAAGATGAATCCAATACTAAAGAAGTTTCATCAATAAAAGGTTGCTCTGATAAAATTTTTTCAGGTTTAATCTTTTGCAAAATATCGACCTCAAATATTTTTGTGTAACTCTCAACTTATAACTTTAGCTCACAATTTATAACAATTTAAAGATGAAATTGCAATATGAGTTTAATCTTACTTGAACTTTATCCCAATTTATTTTATACATAAAAAAATCAGACTTTAACTAATTTTCGTCCATAGAACAGATATTTCATAAACTCAAATTTATTATTAGGAGACTAAAATGAAGATAGATATCTCAAAACTTAATAACCCTGATTACATAGGTTCTGTTCAAAAAATTTATCATTTATCAGAATACCCGGATTATATGGCTTGTGAAACTACCACGGGCGGTTCTGTTTTTGATGTCGGGACAATTTTTCATATCAAAAATAATGATATTTACAGAGCTGCACTCCGTCACAAAATCTACACAGATATGGGAAATCGGGACGAGTGGCTCAGATTGGTAGGAGAATACCCTCAAAACCTCCAAACTCACCATTTAGGGATGGTTGATTCAAAAACTCAAGATGTAATCATAGGCAAATTCCCTGAAAATATAAGCAACATCAATATTGTAAAGAAATTTACAGTCATAAAACCTGACAAAATCGACATTGGAGAGACATTTCTTTGGGATTACAGCCAGATCTACAAAAGTAAAAATTTTGTCATCCCTTTAGAAAATATAGTTAGGTTTGGGATTACACCTGAATCATCAATATATAAAAAATATAAAAATATGAGTGAAGCAGAAAAAGAGAAATTTCATTTAGAATACGGGGTCAAGTCTCTCCAACCATGGAGTTATTTCCCATCACCCAAAGTTGATTTTACCACAAAATATGAGCCGGAAGATAGGGCTTTATCACTTCAAGAAGCATTTTATATCTCAGGATTAAATGGTCAAGATTTTCATAAACTTTTCAAAGCAGTAAAATTATGCTCTAACTTTGTAAAAGCATTTTTTGCACAGATTGGGCTTCAGCTTTGGGACCTAAAATGGGAATTTGCTAAAACAGATGAAAATTTAATTGTTGTTGATACTATCGATACAGACTCAATAAGGGTGACTATGAATATAAACGGCAATTTCATACATTTTAACAAACAATCAATAAGGGATTACTACATCAAATTTCACCCTGACTGGATAGAAGCAATAGGTGAAGCAAAATTAAAAGCTAAAAAAACAGGTGTAGAATTCCAGCAATACCTTTACGAAAAATTCCCTGTTAATCCTGCAATCAAAGATGAATTCCTCGATATCCAAAGAGATAAACTTGAAGCTATATACAACTTTATCACAGGATCCTTTACATCAGGGGAAACGGAAGAAGCACTACACAAAATAGGATTAAAAGAGTTGGAATTTTTTAATAGGTGATAGGAGTAAAACATTCATCAATACAGTATAAACAACCTTCTCTCTTATTGAAATTTTAAATAGGAGTTAGACTCTAAAGTGGTGAAGTATAGGTTGTAATATCCCTATACTTCGTAATATTATAAGATAGCAGTAATCTTTTTAAACTATTTATCATTTTTAATAACAGCTTTTGCCTCATTTATCATCTTAAATATATTATCGTTAAGCCAATGAATGTCAAACCACTCCACAGGCTGAATTTCTATACCCTGTAAAAGCATCCCAAAATGCAGATGATCTCCAAATACTGCCCCAGTCATACCTGTATTGGCAATGAGTGAACCTTGATTTACAGTATCTCCAACTGAAACTGATATACTTGAGCAGTGCGAATAGAGTGAATAAAGACCTGCTCCATGATAAATAATTACACTATTTCCATAAATACCTGTGCTGCCAGTATAAACCACTGTCCCTTGATTACTCGAATAGATAGGAGCCTGTTTTACGCTTGCAAGGTCAATTCCAAGATGCCACGATTCACTTATCTTTTGTTTATTGAAATAGTAATCCCTATGATCCCCAAATAACGCCTGAACCGCACCATTATGCAGAGGCTCAAAAGGTTTAATTGTGAAATCTGTTATCAGATCAAGATTAAAACTATTCGCAACAGTTGATATTTTATCCTCGTTCTCTTCTCTTAATTTCTCATTCATTAATTTAAATTTTTCTACAAAATCATCAGGTATCTGCATATTAGATTCAGATAATATCTGATCAACCAAAGAGTTCATACTCTCTTGGGAGAGATTTATATTTGAATTTCTATAATTATAATTTTTTATAAAAAAATCGAGTAACCTTGTAGATTTGTTCCCTGCTTTATCGGTAGAGACAACTTCTGCTCTAAAATTTTGCTCAACCACAGGCCATGCAAGGAGAGAGAAGTTGTAATTTGGGTTGATAAAGGGGAAACTTTTAAATTTGTACTTGCCATTTACCAAAACATAATTATCTTGGATATTTTCGTCAGTTGCTTTAAAAATAACAAGTGCACAACCACCCCTCGCAACAGTGTAAGATTTTGAAACAAGGTATAGTGCCGGTTTTTTGTTGTCTATATTGATTTCGTAATTCTGTTCTGAAATATTTCCAGAGAAAAAATTCCATTTACTTGTATCGGTAACCTTAATATTTAATATCTTCTTCCCATTAGTAACTGTTTTTTCAGGCCAATTATACTCAATCTCAACACTCTGAGGAGCATTATCTAAAAAATCTTTATTTACAATATATTTATCAATACCCACATGGTAAGATTTGATTCCTTTATTGTCGCTAATTTTTATCTTTAATGGCTTTTGAGGATTCCAATAAAGTGATGATAATATCTCTATTTTAGGGTTACTCCTTTCAAAAGATTCTGAAAAGAGCATAAATACAAAAAAAACAAAAATTACAAATAGACTCAAAAAAAGAAAAATTTTTTTCATTTTATTTATCTTCTCCTCTATTAATATTTTCTATCCTTTCAAAAAGAGTAGGATGAGAGTAGTAAAAAATTTTGTATAACGGGTGGGGATATGGATTGGCTAAATTATCTTTATAAAGTTTAATAATTGTTTGAATAAAAATCTCTCCCTTTTTAGTAATATTTATTGCAAAATTATCTGCCTGATATTCATGCCGCCTTGAAAAGTATGAAAATAGAGGCTGAACAATAAAATTGAGTGGAGAGAGGAAAAGCATAGATAAAAATAATCCTATATATACTCTCTGCTCAAATCCAAAACTACTGTAAATAAAATCTCTATTTATCATAAGGCCTATAAGGAAAAAGAGTATAAATATTGAAACATTACTCAATATCAGACCCTTTTTTATATGCCCCAGTTTGTAGTGGCCTATTTCGTGGGCAAGAATTGAAACAATCTCATCATTACTGTGATTATTTAAAAGGGTATCAAACAAAACAACTCTTCTTTTACTACCAAAACCGGTAAAGTAGGCATTTGAATGAGTAGATCTCTTTGAAGCATCCATTTTAAATATCTTTTCAAGTGGAAAGTGTGCAACTTCTGTTACATGAGATATTTTATTTATTAAGTCGTTATCCTCTATTTTTTCAAATTTATTAAAGATAGGAGCAATAAAAACTGGGTAAATATAATTTAAGAGGATGAGAAAGAGTGAGACAAATAGTGCCGCACACAACCACCAGATATCTTGAAAATTATTTTTAAGGAAAGTTATTACAGCCAGAAGAACAACCATAATAACCAGAGATATAACACCAGAAATAAGAGTATCTCTTATAAAAAGAGGTAGAGTCATTTTGTTGAAGTGGTATTTCTGATCAATAGTAAAAATATCGTAAAGAGTAAAAGGTAGGTTTATTAAAAAGGAGTAAATCGCAAAAGATGAGAAAAATATAACTGCAGCAATTATATCATTATGAAAATATCTGTTGAGATAAGATGAATATATCTGAATGTAGCCTGAAATAAAGAGTAGATAGAAGAATGGGATATTACAAATCCTCCTTATAATATCAAGCCTACCCTTCTCACTCTGATAATCAAAAGCTAAATATACATCTTTTTTATCAAAAATTTGAAATAATCGCTCTGGCGGGGTATTTACCTTACTATCTTTTATATGTTTTAAATTTAGATAAGTCAGAAATATTTCAAAACACTCTATCAAAAAAAGAGTGAAGAGAAGAAGGTAACCGTAAAAAATCATTTAATTTTTATCCACATTTTAGCTTTTTCATTCTCATCTTTGGTAGCTACCACAGGATAAAAAACACCTTTACAATCTTTTGAATACGATCTCATCAGATTTTTATCTATTGGTATCTTGTAACCTCTGTCATCACCTTTATTAAAAAGATTAGGTGGCACAAAACCTTTAAAATTAACCTCCATATCTTTGGCAGGCTTAGAATTAAATGATACATCGTAAAATTCTAATATATCACCCATCTTTACTTCAATAATTTGATTATCTCCAACTTCCATTTTAACATTATTGAGGGAGAGATTAAATTTTAATTTAGATTCATGGCTTACTCTATTAATCGATTTCTGGCCAACTACATTAATCGGGATCTCTGCAATTTTTATATTATCTTTTCTAAAAATTATCACCGTATTGTCAGTTATTTTGAAAGGTTTGTTGATGTCATTTAGTTCACCAAAACCTAATACATCAGCAGAAAGTCCACGCTTGTAATTTGCTTCTATCTCACTTACTTCAATAGTGTCACCAGAGTTAATTTGGATAATGCTATCTTTATTAAAAACTTTTGGATTTGAATTTACCTTGACAACAGTATAATTAAATTGGGGGGTCAACATTACTATCTGCGGATTTTCAGGTATTATTCCGAAAATTTTCATAAACTCATTTATCGCATAATTATGTATTAATATTTTAAACTCCATTGAGGAGAGATTTTTGGAGCTTTCAATCCCAAATGAGGGGATGCAATACTTTGTCAGAGCATAAAAGGTTGCTGTTTTCCTCATATCTTTGAAATTGGTATTGGGGTCATTAGTGTTGGTGTTAAAATAGACAAGATGGTAATTTTTATTTTCAATTTTACTATTGACACTATTTAATACATCATTTGCAACTTTCTTGAGATCAAGAATCTTACCACTACTACATTTAAAAGAGTCGCTGTCAGTAATAATCGATTGTCCAAATCTCTCAGGATTTCTGTTTTTGTCAATATATTTGGGGCTATGAAATCCCCACCCTTCATGAAGATGGAGAAAAACATCAGCCTCTGAAATAAGATTCTGCAAAATACGAACAACCTGATCCATTTTGCTTTCAACTTTCCCTTTTGGAAATTGTCTATTCATATCACCATCAGGACCACGGTCAAAAAGAATTATAGATTTGAAGTTTGCCCTTGGAACAACTATCAGATTCCCCTTCTCTATCTTTAGGTCTGAATAGAGATCAGCCGAAAGATATCCACCCGGCTCATCACCTTGTATCCCACCAATAATGAGCATAGTATTCCCATCTTGTCTCCCATATATCCTGTAAACATGAAGCTCATACTCCGACCCTTTAAGAAAAACCTCATGCTTGGTAAATGGTCTTTTGTTTTGTGCATAAATTGAAGTAACTAAAAAAAGAAGAGTAAAAAGAGTAAAAAGATACTTCATTAGGTAGATAAACCTTTCTATTTCTCTATATTTTTATTTAAGAGCATCGATTCCAAACCTTTTAAAACAATCTCTGGAATCCTGATACCTTTTTTATTTGAATCTAAAAATGCACCCTTTACATCTGCAGTAACGAGCTTCTTCGAATCAGCATTATAAATATTTTGATGCCATGTAGCTCTTATTTTGGAGATATCAGTTACATTTCCTGAGACAGTTATTACATCATCTAAAAAACCAGGGTTGAGATATTTAATACTTATCTCTGTAATGTAAATATAAATATTATTTTTAGCAAGAAAACTAAGAGGATGCCCAAGAAATGAGAAAAAATCAGCTCTTGCATCCTCAAGAAACTGCAAATATGTAGCATTATTAATATGACCATACGAATCTATCTGGTGATTCCTCACCTTATAATTTACAAATAAGGTATTATCTTCTCTCCAAATCTTGTAAGGCATAATTTATAGATATTTTATAGGGTTTGTAAGTTTACCCTCTACAGCAGATGCAGCAGCAGTAGCTGGAGAGGATAAAAATATGTTCCCTTTTGTATTACCCATTCTACCATGAAAATTCCTATTTTGAGTAGATAGACAATTTTCATCATCTCCGAGTATCCCTTGGTGGACACCAACACAAGCTCCACAACCAGGATTATTGATTGAAGCTCCAGCTTCATTAAAAATTTTGAGTAGCCCTTCATCAATAGCATTAGAGAAAATCTCTCTCGATGCAGGTGTAACTATGAGCCTTGTCCCTGGGTGAACTTTTCTCCCTTTTAAAATAGAGGCAGCAATTCTAAGATCTTCAATCCTGCCATTTGTGCATGTCCCGATAAATACCTGATCTATTTTGATATCATTACAATCTTTATCTGTAATTTTCCTTGTATTATCAACAGTGTGTGGGAAAGATACCATAGGCTCAAGGTCATCAAGTTGTATATCTATGACACTTTGATAATTTGCATCATTATCCATATTTATAGAGATAAATTTGTCACCTCTACCCCTCTGCTGAAGATACTGTTTGGTAATGGCATCTGAAGGAAACAATCCACATTTAGCACCTGCCTCAACAGCCATATTAGCAAGTGTAAGTCTGTCATTCATCTGGAGGTATTCAAGACTCTCTCCCCCAAATTCAAGTGATTTGTATGTGGCTCCATCAGCACCTATTTTACCTATAAGGAATAGAATCAAATCTTTTGCATACACACCTTTTTTAAATTTACCAGAAATATTAACCTTGATTGCCTCAGGAACCCTAAGCCATGTTTTCCCATAGGCTATCCCAACAGCAACATCTGTCGAACCCATACCTGTAGCAAAAGCAGACAACCCGCCACCTGTGCATGTATGGGAATCAGCTCCTATTAAAATCTCACCAGGGTTTAGAAATTTCTCAGCAACAATCTGATGGCAAACACCATCACCTATATCAAAAAGGTGAGCACCTGTTTTTTGAGCAAAATTTCTTATCTTTTTATGGTCATTAGAGAGCTCTTTTCTTGGACTTGGAGATGCATGGTCTATAAAGAGATAAGTTGTGTTTGGATTTTTGATTGTCCCACCAGAAAGTTTCATTATCTGATCTATCGCAAGAGGTCCTGTCCCATCTTGTGTAAGGCAAGAAGTCACTGGAACCACGACTATCTCCCCTGCTGTGACAGATTTGTTGGCATTCATGCCTATAATTTTTTCAACAAGCGTTTTACCCATAATAGATACTCCCTTAAAAAATAATTACAAAACAAAATAAGTATTAAACTAAAATATCACAACAATATTTTCAAAAATATCTAATATCCAATAAATTAAAAAGTTACTCGAGGCTATTCTCTATTTCGAGCAATTTTTCAAATTTTATATCAAGTCCAAGTATCCCTGCTAATTCGTCATCAGCTTTCCAGATAGGGTTACTCACTGTTACACAGAGATCCCCTGTAATTTTTGATGTAAAAAGGTTTGAGATAAATAGTTTACCAGTTTTTAGAGGAGTAATAAACCAATCTCTATCTGCAAGGTTGCCCCTTACCCAGCTTAAAGAGTATTTGTTCATCTCATCAAGTTGAGTAATATTTTTTGTGATCTGATTCCCTTCAAGATCAACAACATAAGCAAATTGGATAAAACTATTTTCGAAGAGCAAGGTCTTTAACTCTTTCTCCATCTCATCAATATGAAAATCTTTAAATGAGCGGTTGCTTATCAACTCATTTATAAGTTTTTTCATCATATTTTTAGCTTTCTCTTTTATAACATCAAATTCAGAAACAAAATATTCAGGGAAATACTTCCTTACGAGCTTCTCCATCTCTTCAGAGGACAAAGATGTTATTCTCCCCTGCTCATAAAGATTTTTGATATATGTATAAATCTTGATTATACTTGGATGATGTTTCTCTATCACAGAATCACCTTTAAACCCAAAATAAGAGTTAATCCAATGAGCAATACCTGCAGCTCCAGATTTGTCATTGATGGCTACCCCTGGAGGTCTGTTTAGGAGGGTAGTTGTATCAAAGACATTGTAAATCTCTTCATTTTTTGTAAGACCATCAGCATGTATCCCCGCTCTTGTAATATTAAACTCAGAACCAACAAATGGGAAATTAGGGGGGGTATGGTAATTTATCTCCCTCTCAAAATAATTTTTGAGTTCTGTAATGATAGTTGTATCTATACCATTGCTACTACCTACTATGCTAATATAGTCAAATATCAAACCCTCTATTGGAGTATTCCCTGTTCTCTCTCCAAAACCAAATAGTGCCCCATTTACAGCAGAGCAGCCATAAAGCCATGCCGCAGTCCCATTTACAAGAACTTTATGAAAATCGTTGTGCCCATGCCATTCAAGATTTTTAGATTCAACACCAAGCTCATCAACAAACACTCTGAAAAGCTTTGGAACCCCTCTCGGAAGTGATACAAATGGAAAAGGAACACCATACCCCATAGTATCACATAACCTTAATATTATTGGGATATCGCCCTGCTCCTGCAATCGTAAAAGCTTCTGAGTAAATGGGAGAACAAAGCCATAAATATCAGCTCTTGTAATATCTTCAAAGTGGCATCTTGGAGTAATTCCATTTTCTAAAGCCTCTTCAACAACTTCAAGATACTCTTTCATAACATCTTTTCTTGTTTTCTTGAGCTTTAGAAATATATGATAATCAGATACAGATGTCAAAATACCTGTCTCTGATAGACCCATCTGTTTTACAAGCTTAAAATCCTCTTTATTTGCTCTAATCCAGCCAGTTATAATAGGAAATTTGTAGTTCTTCTCCTGACAAAGCTCTAATGCTCTTTTATCTTTATCAGAGTAAAGAAAAAATTCAGATTTTCTGATAATGCCATTTGGTCCCCCCAATTTATGAAGGTAAGAGAAAATAGTTGCAATCTGCTCAGGAGTGTAAGGGGGTCTTGCTTGCTGTCCATCCCTGAAAGTAGTATCAGTAATAAATATATCATTAGGGATTAATTGTAATACAACATTATTTTCAACTTTTATTTTGGGAACTTCACTGTATGGGAAGAGCTCTCTCAAAAGATTTGGCTCTTTAACATCTATAAGAGGAAATTTTTTCTCTTGTATCTGCATAATTTTGTTAATATTAAGACCTTTTCTTTTTTGCATACTCCCCCCTTTAAAAGATAAAATTATCTGCAATCAAACAGATAGAAATTTTTTATATATAATATTTTGACCTTAAAATCAATCAATAATTTAACTTTATCAGTATCAATTATTATATTTCTATATCATTTAAGTAAATTTCAATATACACTATTTACATTTATAGAAAAACATTGTAGTAAAACAAATTAAATATTCAAAGCAAGAGAAGGCAATGGATAAGAAAAACATACTATTAGTTGATGATGACGAAATTATACTTGATGTTGTAAAAGAGACATTAGAAAACTTCAATTACAGGGTTACCCTTTGCAATTCCCCTCAAAAAGCAATAGATATCTTAAAAAAAGATAGATTTAACCTGATCATAACCGATTTATCTATGGAAGTTATGACAGGGATAGAGCTTTCCAGATACATCATAGAGAATCACCAAGATCCACCACCAATTATTATTATGACAGGTTATGGGAGCATAGAGACAGTAGTTGAAGCTATGCAGCTTGGAGTTAAAGACTACATCCTCAAACCTTTCAAAGTTTCCAACTTTATCAATGTAGTTGAGAAAACCATCAAAAATGCAGAGTTAGAGAAGGAAAACCTCAAACTAAAAGAATTTCTTGAGATTTATGCCTTATCTGAAAATATCAACAATACTCTTGACATCAACGATGTATCAGGTAAACTTATCAACAACATTCACAAAATAATGAAACCTGACATATCTGCCCTCTACCTCAACAAAAATTTCAATATATTCAAAACTTCCCCAGATATCTTTGTTACTAACGAAAAAGACAAATTAATTGCAAACTCTCTCTTTGAAAAAATTCCCACCAAAATTTACCTTGATACAATCCTAAAACTTCTTAAAAATACAAATTCCCCATACTACTACTCAGACACCAAAATTAATCTAAACATTGACATAGATTACAAAAGTATCCTTGTATACATCCTAAAAACATCAGAGATACTTGGATTTGCAGTAATGATCTATCTCCACCAAACCTCAGACATCTACAAAAAAAAATTATCTCCTCTGAAGATAATTTTTGATGAAGGTTCTATTGCAATCGAAAACGCCAATCTTCACCAGAAAAATAAAGACATCTTCCTCAAAGTTCTTCAATCTTTAGCTATGACAATAGATGCAAAAGATGCTTATACTCATTACCATTCAATAAATGTATCAATATACTCAAAGATACTCGCCAAGAAATTACAACTACCAGAGAAGGAGATAGAAGAGATAGGGTATGGAAGTTTACTTCACGATATCGGTAAAATAGGTATTCCAGAATCTATACTCAACAAACCATCAAAACTCACAGATACAGAGTATGAACATATGAAGCAGCACCCTGTCATAGGCAAATCTATCCTTCACTCTATGAAAGAGCAGTTTCCTACATTGCTTGATATGGTATATTACCATCACGAAAGATACGACGGCAAAGGATACCCTGATGGTTTAGACAAAAATACCATCCCACTTTATGTCAAGATTATCACATTAGCAGATTCATTTGATGCAATGTCATCAGATAGGTCATACAGAATGAAACTACCTTTTAACATTATCGTTGAAGAAATTAAGAAAAACAGAGGGACACAGTTTGATCCAGATGTTGTGGATTCATTCCTTGAATCTCTCCCTGAAATACAATCTAAATTACAAAAACCTAATGGAGGAGTAAATGGTTCAAATTAACAAAAAACTTAGAATCCTAATCGCAAAACCGGGTCTTGACGGTCACGACAGAGGAGCAAAGATAATCGCAAGAGGATTAAGAGATGCAGGTTTTGAAGTTATATACACAGGGCTTCACCAGACCCCTGATCAGATCGTAATGACTGCACTTCAAGAAGATGTTGATGCAATAGGGTTAAGCAGTCTTGCAGGTGCTCATGAGTATCTATTTCCAAAAGTTATGGAGATGCTCAAAGAAAAAGGTGCAGATGATATCATAGTTTGGGGTGGCGGCATAATACCTGAAGACGATATCCCTGCTCTCAAAAATATAGGAGTAAAAGAGATTTTTCTCCCAGGGTCAAAGATTGAGGATACTATCAACTGGGTTCTCAAAAATGTTACGCCAAAGGTATAACATCTACCACACATACTGATTTATAAAGGGAGACTTTTAAAATGGATTTTATTAACAAGCTTACATCGGGTGATTTACGGACAGCTGCAAGACTTATGCGGGAGATAGATGACAAAACCCCAAATTACAGAGAGAAACTAAAAAAAATTTACCCATATACAGGCAACGCCTACATAATAGGGATTACAGGAGTTCCGGGTGCAGGTAAAAGCACTCTTACAGACAAGCTGATCTCAGAGTTTATACAGAGAGGGGAGAAAGTAGGAGTAATAGCAATTGACCCTTCAAGCCCATTTTCAGGTGGAGCAATTCTTGGGGATAGAATACGGATGCAGTCTCACTGCGACAATCCCGATGTTTTTATCAGAAGTCTTGCTACAAGAGGTCATCTCGGTGGTCTTTCAAGTTCTACAAATGAGATAATAGATGTAATGGATGCAATGGGCAAAACTATAATCATAGTCGAGACAGTCGGAGTAGGACAGGACGAGATAGAGATCATTGATACTGCACACACCACCATAGTTGTTGTAATACCCGGCATGGGTGATGATGTTCAGGCAATTAAAGCAGGTATCCTTGAAATAGCAGATCTCTTTATACTCAACAAAGCTGACAGAGAGGGAGCTGCAAAAACCAAAAGAGAGCTTCAAGCTATGCTCGAATTAAGTAAAAACCTTTACAAAGATAGAAAGATTCCTTCAATAAAAGAGACTATTGCCCTTTACAACAAAGGGGTAAAGGAAGCGGTTGATGAGATATACAACCACAAAAATTTCCTTATTGATACAGGAGCTTACAGCAAAATTACTCAAAAAAGAAGGGAGATGATGTTTCTCAAACTCCTTCAAAATGATATACAAGAAAATATCCTACAAAAAGTTTATGATAGCCATAACACCCTGATTAATGATATCAAGGATAAGCTGGCTAATCCATACGAAGTTGTGAGCAATATTATCAACAAAATAAATTTTGATATCGGGAGGGATTGCAATCTCAATAGCAGTAATTGAGATACCTCTACCTTCAAGTTTCACATACAAGAAGGTAAACAGCTATCTTATAAAAGAGGATCCCATAACTCTTGTTGATCCAGGTCCCATCAGTGAAGTATCAAACAACTATCTCAAGTGGTGGCTTGAAAATCATAAAATTTACTTTAGCGATATAAAGAGGATTCTCATCACTCATGGACATGTTGACCATTATGGGTTTGCAGGGATAATGAGAGAGAAGTATCTCACAGAAGTTTTTATACACAATAACGATCTTGAAAAAGTCATCCTAAATACTCAACAAAAATTAGAATTAAAGAAGAACACTTTCTGCAACCTACTACAACAACTTCAATTTCCACAAGAGTTATTCAAAAATTTAGATATTTTTTTCAGCAATTTTTACCAATTTGGCAATACAATAACAGAGCCAACAACATTTTCAGATAACCAGATAATCCCCTTTGAGAAGAGTCAAATCAAAGCAATACATCTACCGGGGCATACTTCAGGAAGTTCTGGTTTTTTATATAAAGATTCGTTGATAACTGGAGATACCATATTAGATGAAGTGTTTGTAACTCCTGTTCTTGAATTTGATTCAAACGGGAAAAGTTGCAGAAATTTTTCAAATTACTTTGCAACCCTTAATAAACTTAAAAACTTTATACAATCTGATATATACCCCGGACATGGAATAAGAAATTTTTCTGTATCAGAGAAGATAGATAGCCATTTAAATTATATCACCAGAAAGGGATTAGAAATTAGCTCAAGGTATCAACCCAGCCTCACAATCAAAGAGAATTTTGAAAATTTTTACGGGAAAGATAGCAAAAATTTTTTCTTTCATTTTTCATTTTTTTATGGTTTACTCGAATTTGTTGAAGATAATAAATCCAAATTTATGGAGGAGCAAAATGTTAAAGAAGAATATTGAATCAGTTCCAAAAGATAAAGTCGAAATGCAGGGAGCAAAAGGGCTTCAGGTTCAATGGCTCTTTTCACCAAAAGATGGAGTGCCCAACTTCTCATTCAGAATATTCCACATAGAAGAGTCAGGGACAACCCCCCAGCATACTCACGCATGGGAGCATGAAGTTCTTTTTCTTGAGGGTGAGGGTGAAGTTTTTGTAAACAATCAACTATATCCATTTAAAGCAGGAGATGCTTTCTTTATTCCCGGAGGGGAGGAGCATCAGATAAGAGCTAAATCAAAGGGGAAATTTATATGCCTTATTCCAAATTCTGGCTGCTAACATTTTTTATAATATTTCTGACTCTCAACTCCTTTGCTGATGATAAAGTAGATTTTAGTAGTGAAACTTTTTTGCAGAAATACAAAAGTCTCAATTTTAATATATCAACTACAGTTAACAATTTAAAATATGTAGAATCAATTGAGAGTTACGAGCACTATTTTGCACAAAGCGTAATTGAAAACTCTATCGAATGTTTTAAGGAGCATAAAGATAGTTTTCTTACTGCCGCCAAAAAATTTGGAGTTTCACACAACATCATCCTTGCTATCCTCACTGTTGAGACAAACTGCGGCTCATACCAACCAAAACACAGCATAATGGAAGCCTACAAATCTCTTATAGAAGTTGCTGAAGATCCAAATAAGCAGGAGGAAGTTTACAAAGAGATACTAAAAAAATATCCAAACACAGAGAAAGATTGGTATCTAAAAAGAGTAGAGAAGAAATCTTCTTGGGCAAAAGGGCAAATTGATGCACTTAAGAAAATTTATACTGATAGACATCTTGATATTTTTCAAATCAAAGGATCATGGGCGGGAGCATTTGGGCTATCTCAATTTATCCCAACAACCTACATCAATATAGCAGTTGATGGGGACAACGATAGCAACATCAATCTTGATACATTTCCTGATGCAATTTACAGTATTGCAAATTACTTTAGACTTTCAGGATGGAACGATAATCTTCAAGATAAAGATAAGATTAATGTAATATACAAATACAACCACAGTAAACTTTACTGTGAAACAATTTTAAAACTCTCCAAGCTTTTCGCTGATAAGACGATATAACTCATCAAGATACCCTTCTTTACCAGTATTAATTTTGATGATTTTATCTTCAGGGATTATAAAGCCTTCAAAAGTATCTTTCTGCTTCTGATATATCTCCCATCTCCCATCTGAAATTGTCTTTTTTTTGACTCTTTTATCAAGTCTATCTTTGATTATATCTTCATCTGCATAGCAGAATATAAATATATAATCTTGAAAATTGTCAATAATCAGCTTTTGGGAATCTTTGGATATGAAAGTTGCGTCAATTATTAGGTTTTTACTGTTTTTGGTCAGCTTTATAGCTTTTTTGATAAGCTCGTTGTAGGTAACTTTGGTAAAACTCTCCGAATATATCCCTTCACCAAAATTTTCGTAAACTTTTTGGGTCATAGAGATATTGGAAAGCTCTTTTCTTATTTTGTCAGAATTTATTGAGGGGCATTTTAGTTTATCTGAAAGTTTGAATGAAGTATAAGATTTCCCAGAACCAGAAAATCCACCAATAGCAATAAGCATTTAACCTCTTGAATATAAATAAGCTAATTTAAAATATTTAGAAGCAGTGGTGATAATGTCTGCTCTTTTGGCATCAGGGATATTAGGGTCATCTATAAGAAAAGATATAACTTTACCCCTGACATAAGCACGATAAACTTTGTAAAAATTGAGAAGTCTGTTGATATCTTTATCTTCCGAGAGACTGATATAGATAGAAGTAAATTTTTTGCTAAAATCAAAATAGTCATTATAGTCGAGATCCATTGATAAAAAAGCTATCTCATTGGCAACATCTATAATTCGGAATCTATCATTAAACTCTATACAGTCAAGGAAGAAAGTTTGACCATTCTGAAGACCGATATGTTCAAGGTGGAGATCCCCGTGACACTCCTTAATCCTCGACTGCTCTATCCTCTGTTTAAAGAGCTGCTCATTGTGGAGATAAAAGTTGTTGGTGTAATCTTTTATTGAATTGAATGTGTCAGATGATATAGTAATATCAATATATTTTTCGGTTTGAGAAAAATTCTCATCAGTGGTAAACTTTAACATAGTAACCCCAGAATTTTTAACTGCCATATCGTAAGAGGCAGGAAATTTCTGATGGAAGTTGTAAAGTGCTGAGACTATTGATTTTAGGCTTTGGTCATCAACTTGCCCCTTTTTTAATAAATTGCGAAGGAGATAATTTTCGTTAATTCTCTTCATTACAACAGCGTAATCAACAATATCGCCATCTTGGGAGTCGTAAAAAAAATCGTTATTAATTTTAGAAACTGGAACAACTTTAAGATAAATGTGAGGCGATAATCTGCTGTTTAAGATGATCTCCTGCTCACAATAAAATTTTCTCTTTTCAATTGTTGTAAAATCGAGAAAACCAAAGTTAACAGGCTTTTTTATCTTGTAAACAAAATCTTTGGAAATAAAAACATAAGAGATATGAGTCTGCTTAAACTCTATACTTTGAGGGGAGTCAGGATATTTGGTAGGATCAAGCAAGTTATCTATCAATGTCAAGCCTTCAAATCGAGTAGATAACCAAGGAGGTCATCTTTGGTCTTAATAACTTCTATATTTGCCTCAAATCCAGCCTCATTTTCGATAAGCTTAGGGATATTAGATTCAAGATTTTCTACACCACTTATAGCAATATCTTCGGCAATTTGGTTGATGTTGTTTATATAAGGTGGAAGGGTATTCTCTATCTTCATATTGATGATGTAATAGAAAGATAAACTTTTGTCAATATATTTTATAAAGTATCAACTTGACTTAAATCTAAAAATAAAATATATTTGTCAACTAAAGTAGTTATACTTATTACTTTTGCTGTAATTACATAACGAAAAATAAAAAATTGGAGGAAAAACTTCTTCAAGCATAAAAGATGGAGTCAATAGGAAGATTAATAGTAGGTATATCACTCAATTTTAATAATTTGCTAAAGTATAACACTTGCTCAGTATGAGTTGCTTCTTATGAAATAGACTTTATTTCACCCTAAAAATTTTTAACAGGAAATTAAATGAGATATTCAGCACACCTTAGCCATCCAACAACTTTAATATGAATGCATTTCTAATTGGTGGGACAAATAGTGGTTCTGGCAAAACAACCATCACACTTGCCCTGATAGCACTTCTTAAAAGATCAGGATACTCCGTCCAACCTTTCAAAGTAGGACCAGATTTCATAGACCCTGGATACCATACTCTGATCAGTGGGAACAGCTGCATCAATCTCGATAGTTGGATGCTCTCAAAAAATTACAACATTAAAAATTTTCATCTAAACTCTTCTCAAAAAGATATTGCAATAATTGAAGGTGTTATGGGACTTTTCGATGGTGCAAACCCAAAAGATGAGAGAGGTAGCTCTGCAGAAATAGCTAAATTATTAAATATTCCAGTAATTTTGATAGTAAATGCTCAAAGTATGGCAAGAAGTGTAGCTGCTATTGTCAAAGGTTTTGAAACTTTTGATAAAGATTTAAGAGTTGCAGGTGTTATCTTCAACAATGTAACAAGCAAGAATCACTTTGCCTATCTCAACGAGAGTGTTAAAAAGTATTGCAAAGCAGAAGTATTAGGCTATTTTTCTAAAGGTGAGCTACCATCAGTTGCATCAAGACACCTCGGATTAGTAACTGCAGATGAAAATTACGACTTTTCAAAACAGGGAGACAATCTTGCTGATATTGCAGGTAGAAGGATAAATATTGCCACACTTCTTAAAATAACTTCATACAAAAAGCCCCCCCCTCAATCTTATCCAAAGAGGAGAGTTTCCAAAAGAGTTGTAGTGGCTGTGGCAAAAGATACAGCATTCTTATTTTACTACTATGACAACCTTAAAATCCTTGAGAGATTTGGTGCAGATATCCAATTTTTCTCACCAATCAAAGATAAAGATATCCCAAAAGGGACATCTTTGATTTATATTGGAGGTGGCTATCCTGAGCTTTATGCCGAAACTTTATCAAACAACCATCAAATGCTCAAAACACTCAAGAATTTTGCTGAAAATTATGGGACAATTTATGCAGAATGTGGTGGATTTATGTATCTGACCAATGGAATACACGACCTACAAGGGAACTTTCATAAACTTGTAGGAGTATTTGATGATGAGAGTGTAATGTTTGATAAATTGAGAGTCCTCGGGTATTCGAGGGTAACCATTTCAGAAGATTATTTTGTTGGCAAAAAGGGGACAACTATCAAAGGACACGAATTTCACTACTCATACCTTAAAAATAGTGGTAAAAATTTGGATAAAATTTATCTTGTTACAATGAGAAGGGGTAGTCTCATTAAAAATGAGGGTTACATTTATAAAAATTGTCTCGGAAGCTACATTCATCTACACTTCGGTAGCAACCTTAAATTTGCAAAAAATCTACTACAGCAGGGTAAAAAAAGTTTTCAAATAATGGGAAATCTCTCTACATCAGTATAATTAGGACCATATCTACTAAGCACACTTTCAATCAGAAATATCTCACTTACCTCTATCCTTTGAAAATAGAGAGATGAATTGGCAGTGATAAATTTTTCAACTTCTCTTTTGTCATTTATCAATTTACATCTTCCAATAGTAAGATGCGGGTGAAATCCTCTATTTTCAGGTTGAAAACCAACTGCTGTCATAACATTATCTACATTCCTCTGCAACACTTCAAGCTGACGATTGGGCTTGACACCAATCCAGAAAACCCTTGGCTCTTTAAAATTTTTAAATAGACCATAACCTTGAAAATCAAGTGATATTTTACTATCAAATTTAGTAAGTGTATTTAATGAATCTATAATTTTATGAATCAAAGAATCTTCAGTATCACCAAGAAATTTGATGGTAATATGAAGATGTGAGAAGTCAACCCATTTGATACTTTCATTGGGGAAACTTTGCTTAAAATTTTGTAAACTCTGCAAAACTTTTTTATCAAAATTAATTTTTACGGCAACAAACAATCGTTTCATAACTCTTTTATGATATTTGATAAATTGACAAGAGTTGATTCAACTGTATCAAACCTTATCTTGCTCCTATTACCTGAGAATCTGTAACTATAGTTGTAAACATCACTATTGACAATAATAGCAGAGTAAACAGACCCAATAGGGTTGTAAAATGTCCCACCATCTGGACCAGCAATACCAGTCGTTGAAATAGCAATATCAGTATTGGTAAGTAATTTTACACTTTGTGCCATTGCAAGAGCACACTCTTTACTAACTGCTCCATAATGTTTTAGTATCTCTGGATCTATCTTTAGGAGATTCTCCTTCTGATAATTGGAGTAAACAACCACTCCACCCTCAAAAAAAGATGAACTGCCAGCCACAGAAGTGAACACCCCTGATAGGAGCCCACCTGAGCAAGATTCAGCAGTTGAAACTTTTAAGCCTCTATTTTGAAGTAAAATCTTTAATGAATCAGCAAGATAATAAAGGTCTTCAAACATTCAATAACCTCTCTATCCTTTAAAATATAAGTTCTTCTATAAATTGGTTTAATCTTTCATATTCCTACTAAATTATAGGCAAAGTTTACTCTAATCATTCACTATATTGTTGATAAATCGTAAAACAAAAAAACTACAGTATTCCAAGTATCTTCAAAAATCCACCTACTGCACCCAAGAAACTAATACCAACTGCAATAGTAAACATTCTAATTGTAAAATCTCTTGTTTTCTCAACCTTGTTATCTATCTTCTCTCCAAGTCTATCTATAGAAGATATAACCTGCTCAAAACGTTTGTCAACCTGCTCAAATCGTTTGTCAACCTCTTTTCTAAACTCTTTAAAATTTTCATCAACTTGCTCAAAACGTTTGTCAACCTGCTCAAATCGTTTGTCAACCTCTTTTCTAAACTCTTTAAAATTTTCATCAACTTGCTCAAAACGTTTGTCAACTTGCTCAAAACGTTTGTCAAC
>DYJV01000024.1:17667-32783 GCA_020722945.1 Candidatus Methylomirabilis sp. | reverse complement strand
TTTTTTTTATTTTTCTTATTTTTTTTATCTCTTCTTTCAGCCTTACGTCTTCAGCCTATCTTTATTCCCTTCTACTCAAAGTGGTAGTCAATTTCCCTCTACTCAAGGGGTGGACAGCAAAGATGAACGGGGTGGTCGTTCTTTAGTTTTTTATCTTCTTGTTTTTATTTTTTTTGTTTTTCCCTTCAGCCTTCATCACTTCAGACTTCAGCCTGTTTTTATAGTTTGTCGTTATAATTTAAATTTTCAACCTTGATAATTGATAAATCACTCCTCATCTTTAAAATCAAATATTTTACCCGGATTTAGAAGTCCTTTTGGGTCAAAAGCCTTTTTAATGCTCCTAAGAAGCTCTATCTCTGTTTCTCCGAGTTGCATCTTCAAGTAAGGTGCTGCTGTTATACCAATACCATGCTCACCTGAAAGTGAACCACCTAATTTTATCGCCTCTTCATAAAATCTTGCAAAAAGCTCATTTGCATTTACAAGATCCTGAAAAGAAGATTTATGATAAATTATTGTGATGTGGAGGTTTCCATCACCAGCATGACCATAAGCTGCAACCTGACATTTATACTCATCTGCAAGTTTGTGAATATTTTTAACATAGGCAGGTAAAAAATATCTTGGGACAACTATATCCGCTTCGAGCTGATCCCCACCCTTTGCCTTTAATGAAGGGAGTGATTCCCTTCTGATTATCCAAAATTTATCAGCTTCTTTCTGATCAATTGCAAGTCTAAAATCTTTTGCTCCTGTTTTCTCATATATTTTAAGAATCTTTTCAGCTTCATCGTCAACAGCAAATTTGTTCCCATCAACTTCAACAAGAATCATTGCTTCTGCTTCAGGTAATTCAACATTAAGATAACTTTCAACCGCTTTCATAGTCATCCTATCCATAAACTCTATCGCTGTTGGGATAATACCTGATTTAAAAATTTCTACAACAAAATCAGCACCTATGGTCATATCATCAAAATACCCTATCAAAGTCCTTCTCGATTCAGGGAGAGGTAGTAGTTTAACAATTATCTTTGTTATAACAGCAAGAGTCCCCTCAGAACCAACCAAAAGTCTCACAAGGTCATATCCTGTAACATCTTTGATATTTTTACCACCAAGATGTATCACTTTCCCATTGGGCAATACAGCTTCAAGACCAAGTATATAATCTTTGGTAACTCCATACTTTACAGCCCTTGTGTAACCCGCATTTTCAGCAACATTCCCGCCAAGTGTGCTCTCTACCGTGCTTGAGGGATCTGGTGGGAAGAAAAGTCCCTTATCCCTTATCGCTTTTTGAAAATCAGCAGCAACCACACCAGGTTCAACAGTAGCAGTATAATTCTTATCATCGATCTCTAATATATTTTTCATATTTTTAAATGAGATAATAACTCCACCTTTGACAGGAAGACAACCTCCGCTCAATCCTGTTTTCCCACCCTGTGGTGTAATAGGAATATTCTCTTGATAACACAACTCCATTATTTTAGAGATTTCCTCTGTTGATTTGGGAGTCACTACAACATCAGGCATATATCTTCTCTCTGTAGCATCGTAGTTAAAATGTTGGAGTGTCTCTTTGTCTGTGAAGAAATTACCATCCCCTGCTATATTCTTTAGCTTTTGAAGAACCTCTGATTTTATTACCATGATCCACTCCCTCCCATGCTGTTCTAAATTTTAATTTTAAAATTATAGAGTTACAACTTTGAAAGTTAGATTTCTAAACTTCCAGCAATTAAAAAAATTTTCCTGCTTCTACTTTTCTGATTGAAAAATTATTTTACTATCTCAATCTGATTTCAAAGAAATTAGGAAGCAAAGTTTGGTAAAGTTATATAATTATAATTAAATCTTGAACATTAAAATTTTATTACTTACCTCCAAATATTTTATCAGGAAGATACATTATCAAGTCAGGCCACACAATACAAACAACAACTGTAAATATCTGTAAAAAGACAAATGGAACAACCCCTTTGTAAATATCCATCATCGTAATACCTTCAAGATTTATCCCTTTAAGGTAAAATAGTGAATACCCAAAAGGTGGAGTAAGAAAAGATATTTGAAGATTGACACACACAAGAGTTGCAAACCAAAGAGGGTCAAAACCAAGCTGTTCAGCAACAGGACCAAATACAGGGAGACAGATCAGAAGTATCCCAAGCCAATCAATAAACATTCCAAGAATTACAATAATTATCATCATAAGAGAAAGAATTATATATTTATTTGAAGCTATACCAAGAAGCATCCCTGAGAGTGTCTCTCCACCACCCAAACCCATAAATACAGCACTAAAACAGTTCCCTCCTATAAAGAGTATCATTATCATAGCAGTGGTTCTTAGGGTAGAGATAGCAGCATTTTTTAATATTTTCCATGTCAATTTACCATAGACTGCAGTAAGGATGACCGAACCCATAGCTCCCATTCCAGCAGCTTCAGTAGGTGTAGCAATACCTGCAATAATGCTACCTAATACAAGGAAGATGAGAAATAGTGGAGGAATAACAGACTCAATAGCCATCTTTAGCTTTTCACCAAGAGAGTATCTCATACTCTCCTCTTTTGAAATAGGTGGTGCCATTTCAGGCGAGATTAGACTTCTTATGAATATATAAACTACATATGTTCCGGCGAGAAACAATCCAGGCATCATAGCAGCAGCAAACAGCTTCCCTACTGACAAACCTTGTAACCCAGCATAGACAATAAGCATTATGCTGGGCGGTATGAGTATTCCAAGAGTCCCCCCTGCACATATAGCACCTGCTGTAAGTTTGGGGGAGTATCCATGCTTTATCAGTGCAGGACCTGCAAGTAAACCCATAGCAACTTCCACTGCTCCTACAATCCCTGTAGATGAAGCAAATATTGTGCATACTATAATTGTAGCCAATGCTAAACCACCAGGAACCCAACCTATTACAACATACATTGTCTTAAAAAGCTTCTCTGCAATCCCTGAAGCATCAAGCAGCTGTGCCATAAAAATAAATAGTGGAATTGCAACAAGTATAAAATCTGTCATAATACCAAAAGTTTTGGTGATAAATAAATTTGAAACTATACCTATATCCCAGCCCCAACCAATCAGACCAAAAATAGTGGCAATAGAACCGAGTGTAAAAGCAAGAGGATGACCAAGAAAAATCATTATCAGTAGTGTTATAAACATTAATATTGTAATTACTTCTGGAGTCATATCTTTTCCCCTTTCAGATAAAGGATATCTTTTATCAATTTTGCAACCCCTTCAATTAAAAGAAGAAGAAAGCCTATCGGCATCACTGCCTTATAAAGATAGATCGGTGGTTTCCAAGGACTCCAGCTATGTTCATTCATAACCCAAGATTTATATGTATATTCAGCAGATGAGAAAAATAGTGCTCCAACAAATGGGATGAAAAATATAAAAAAAGTTATAATTCTCAACCAGCACCTCACTCTATCTGGGAATTTCTCCTCAAAAACATCTATAGAAACATGGGCATCATGTAGATGAGCGTATCCAGCACCAAGGATAAACATTCCACCATAAAAGAAAGTGCTCAACTCAAATGCCCAGATAGTAGGAGAATTGAATACTTTTCTCATCATAACCTCATAGACCACTATCAACATCATAATTATAACAATTTGTGCACTCCAAACACCAACAAATGTATTAATTTTATCTGAGAATTTTATAAACTTGATAAGTGCTTCTCTCATATAAAGCCTCCAATAATTTTAAAATCGAATAAAAGATAAATTTATCAGTTATGACAAGATATAGAAGTTAGAAAAATATGTTAGTAAGTTGTGCAGTTGATACCCTACTCTCTTAACTGATAAAGTAAAAAACCAAGATGATTACTTTTTGAACAATATATTAAATATAAATTTAAGTTACGAACAAATGTATTAAGCATTTGTGGATAAATAAGAGTAATATAAAAGTGACTCTTATAGGCTTTCCTCATGACCCACACACCACCAAAAAAACAAAGTAATCTAATAAATAAACTAAAGCATAAATTATTTATTGATAAATGCTTATAAATAATAGTAATCTACTTTGGAAATATAAATATTGAAATAGTGGGGGACTCCCCCCACTATTAGAAATATAAAAATATCTACTGATACAATTTACCTTTTACAAAATCTTCATAAGGCCATGGAGCTACACCACCCCTTATGTCTCTCCATTTAGCAAACTCTTTTAAATACTGCTCTTGTGAATCAAGCACTTTCTTTACATCAGGATACTTTGCTTTAACTTCCTCAAGGTATTGGTGAGATGTTTTTGCAAATTCAATTATAGTTTCTTTATCCATCTTTACATACTCAACTTTTTTAGCCATTTCATCTACTGCTTTGATATTTAGGTTTTCACTCCAAGCATAAGACCATAATTGTGTCTCTTTTGAACATATATCAACTACTGCTTTAAGATCCTCAGGTAATGAATTGTAAGCTTTTTCATTTATGAAAATTTCAAATTGACTTGCAGGCTGATGAACTCCTGGCTCTATAACATACTTTGTAACTTCATCAAAACCCATTGGTAAATTTACAGCAGGTGTAGCAAACTCTGCTCCATCAATTACACCCCTTTCAAGAGCAAAATATATCTCTCCACCTGGCAGCGGAGTAACTGATACACCCAATCTTGAAAGGATATCCATATACCAACCAACAGTTCTAACTTTTATACCTTTGAAGTCAGCCATTTTTACAGCTTTTTTGTTTGAAAAAAGTCCCATCTCCTGACCTGTAAGCCCACCAGGGAATACAACTAATCCGAAAGGTTTGTAGATATCATTCCACATCTTCATCCCACCCCTTGCAAATAACCAGAGGTTATAACCTTCTGCATCAAGACCATAAGGAACAGATCCGAAACATACTATAGCTTCATTTTTACCTTTCCAATAACCTGACCAAGCATGTCCACACTCAAGAACACCTTTACCAACAGCATCAAACAATTCCATAGGTGGAACAATAGCTCCAGCTTGAGATAATTTGATGTTTAGCCTTCCACCACTCACAGCTCTAACACTGTCACAAAAATGTTGTGCAAAATCGTGGAAGATAATACCCTTTGTCCATGTTTCTCCCATTCTCCAGTTTATTACTTTATTTGAAGTTTCAAATTTTTTCTTTGCCCACTCAACATTTCTTTCATCAACACCATACTTCTCTCTCGGCTTCTTGTCAGCCGCAATCCCTGAAATAACAAAAACAAATATAAAGATAACAGTTAAAAATAAAATTTTACGCATCTTTTACCCTCCTTTTAAATTTTAGTGAAAATAGAATAAAAAATAACTTTTTATTCACCTCCCTTCCTCTTTACTCTCTCTATCTCTTTTCTTCTTAACTCTTTTCGGATTATCTTCCCTGTAATAGTCATTGGAAGAGTGCTCGTAAACTCTATCTCCCTCGGATATTCATGGGCAGCAAGATTATTTTTTACAAAATTTTTGATTTCATCTTGAAGTTGGGGTAATGGCTCAAATCCATCTTTGAGAACAATAAATGCTTTTACAATTTCCCCCCTTACTTTGTCAGGCTTACCAATTGCTGCTGCAAGGGAGACAGAAGGATGTTTGAGCAGGCAATCTTCTATTTCAGAGGGACCTATACGATATCCTCCACTTGAGATAATATCATCATCTCTGCCGCTGAAAAGAAAATATCCATCTTCATCAAGCTTTGCAATATCACCTGTCCTAAGCCATCCATTTATAAACTTTTTCTCAGTAGCATCACTATTTTGCCAGTAACCTAAAAACATCACTGGATCAGGTGATTTAACAGCTATCTCACCCTCTACTCCAAATGGAAGCTCATTCCCATTTGAGTCAATAATTTTCACATTATGCCCAAACACAGCTTTACCCATAGAGCTTGGCTTAACAGGGAAAATTTCTGAGCAGTTGCTCACAATGATGTTTGCCTCTGTCTGTCCATAAAATTCATTTATATCTAATCCAAGCTCTTCTCTGCACCAAAGAAGAGTCTCCTCTCCAAGTGATTCACCACCACTTGCAATAGTCCTAAGAGAGATTTTATATTTTGATTTTATATTTTTTATATTCCTGAGCATTTTTAGTGCAGTAGGTGGCATAAAAAGATTTTTTACTGAGTGCTTCTCTATAAAACGAAGTGCTTCATCTGGTAAAAATTTCTTCATCCTTTTAGCAACAACAGGGATACCAAAATAAAGAGATGGGAATAGGACATCGTAAAGTCCACCTATCCATGCCCAATCAGCAGGTGTCCAAAATCTATCATCATCTTTGGGGAAAAAGTTATGAGACATATCTATACCGGGAAGATGACCAAGTAAAACCCTTTGGCAATGAAGAGCACCTTTGGGTGGACCGGTAGTGCCTGATGTGTAAATAATAAGTGCAGGATCTTCAGATAAGGTATTGATAGTTCTCCATTGAGTGGAAGCAGAACTTATAACTTCTGAATAAGGTTTGATAAAATCATCACCCTTGCCACCACCAACCACAATTACCTTTTCTAAACAAGGGAGTTCATCTTTTATGGATAAAACCTTCTCCAAATCATCATAATTGAGAACTAATATTTTTATTCCACTATTTTGGATACGGTATTTGAGAGCTTCAGGACCAAAAAGAACAAAAAGGGGGACATTGATGAAACCTGACTTATACCCTGCAAGGTGAGTGATAAGGGTTTCAGGCTGCTGAGATAAAAGAATACCCAGCCTATCACCTTTTACCATATTAAAATTTTTCAGTGCATTAGCAAATCTATTGGAAAGCTCTGATATTTGACTGAAAGTAAAATTGGTAACTGAGCCCTGCTGGTCTTCATATATAAGTGCAACCTTGTTCGGAGTAATGGCTGCATGCTTATCGCAACATTCATGAGCAATGTTGAAAAATGGCGGAATATCCCATTTAAATCCATTGTAAATAGATTTATAATCTTTCATATCCCCTCCTTTATCTTGTTCTTACAAAAAACAGAAATAAATCTTATTAACAATAGAGATATATTTTATATGTTTAATAAAATATTATATGTTTGATAGTAAAAAAATTGACAATGAGAGAAAATTATTATAGTTGAATCTGGTCATATGGTCTGACCAGATTCAACTATCAAACGATTTTTTAAAAGTCAAGAATTTTATTTTATCAGAGGGAACTAACTATGATTACACCTGTAAAAACAGAATCTTTACCTGACAAAATAGCTTCCCAGATTATCAATCTTATAACTGAAGGGAAATTCAAAACAGGTGAGGCTCTCCCCTCAGAGAGAAAACTTGCTGAGATGTTTAATGTTGGTAGGTCATCTGTGAGAGAAGCAATGAAGCTACTTGAAACCTCAAACTTCATCCAAACATACCCCGGCAAAAAAGCTATAATAAAAAATTTCACTGAAGACTCTATAAAAAATCCAATTCAGATTATGATAAACAAAGATCACCAAAAAATAGTAGAACTTACAAAAGTCAGAGTATTTCTCGAGTCTTACGGTGCGAGAGATGCTGCTCTAAATAGAACAGAGGAGGATATAGAGAAACTTCAAGAGATAATTTCAAAGATGGAATCTGATTTTAAAAATAATATACTCAACTTTGAAACAGATTTTAAATTTCACACAGCTATTGCAGGAGCAACTAAAAATCTAATCTATATTCAGCTTATCGAGAATATACACGATATTATCATCACATCACTCAAATTTTACAGAGAAATTCTTTTTATATCAGATCTCTCGCAAAGAAACTTATTAAAACAACACAAATCAATATTTGAAGCCATAAAAAACAGTAATCCTGAAAAAGCAGAAAAGATGATACGAAAGCATCTTGAATATGTTATAAAAGAATACAGTCTAAAAGTCAAAAAAAAGGGATTTGGAGATACTCAATAAAAATATTGAATCATATCATAAAAACCACTCTTCAATAAAAATAAAACAGTGTTAGAGATACTTAATAAAAAGATTGAATCTGATAGACACCTCTATTACAACATCTCAGATTTATCTTCCTATCACTAAATATCAATTACAAACGTAATTAAGAAAGATGAATTTGATTATCTCGGTTACTTATACTTTTTATAAACTTTAAAATTATTTTGAAAATATTTTTTAATATGGTATATAGTTGAAGTTGTGTTGGAAAACTACTCTCCCCACTTTTGAGATAAGAGCTATCTTATCTGATAATATTTTAAGTAAACAATATTCGATAATAAACACTTATATAATAAAGTAACAAATGGATAATCGTAAAATGAGAAAAACAAAAATAGTCGCAACCATTGGTCCTAAGACATCTTCAAAAGAGATGCTTAAGTTACTTATAAAAGCAGGGGTAAATATTTTCAGATTCAACTTTTCACACGGAGACCACCAATTTCATAGAGATATACTACACTCAATCAGAGAGATTTCAGCAGAGTTAAATACTCCTGTCGCCACTATTCAAGACCTTTGCGGACCCAAAATACGTCTTACAGATCTGGATCACCCTTTTAATGTCCATAATGGAGATAAAATCTCCTTTTCAAGAAGTTGCAACCCTTCAAATACTAATCTCCTCTCAATAAACCATCCAGAGATATTTAAAAATATACATATTGGAAATCTTATATACATCTCAGATGGCACAATACAGTTGAAGGTTTTATCTGTATCAGAGAATCAAGTGGAGACAACCGTCCTAATAGGTGGGGTAATATCTTCAAGAAAAGGGGTATCTTTCCCCGATGTTAATCTTAATATACCTGCAATAACTGAAAAAGATATAAAAGATATCGAGTTTGGAGTTAAAAATAACTTTGACTGGATAGCTGTTTCATTTGTTAAGGAGAAACAAGATGTGGAGAACACACGAGCATTAATAAAAAAATTTGGTGGCAACAATCTTATAATATCCAAAATCGAGAAGCATGAAGCATTGGCAAATCTTGATGATATAATCAATGTTTCTGATGCCATCATGGTTGCAAGGGGGGATCTTGGAGTTGATGTCCCAATAGAGAAAGTCCCAATTATACAGAAAGAGATAATAAAAAAGAGTAATATCTCTGCCAAACCTGTTATTACAGCCACACAGATGCTTCTTAGTATGGTGAAAAACGACAAACCTACAAGAGCAGAGGTCTCAGATATTGCAAATGCTGTTCTTGACGGCACAGACGCAGTAATGCTCTCTGATGAAACTACTATAGGTGAGTATCCTGTTGAAGCTGTTACAATAATGGACAAAATTATTACCGAAACCGAGAAGCATTACCCATACTTCAAAACTTTCCCACAAACATATTCATCTGCAGTTGTTGCATTTGGAGCAGTCACAATAGCCAAAGAGCTTAAAGCAGAAGTAATTGCAGTTTTCACCCAAACAGGATTTACGGCAAATCAGGTAGCAAGATACAGACCTTCAGCTCCTATTGTTGCGATTGTGAATAGTAGAGAAGTTTACAACAACCTCATCCTAACTTGGGGCGTAAAACCATTCATTCTTACAGAAAAAGGGGAGAATACAGAAAATATTATAACCAAATTTATAAAGAAAGCTTTAAAAGATAACATCATAAATAGTAGTAGTTGCATTGTTATTACAATTGGCTCTCCATTTGGCAATCCCGGCTCCACTAATGCTGTAAGGGTTATTGATAAAGAGACAATCAAAAAATATTTATAAAAGTAGATCGTCTTAGTGGATACTTATCAAAAATATAAAATAATCGTAATTAACCTCCAGAGAACAGGGGATATTATCCAATCATTTCATATTTTATACTCACTTAAAAAGAGTTATCCTAATTCCGAGATATTTTACCTTACAAACAACATTCACAGTGCCTCTTTATCTATAATTTCAGAGGATATAAAGGGAATGTTCTCTATTGATTACAATCTTTTATACCAAAATATAATTACAAACAGAAATATAACTGATGCTTTTCTCTATCTTAAAAATTTCATAAAAGAGCTCAACAATTTCCAATTTAAAAAATTGATAAATATAAATTTTTCACTTTTAAGTGCAATACTTTCAAATATGATAGATGCAGATGAAAAGATTGGAGCAATTTTAGAGAGAGATAATTGTATAAAGATAGAGAACGGTTATTTAAAAAAGTTGTTTTGTAACCTTGAAAATAAAAATTTTCAAGCAAATATTGTAGAATACTTTCTTAAAGGTTTAAAAATAACATACTCGCACCCGCATTCACTACCACATTTACCCACTGCTAAAGAGAAAAATCATCTAAATATAGTGTTACATCCCGGTGCAAGTAGAAGTGAGAAGGAGTGGGGTTTAGAAAATTATTTCAAACTTTCCAAACTTATATCTGAAAAATTAAAAGATATAAGAATCGTAATAACCGGAAGCAAAACAGAGATTGAGAAGAACAGGTTATTACAAGAGAGATTATCCAAAGCATCTATCCAAAATCAGAATCTTACAGGGGAGATATCATTCAAAGAACTTCTAACCACCATACAAAATTCAGATTACTTCATATCATCAGATACATCTATTGCTCACCTCTCATCACTCACAACAACAGCATCAATAACTATTTTTCTTGGTAATTGCTACCATTTTCATACATTTCCATACGCAGTAGGTAGGATAGTTGTTTATCCTGATATAAAATGTTACCCTTGCAATGCAGATTATCTTTGCAAAGATCAATCTTGTAAAAATCTGATTACCCCTGAAGATATTTTATCTATCATATTAAAAACTTATAAAGGTAAAAATGCACTAATGACATATCTTACAAGAGATGGATTTATAAAACTCAAAAATATAAATATTACTCAAACTCTCGAAAAATACAATTCCGTCCCAACAACATGATACTTTATAATTAAAATTAATAGAAATAAAAAAATCTTATAATGGAGTCAAAAGATGATAAAAGATTTCTATTTTTCAACTGCTCAAGCAAATATCAAATACGCAAATAGGGACGATGTTGCACTGATCTTCTCTGATAAGCCCTTTCTTGCTTCAGGAGTTTTCACAAAAAATAGGGTAAAAGCTGCTCCTGTAATCTACTGCAAAGATTTATTGGAGAAGCGAAGATATTTCAGAGCTTTATTGATAAACAGTGGTAATGCAAATGCATGCACTGGCAAAGATGGCTTAAAAAACTGCCGCACCATTTCTGAGGAGCTTGCTAAAAGTTTAAATATAGATAAAGATGAGGTTTTACTCGCATCTACTGGCGTTATAGGGGTGCAACTTCCCGCACAAAAAATCATTTCAACATTTGATGACCTAAAGAAACAACTCTCCCCTCACAACCTTGAGAAAGTTGCAAAAGCAATAATGACAACAGATTCTTATCAGAAGATAAGTCTATATAATGGAGAAGATTTTAATATTGCAGGTATTGCAAAAGGTGCAGGGATGATAAACCCCAATATGGCAACAATGCTTTCATTTATCTTCACAGATGCAGAACTCGAAGAAAAAGTATCTTCTAAAATATTGAAAAAAGTTACTGAGAAAACATTTAACTCTATATGCGTAGATGGTGATACAAGCACTAACGATTCACTTTTCCTACTCTCTTCTCAAAGTAAGAGTGGAGTCAAAAAAGAGTATTTTAAAGAGAAATTTACCGATATATGCCTCAATCTTGCCAAATTGATAGTCAAAGATGGGGAGGGTGCAACAAAATTAATAAAAATATCTATAAATAATGGTAAAAGTATTGGACAATGTAAACTTATAGGTGAAACAATAGCAAAATCACCACTTGTAAAAACAGCATTTTTTGGAGGAGATCCAAACTGGGGGAGAATAATCTGTGCTGTTGGATACAGTAATGCAGATATAGATCCCGAAAAGATAGATATCTATTTTGACAAGATGAAGATAGTTGATAATGGAGTAGAAGCTCCAAATTTCTCTGAAAAAGAAGCTGCACAATATCTCAAAAATAGTAGTGATATATCTTTGAGTATTGATCTGAAAATAGGTAGAAAAAATTGGGAATACTACACTTGCGATCTTTCATACGAATACGTAAAAATAAATGCAGATTATAGAACCTAATTAAAATTATTATATTAATTCAATAGCTCAATATATTTATTTTTTTTAATTAACTTAACGTTTTTGATATATTGATTTTTATAAAAAATTGTGGTATTTATAACTTATCTAAAAATAAGGATATTTTTTAATGCCTAAATACAAAATTGGAGATAAAACTGTTTACCCCTGCCACGGAGTAGGTTTCATAGAAAATATTGAGTATAAAAATATCAATGGTCAAGAGTTGGCATTTTATATAATCAGAATAATCGATTCAGGGCTAAAGGTAATGGTCCCTGTTTCAAATACTGAACCTGCTGGAATAAGAGACCTTATTGTTTATTCAGATATATCTCAGATATACTCTCTTCTGAGTGAAGAGCTCACCAAGGTTGATACTTCATCATGGACCAAAAGATTCAAAGATTACAACGAAAAGATAAAAAGTGGATGTATATTCAAAGTTACATCTGTATTAAGGGACCTTGCCTCCCTCAACAGAGTAAAAGAGTTATCATTTGGTGAAAAAAGGATGTATGAACTTGCAATTCACCTCATTTCCCAAGAGATATCTTTTGTCAAACAAACCGATCAAAATGAAATCATTGAAGAAATCAATAGTATCATAAAAAAGGACAAAAATTGCAACAATTAGGTATAATAGCTTTTTTTATTATCTACACAGGATCAATCACTTTCCTTTTTCACGAATTTTTCAAAAACGAAATTTATACATTTTTTGCCTTCTTAATAAGCTCTCTATCCGCTATTATCGCTTTTGTTACTGTTGAATACCTAAAAAAATTTAATCTTAAAAAACTTATAGGTGCCCTTACAGGTGCTTTCTTAGGATTGATCATCAGCAGACTAATCACCAAAAACGACCTTACATTCATAATAGACCAGAAAATTTACAATTATGTAATTACTTTTATACAGATATTGATATTTTATATTGGGATAAGTGTAGGAGTCAAAAAGGGTGAAGATTTTGACATTCATTCAATTATAAAGGGTAAAACAGACAACAGCAAAATCAAAATACTTGATACAAGCGTCATCATAGATGGAAGAATTGCTGATCTTGCAGAAACAGGTTTCCTTGAAGGGACATTGATGATCCCACAGTTTGTTCTCATAGAATTGCAAGGTATTGCAGATTCTTCTGACCCTTTAAGAAGAGTAAGGGGGAGAAGAGGACTTGACATCATAAAGAGGATGCAGCTTCAGGCAAACATCGAAATAGAGCTAACCGACAAAGATTTCCCAAAGATCAAAGAGGTTGACAGCAAACTGATATTTCTCGCACAGAAATTGGATGCCAAAATAGTTACCAACGATTACAACCTAAACAAACTTGCAGAAGTGCAAGGGATTGAAGTATTAAATCTCAACACTCTTGCTAACTCTCTCAAACCTGTTGTTCTCCCGGGAGAGACCCTAAACATTCAGATAATTAAAAGTGGAAAAGAGAATTACCAAGGGATAGGATATCTTGACGACGGAACTATGGTTGTAGTAGAAAATGGTGCAAACAAAATAGGCGACAAAGTTGAACTTGTAGTTACAAGTATCCTACAGACAACTGCAGGCAGAATGATCTTTACCAAATTAAAGTAATGAATTTTGCGATAATAGTTGCAGGAGGGAAAGGTAAAAGATTCTCCTCATCAGTAAAGAAGCAGTTTTACCAATTAGACCAAGAAACAGTCCTTGAAAAAACTATATCAGTATTCAACTCTCACCCACTTATCTCTTTTATTATTGTAGTAATTACACGAGATGAATTACACCGAGCTGACACGATTAAATCAAAGTTTAACAAGGTAACTCACATTATTGAAGGTGGAGAGGAAAGGAGAGATTCTGTTTTTAAGGGATTAACTGCAGTAGCAGATAAATTTGACGAAGATAGTAAAATCTTAATACACGATGGGGTGAGACCATTTGTTTCACACCAGTTAATAACAAAAGTATTAGAAGCTCTTGATACCAACGATGCTGTTATTCCGGGTATCACTGTTGAGGCTACTCTAAAAAAGGTAGATGCAGCAAATTTTGTTACAGGGAGTGTTGACAGGAGTAAATATTTTCTGATACAGACACCTCAAGGTTTTAAAAGAGACATTTACAAAATGTATGCTCAAATTATAAATACAAGAGAAACTTTCACCGATGATGCAATGGTTTTAGAATATTTTAACAAGAGAGTAAAAGTAATTGAAGGTGAGAAGAGCAACATCAAAATAACCACCATTGAAGATATACAACAACCAACATTCATCGGACAAGAGAGTCATACTATGAATTGTAATTTTGTAATAGGGATAGGGATCGATGTCCACAAATTCAAAAAAGGTAGGAAACTTTTTTTAGGTGGAGTTGAGATCGACTACGAGATCGGATTGGATGGGCATTCTGATGCTGATGTCCTTATTCATTCAGTTATTGACGCACTCCTTGGAGCATCAGGGAATGGTGATATAGGTGAGATCTTCCCCGATAATGACCCTCAATACAAAGATATATCAAGTATTTTACTTTTAAAAAGAGTCTACCAGAGATACATAGAAGGTAATTATAATATATCCAACATTGATCTTTCTTTGGTTTGTGAAGAGCCAAAACTTAAAAAATATAAACCAGAAATAAAGAGAAATTTATCAGATGTTTTGAATATCTCAATAAATCAGGTAAATATTAAAGCCACAACAACAGAAAAATTAGGATTTACAGGGAGACAAGAGGGTATAATGTGCTATTCAGTATGTCTCTTATGTAGAAAATAAAGGGTTAATAGTTATATGAATCGAGATTTCTTTATTATATTCTTAATTATTTCATTTATTGTTCACATATCACTTATCATATATTTAAAACCTAACTTTTTAATATTCTCTCAAAATCAAAATCTAAACCTCAAACAAGATATCACCAAAATTGATCTAATCAAAATCAAACAATCTCCACCTCCAAAACCTGAAGTCAAAGAGGAGCCCAAAGTTGAAGAGAAGAAAGAGGAACCAAAACCTATAGTTAAAGAGGA
>DYJV01000024.1:0-17567 GCA_020722945.1 Candidatus Methylomirabilis sp. | reverse complement strand
AGGAGCCCAAAGTTGAAGAGAAGAAAGAGGAACCAAAACCTATAGTTAAAGAGGAGCCAAAACCTGAAGTTAAAAAACCTGAACCAAAGAAAGAGGAGCCAAAACCTGAAGTTAAAAAACCTGAACCAAAAAAAGAGGAGCCAAAACCTGAAGTTAAAAAACCTGAACCAAAAAAAGAGGAGCCAAAACCTGAAGTTAAGAAAGATGTAAAGGTTGCTCCAACTCCAAAAGAACCTAAAAAAGTTGAGAAGAAGGTTGATCCTAAGGCTGAAGAGAAGACGATCAAAGAATCTCTTAAAAAGAAAATAGAAATTATGAAGAAAATGGAGTCAAAAAAGCAGGAAATTCAAAAAAAACTTGAAAACGAGATGGCAAAAAGGGTAGAGATGGAGAAAGAGGCAGCAGCTTTTTATAGCAACAAGATCGTAGGTCTTATACAGTCATTATGGGTTTTCCCTGATATAATAAAAGACTCCGAGCTATCAAATCTAAAAATAGTAGTTAAGCTTAAAATAAGCAAAAATGGGAAGATAATTGGCACCCCTGTTGTTATAGACAAATCTGGGAACGAAATTTTCAACGATTCAGCATTAAGAGCAATAGAGAAACTAAACAATTACAACATCCCTTTACCTGATATAATAAGAGACAATTATATGGACCTAACTATTACTCTTACTCCACCGAATGATTAATATCTATTACAGAGCTTTTAAAAATTTCAAATTTTAATACATCGAATTTTTTAACGCTACATTTTCAATTACTTATTTATTAAAAGGTCTAATAAGATAAAAATATGAATTTTACCGAAACAATCATTATAGCCATCATAGAAGGGGTAACAGAGTTTTTACCCATATCATCAACAGGCCACATGATCCTTGCGTCCTCGTTAATGAATATAGATGATCAAGAATTTCTAAAAACTTTCGAGATCGTAATACAGCTCGGTGCTATACTTGCAATTGCATTAATGTATATAAAAAAATTTCTAAAAGGTATAGAAATCTATCTCAAATTATCTATTGCCTTTTTACCTACAGCAGTAACAGGTTTTTTAGCTTACAAAATTATAAAGAGCTACTTATTCACCCCACTTGTTGTATCAATATCTTTGATAGTAGGTGGGCTTTTAATCATCTGGGTTGACAAAAAATTAATTAATAAAAAAAGTGAATTTGAAGATATAGAAAAAATTCCATACAAAAATGCTTTTTTTATTGGTCTAATACAGTGTTTATCAATGGTTCCGGGCACATCAAGAGCAGCAGCAACAATAATCGGGGGAGTATTTAACAGATTAGATAAGAAGCAGGCAACAGAGTTTTCTTTCCTATTAGCCGTCCCTACTATGTTTGCGGCAACAGGATACGATATTATGAAAACAGAAGTTATCTTTGATATCAATCAAATACAAATCCTTGCAGTGGGACTATTTGTTGCATTTATAAGTGCATGGGCAGCAGTCAAGGTATTTTTAAAGATAGTTGATATTTATGGTTTTAAACATTTTGGGTATTATAGGATAATATTAGGTGTGCTGTTTCTGTTAGTTTATTGTAAATAATATGAGCAGGCTGAAGGTTGAAGATAAAAACAAAAATTAAAAATAGAAAAATAAAAATAAGAACCACCCCGTCCAGCTTCGCTGTCCACCCCTTGAGTAGAGGGGAATTGGCCGTCACCTGAAGGTGCCACCCCTTCAAAGAGGGGAATTAGAGCGGGAAAATATAATTTCAAAGTTGAAAATTTAAATTATAACTAAATTACACTCTTGTCTTTTTGGCAAACAAAGTTAGGATAAATCTCAGGAGCAGGCTATCTGTATGCTGTCTACCTATGTATCGCACGCAGATATGTGCCTGAAAAGGCAGGAAGGCTGAAGTTCTGAGAGAAATATAAAAACAAAAATTAAAAATAGAAAAATAAACAGCGATAAAAATAAAGAAATCAAGATTCACCTATAAGAAGAATTTTTAGTTTCATAAAGATGAAGATGATATCTGAGTATTATCAGATAATTTGAAATGAAAAGTGAAAAAGATTCTTTAAAAAATAAATGAGGAGAAACAAAGTTTAACAACCAGCTTCTCCTCATTTTGAAAAATTTTAACAAAATTTTACTATTGTAGTATATTTCTTGCGATGACAAGTCTCTGTATCTCTGATGTCCCCTCATAAAGTGTGGTTGCTCTTGCATCTCTGTAATATCTTTCGACATTATACTCTTCAGCATAACCATAACCACCAAGTATCTGAATCGCTTCATAACAAACTCTGTTTGCCGCTTCTGTGCTGTAAACTTTTGCCATAGAAGCCTCTTTTGAGAAAGGAACTTTGTTCTCTTTCATCCAAGCAGCACGGAGGCATAAAAGTTTTGCAGCTTCAAGCTCTGCCATTGAATCAGCTATCTTCCACTGAATTGCCTGAAAATTTGATATAGACTGACCAAATTGAGTCCGCTCCTTTGCATAATTGATAGCTATGTCAATAGCTCCTGTCCCTATACCGCAAGCCATTGAACCTATTCCAATTCTCCCACCATCAAGTGCCATAAGGGCAATTTTCAATCCATCACCCTCTTTTCCTAATAGATTATCTTTATGAACTCTTACATCTTCAAGAGTAAGTGGATTAGTAGGAGAACCTTTCTGACCAAGTTTTAATTCTGCTTTCCCTACGATAAGACCCGGAGTTTCTTTTTCAACAATAAAAGCACTTAATCTTCTATTTTTGGGAGCATCTTTATCAGTGATTGCCCATATTATTATAACTCCTGAAATTTCTGCACTTGTTATCCATATTTTGTTCCCATTAAGGATATAGTAATCTCCATCTTTCTCTGCTTTTGTCTTCATACTTGCAGGGTCAGATCCAGCATGGGGCTCTGTAAGTCCAAATGCTCCTGCAAGATACTCTCCACTACATATCCTTGATATATATTTTCTCTTCTGCTCCTCTTTACCAAAAGCATATATAACTTCATTAACCATATTTGTAACACTCATTGTAACACCTGTTGATGCACATTTTTGTCCAACTTCCATTAATGCAAGACTGTAAGGAACAACACCAACACTTGCACCACCATACTCTTCAGGGATATTCATACCCATAAGCCCTAATTCAGCCATTTTTTTTATGTTATTTGCAGGGAATAGATGTTTTGCGTCTGTTTCTCCAGCAATAGGTTTTATCTCTTTCTCTGCGAAATCTCTTACCATATCTCTGATCATTTTCTGCTGCTCTGTTAAAAAAAACTCCATTTGATCCTCCTGATTTTATTTTTATAAAATTTAAGAAATTAATATAGCAACCCCTTAAATTTTATAAAAATATGAGCGGAGCTGTAAACTCCGCCCAAATATTAAAAAATTAAGCCATTACTTTCTTTAACTCTGCAATCATAACAGGGATAACTTTGTATAGATCCCCTACTATTCCATAACTTGCTATATTAAAAATAGGAGCTTCAGAATCTTTATTGATAGCAACTATAAATTTAGATGAGCTCATTCCAGCCAAATGTTGAATAGCACCAGAAATTCCACAAGCAACATATAAGGTCGGAGCAACAACTTTACCTGTCTGACCTACCTGAACAGAGTGCCCTATCCACCCTGAATCAACAGCAGCTCTACTTGCACCAACAGCAGCACCAAGTGCATCTGCAAGCTCTTCTATCAATTTAAAACCATCAGCTTTACCCAAACCTCTTCCTCCACTTACTATTACTCTTGCTTCTGTAAGCTCTGGTCTCTCTGATTTTTGGAGTAATATCTCTTTAACTATTGCTCTAATATCACTTAGGCTCACTTCTGGCTTAAGTTCAACAAGCTCAGGAGCACCTAAATCTTTAGTGGCAACACTCATTACATTTGGTCTCACTGTAACAAATGCTGGTGAAGTTTTACATTTCTGTTTTGTAATACATTTACCTGCATAGATAGGTTTTGTAAAAGTAAAGTCATCACCATTAGCCTCAATTGCGATAACATCAGACACCATCCCAAGATCTAACTTCTGAGCTAATCTTGGAGCAAAATCTCTACCTCTCGAATTATGACCTGCTAAAAAAAGCTTTGGAGAGCTTTTATCAAAAGCTTGCTTTGCAACATCTACATAACCTTCAGTAGAATATTTCTCCAAAGAAGCATCTTCGCAGTAGTATGCTTTTTTAACACCATATTTACCTGTCTCCCCTGCAAGAGCTTTTGCTCCACTGCCCAAAACAATAGCTTCAACAGTATCGCCACTCTTATCTGCAATTTTTGCAGCTTCACTCAAAAGCTCTAGAGAAACTTTTCTTAATTTACCTTCAAAGGTATCACAATAAACTAAAATACTCATCTATTTAAACCTCCCTTTTTTTTAGATTAATTTTGCTTCTTCTTTTAATGCTTTTACCAACTGAGCTGCACAATCTTCAGGTTCACCAGTAAACAATTTCCCCTTCTCTCTCTTTGGTGGGAATGAATATTCAATAACTTCTGTGCCTGCACCTTCATTCCCAAGATTTGACTCATCTGCATCTATCTCTGAAGGGGTCATAACTTTAATCTCTTTCTTCTTAGCTTTCATTATATTTGGAAGTGATGGGAATCTTGCTTCATTTAAACCTTTTTGAGCTGAAATAACTGCTGGCAACTGAACATCCCAAACTTCATTACCACCATCAGCTTCTCTTGTAACAGTAGCTTTGTCACCATTAAACTCTATTTTTGTAACAATCGTAACCTGAGGAATATCAAGTATCTCTGCTATTCTCTGAGGAACTTGGCATGAACCAGAATCAACATCAACCTGACCACATAGAACAAGATTAAAATCTCCCTCTGCTTTAATAGCTGCTGCAACTCCTTCAGCAATACTTTTTTCATCACCATTGAGAAATGCAGGGTCAGAAAGGTGAATAGCTCTGTCTGCACCCATTGCAAGACAATATCTTATAGTTTCTTGGGCTGAATCCTCCCCAAGGCAAACAAGAACAACTTCACTTCCATTTTTCTCTTTTAATCTGATAGCTTCCTCAACTGCAAACTCATCGTAAGGATTTGTTATAAGTTTTACACCCTTATTAGAGATTTTACCACCTTCAATAGCTATTTTAGCTTCTGTGTCAAAGGTCTGTTTAATACAAACAATAGTTTTCACTTTTACCTCCTCTTTTTTATAATGATTATTTTAAATAGTTTCTTGAAATTACTATTCTCATTACCTCAGATGTCCCTTCATATATCTCTGTAATCTTAGCATCTCTGAAGTATCTTTCAACAGGGTATTCAGTAGTATATCCATATCCACCATGAACTTGAATAGCCTTTGTTGTAACCCACATAGCTGTCTCTGAAGCGTAAAGTTTTGCCATTGCAGACTCTGAAGAGTAAGGCTGTTTTTTATCTTTTAGGTATGCAGCTCTCCAAATCAGAAGTCTCGAAGCATCAATTCTTGTAGCCATATCAGCTATCATCCACTGAATAGCTTGCAAATCTGCAATAGGCTTACCAAATTGAACTCTATTTTTAGCAAATTCGATTGACTCTTCGAGTGCTCCCCTTGCAATTCCAAGAGCCTGTGAAGCAATACCTATCCTGCCGCCATCAAGAGTTGACAATGCAACTTTAAATCCATCACCAACATTCCCAAGCAAATTCTCTTTTGGAACTCTCGCATCCTCAAATATCAGCTCTGCAGTTGAAGAACCTCTGATCCCAAGTTTACTTTCAAGTTTACCAACTTTAAAACCGGGTGTATTGTCAAAATCAACTATCAATGCAGCCAAACCTTTAGTTTTTAATGTTTTGTCTGTTTGAACAATAATAACACCAGTATTTGCCTCACCACCATTTGTAATAAAAAGTTTTGCTCCATTAACTATCCACTCATCGCCAACAAGTTTTGCTGTTGTTGAAATATTTGAAGCATCACTCCCCGCATTTGGTTCTGTAAGACCAAGACAACCTAACTTCTTTCCACTTGCCATTGGTGTAAGATACTTCTTTTTCTGCTCTTCATTACCAAATCTGTAAACAGGATCACAAGCAAGTGAATTGTTTACAGACATTATTACACCTGTAGACGCACAATATCTGCTTATCTCCTCAATAGCGATTGAATAGCAGATATTATCCATACCAGCTCCACCATACTGATCCGGGATTGCAACACCCATTAATCCAAGATCTCCAAGTTTTGCCACTATCTCTTTAGGAAAGTAGTGCTCTTTGTCTATCTTCTCAGCTAATGGTTTTAACTCTTTAGAGGCAAAATTACGAACCATATCCTGAATCATTTTCTGCTCTTCTGTCAGTTGAAACTCCATTTTGAACTCCTTAAATTTTTATTTAATTATAATTGTAAAAACCTCTTCCAACTTTTTTGCCAAGATATCCTGCATCAACATATTTTTTCAAGAGTGGGCAAGGTCTGTATTTGGAATCACCGAGACCTTGGTGAAGAACATTCATAATAGCAAGACATGTGTCAAGACCTATGAGATCAGCTAATGCCAATGGTCCCATAGGATGATTCATCCCAAGTTTCATAACAGTATCTATGCTTTCAGGTGTCCCTACACCTTCATAAAGACAATAGATAGCTTCATTAAGCATCGGTAAAAGAATTCTGTTTGCAATAAAACCGGGAAAATCTTGAGCTTCTGCACAAGTTTTACCCATTTTTTCAGATAATGCTTTTGTTACTTTGTAGGTTTCATCAGTAGTTGCAAGACCTCTTATTATCTCAACTAATTTCATTACAGGAACAGGGTTCATAAAATGCATGCCGATAACCCTCTCTGCTCTCTTTGTAGCAGAAGCAATCTTTGTAATTGAAATAGAGCTTGTATTTGATGCAAGAATTACATCACTCTTTGTAATTTGGTCTAATTCTTTGAAAATTTGTAGTTTAAGGTCTTCTCTCTCAACAGCAGCCTCAACAACAAAATCTGCATTTTTGAAATCACCTATATCAGTAGTGCCTTTTATTCTTGAAAGAACAGTTTTCATCTGATCATCACTCATTTTACCTTTACTTACAGCTCTTTCAAAATTTTTCTTGATTGTATCAAGCCCTCTTTGAACAAATTCATCCTTAATATCTCTCATAATAACATTCATTCCAGCTTCAGCAGCAACCTGAGCAATACCATTGCCCATCTGACCTGCACCTACAACACCAAAAACTTTTACTTCCATAATCAGCCTCCTTAATATTTTTTAACTATAATCTATTAAAAATGTAAAATAAAAAGCAGTTTGTTATCTTTCTATAACCATTGCAGCACCCTGTCCACCACCAATACAGAGAGAAGCAAGGCCTCTTTTTAGATTATTTCTCTTGAGCCCATGAATAAGTGTTACAAGTATCCTTGCACCTGAAGCTCCAATAGGGTGACCAAGTGATATTCCACTACCATAGATATTTGTTTTGTTTAAATCACATTTTAACTCTCTTATACAACCAATAACCTGAGCTGCAAAAGCCTCATTGAGCTCTATAAGGTCTATATCTGACATTTTAAGATTGAGTTTTTTGAATAGCTTGTTGATTGCTGGGATAGGACCAAGACCCATATATGCAGGATCTATTGCCCCATAAGAGTAACCTTTGATTGTTGCAAGAATTTCAAGTCCAAGCTCCTGAGCTTTCTCTTTTGACATAAGCAAGATTGCTGCTGCTGCATCGTTGATACCTGAAGCATTACCAGCTGTGACTGTCCCATCTTTTTTGAAAGCAGTAGGGAGCTGAGCCATCTTTTCAAGAGATGTTTTCATAGGTCTTTCATCAATATTGAATATAATAGGGTCTTTCTTTTTCTGTGGGATAACAACATCCACTATCTCATCCTTGAAAACCCCTGTCTCAATAGCTTTTAATGCTCTTTGATGACTTTCAAAAGAAAGTTCATCCTGCTCTACCCTTGATATCCCATATTTGGCTGCAATATTCTCAGCAGTAATACCCATATGATAACCGTAAAATATCTCCCAAAGCCCATCATACACAAGAAGGTCAAGCATTTGAGTATTATTCATCCTTGCTCCCCATCTTGCAGAAGGCATAGCATAAGGGATCTGGCTCATATTTTCCATACCACCTGCAATTATTACATCAGCTTCCCCTGATTGAATTGACTGGAAAGCAAGAGCAACAGATTTTAATCCTGAAGCACAAACTTTGTTTACCGTAAATCCACCAACTTCCTTTGGGATACCTGCTTTAATAAGTGCCTGTCTTGTGGTATTTTGACCTTGAGCAGCAGCAACAACATTACCCATAATAACTTCATCAATTTGAATAGGTTTGAAAGATTCATCCCATTTGTAATTCTGCTCTTCAACAGGACATTTATCATTTTTAAGAGATTCAGGTCCAAAATTTTTGACAGATTGAGAAGAAACAGGTTTGAGCTTAACTTTTTCTAAAACTTTTCTTATTACATTACTACCAAGTTCTACAACAGAGACATCTTTTAAAGATGCACCAAAAGTCCCTATTGCGGTTCTGCATGCTGAAACAACAACAACTTCTCTCATAAAAATCCCCCTTATATTTTAATAGCAATTCTCTACTATCATTGATACAGCCTCAGCCCCGCCAAGACAGAGTGAAGCCATTCCATACCTAAGATTTCTCTCTTTTAAAGCTGAAATAAGTGTAACCAAAACTCTTGCTCCACTTGCTCCTATTGGATGTCCAAGTGCAACTGCTCCACCATAAATATTTACTCTATTAGGGTCTATTCCGAGCTCTTTAATTATTGCAATTGATGTTACAGCAAAAGCTTCATTTATTTCGTGTAAATCTATATCAGAAATTTTTAATCCAGCTTTTTTACAAACTTTTGGAATAGAGCTGATAGGTGCAACCAATACCTCTTCAAGCACTCTACCTGCTGCTCCTTGTGCAACAATCTTAACAAGAGGTTTCAATCCAAGCTCACGAGCTTTCTCCTCTTTCATAACTACAACTGCTGCTGCTCCATCACTTATCTTTGAAGCATTCCCAGCATTAACAGTCCCACCCTTTTTAAAAGCAGGATTTAATTTGGCAATAGTTTCTACTGATGTTCTCCGTGGTCCCTCATCTCTTTTAAAAATAGTAGGTTCACCCTTTTTTTGAGGAATTGAAACAGGAAAAATTTCGTTGTCAAATAGACCTTTCTCTATTGAATTAACAGCTTTTTCGTTAGATTGGACAGAAAAATCGTTCATCTCTTCTGTGGAGATATTAAATTTATCTTTCATCAACTCAGCAGTATAACCCATATGAAAATCGTTAACAACATCCCACAAACCATCATGAACCATGTGGTCATCTATCTTACCTTGTCCCATACGATAACCACTCCTTGCCTTTTCAAGATAAAAAGGTGCATTGGTCATACTCTCCATACCACCTGCAACTATTATATCAGCATCGTTACACTTGATAGCCTGTTCAGCAAGCATAATAGTTTTAAGACCAGAACCACATACCTTGTTTACGGTGATAGCTCCACCCTCCATCGGAAGACCAGATTTTATCATAGCTTGTCTTGCAGGATTCTGCCCAAGACCACACGGCAAAACATTACCCATAATAACTTCATCAACCATTTTCTTATCTATACCTGCTCTTCTAACTGCCTCTTCTATTGCCATAGCACCAAGCTGAGTGGCTGTAAAAGGTGAAAGAGCTCCCTGAAAATTACCTATAGCTGTTCTACAAGCTGAAACAATCACTACACTCATAACTACCCCCTAATTAATCTTCTAAAAGCTTCTCTAATAATTTTTTTTTGTAACTTAAAATCTCTTCTCTTAAATTTTGCAAGTTACCTATCTTTTCATCTATTTCACTTGTTTTATCATCAAACATCTCTATTAATCTTGGTATAAATTTTTTATTTGCATTGTAACCTCTGTAAAGCTTCTCAAGCTCCTGTATCTGAGAAAGTTTAAGTCCAAGTAGCTTCAGCTTCTGAATAAACTTTATCCGCATGAGGTCTTCGTCGTCATATATTCTGAAATTACTCCCCATTCTTTTTGCTTCTTTGAGCAAACCTATCTCTTCGTAATACCTGATTGTCCTCTGGCTTACTTTTAGTTTCTTCGCAATTTCACCTATATGATAGTAATCTTTGTTTTGTGGCATTAGATAACTTGGTCCTTTATGAATTGGTCTATCTCATCTTTTGAAAAACCATTCTCAATAAGAATATCTTCTCTATTTTGGCCCTTTTGAGGATGGGATTTTCGAGGAATTTTCATATCAGGGGAGATAAAAATAGGTGAAGCGATAAGGGTATTTTCTCCATCTATTTTGTCATCTATTTTTAAAAGAGTCCCCCTCTCTTTTGCATAGTCAGATTCTAATGCTTCCTCTAAATTGAGTGCTGGTTCAACACAAATATCCTCATTTTTAAAAATATCTATCCACTCAGAAAAGTCTTTAGATTCAAAGATAGCTGAAAGCTCATTTACAAGATTAGCCTGAATCTCTTCAAGATTATTTTTCCCTCTCCATTCAGGCTTACCTATCACCTCACAAAATCTATCCCAAAATTTATCTTCAATAGCTCCAACAGTAAAAAATCTGCCATCCTTTGTTTTGTAGACATTGTAACAAGCAAATTTCCCCGTAAAAAGATTTGAAGCAGGGTAAGGTATATTTTTATCAAAAAAATATTTTCCACTTACCATACTTAGAAAAGAGAAGAGACCATCCATCATAGCAGTGTCTATATATTGTGCTTCATTAATCTTATCCCTTCTCAAAAGAGCAAGCAGTATAGATATTATCCCAAATATCCCGCCAGCCATATCGGCTATCTGTATCCCAAGAACTGGAAGATTACCATCCCTTGTCCCTGAAAAACTCAATATCCCTGACAGAGCAAGATAGTTGAGGTCGTGTCCAGCTTTATTTCTGAGGGAGGTATTCTGCCCATAACCAGTTATTGAGGAGTAAATTATTCTGCTATTATATTTTTTGAGGGTATCAAAATCAACTTGGAGCTTTTTTGTGACTCCTGGTCTAAAACTTTCAATTACAACATCAGCATTCTTAACTAATCTATAAAGTATCTCTCTGCCCTTATCTTTTTTTAGATCAAGGGTAAGACTCTTCTTATTTCTATTGACTCCAATGAAGAATACACTATTTTTATCTTTTTTAGGCTCCCAATCTCTGAAGTAATCACCTGCTTGAGTATCCTCTATCTTAATAACTTCTGCACCCATATCAGCAAGTATCATCGAGCAGTATGGTCCAGGTAGCAGTCTGGAAAGGTCTAAAATCTTCACTCCATTTAATGGTAAATTTTTCATTTTAACCCTTTTCAAAAATTGGTCTATAATTAACGTTTACGTTAGACTCCTACCTGTAATAAAAATATAAAGGAATGTCAAGAAGAAAATAAAATACAATATACAATTTTTTTCAAAAAATATTATACTGATGTAAAAAATTTATATTTCAAAATATTAATTGATTACAGGCTGTTAAAGTTTTAATTCTAATTAATAAAAAGAAGTATTTCTATTAAAGATAAAGTTATTTAGATAAATATTTAAAGATATTATTAGATTCCCTCTTCTTGAAATTAACTTATTTTAATTTGGTTGACTTTCAATAAAAAATTTATTAATATTAATTATTAATAATAAAATTATAAAATATTAATTCAAAAGGGAGGAAATGATGAAGAAAGTTCTAATAGCTTATGTAAGTGTAAAGGGACATACACTAAAAATTGCTGAGTATATGGCTGAAGGTGTAAGGATTAGCGGAAATGAACCTGTATTAAAAAAAATTTCAGAGATAAAGAGTGTTGAAGATTTGAAAGGTTATGATGGTTATCTTTTTGGGTGTCCTACATATCATAGAGATATGACACAAAATTTCAAGACATTCTTATTTATGGTAAAAGATGCAAATTTAGAAGGGAAAGCAGGTGGAGCTTTCGGTTCATACACACATTCAGGTGATGCACCAAAAATAATTTTTGATACACTCGAACATGTTTTCAAGATGAAGGTAGTTAATCTTGGGTCTCTTAATATAAAAGAGGCCGACATTGACAAACCTGAATATATAAAATCTTGCCACGACTATGTCAAATCATTAGCGACTATATTATAATAACCTTATCATAAAGAGCAGCAACAAGGGTCTTACCCCTTGTTGCAATATCAAATTACTATCATTTATACTTTAGCAATGCAATAACTACACACTGTATCCTCAATAATAATATTTTTATCATTACCAATATTTATGTTTTCTATATCCATCAACTTCCCATCAAATATAAAACCATTACAAACTGTGCATCTATAAAGAATTTTAAAAACTTCAGAGTTTTTCTCTGCCTCCTCTTTTGAACCCTCTTTTATAAATTTGAAACTAAAAGAGCTTCTGTTTGGCTCAGTTTTTATAAAATAGTGTTTCACTGTTCTGATGGATTGTAAAGGGAAAAATTATATAAATCAGTCTATCATTACATATATTTGTATGTAATTTTATCAAAATATTTAAAAGAGTATTTCAACAGTAGTAATTCCACACAATTTTATCAAAATTTTTATAAAAAAATTTAAAAAATATATTTATTTAAACTTTTCAAAATAATGAGAGATAAATTATATACCAGCCATTTCCAAAAATTCTTAATTACACCAAAAATAGTATTCAACATTAAGATAAATTAGTAGCAGCTCTTTTAAAGAAGATGAAGGTTGATAAGAATTTAAGTCAAATTTGGAGTATTAATACTCGTATTTGGAGGTAAACAAGGCAAACAAAGAGTTCCCCTCCACTCTTTTAAAGTTTATACATATTTTGAGTAGTGAAAGAGATTATTTCTGTTAAATATTTATTTGGTAAAGAATATAATATTGATTAAATATCTTTAAATATTAGAGAATTAAGAATATTTAATTTGACTAAAAGAGATAAATTGTTAATTTAAGGGTATCAAAATTTTAAGGAGGGTTATAAATGTTAAAGAAATTGCTTCTAACAAAATTTTTTCTTATCTTTTTATCAGTTCAGATGTTTGCTTTTAATTTTGGGAATTCTCAAAATCAATTACCATCTTTTGTTGAAATATCAAAAGAGTTTCAACCAGCAGTTGTCAATATTAATACAACCAAGACCTTAAAGAAAAATTTTTCAAACCCTTTTCATAATTTCAGAACTCCATTTTCTGAAAATGACCCTTTTGAAGATTTTTTTAACAAATTCTTTGGGAATATTCCTGAAAGAAAATTTAAACAACAGAGCCTCGGATCAGGTTTTATAATATCAAAAGATGGTTACATACTCACAAACAACCATGTAATAGAAAATTCAGATGAGATAAATGTCTCTCTCTCAAACAAACACACATTTACCGCCAAAATAATAGGCACTGATCCCAAAACAGACATAGCACTAATAAAAATAGACCCAAAGGGTGAAGATTTAAAAATAGTCAATCTTGGAGATTCAGACAAACTTGAAATAGGTGAGTGGGTGCTTGCAATAGGTAACCCTTTTGGATACTCAAATACAATGACTGCTGGGATAGTAAGTGCAAAAGGTAGAGTAATAGGTGAAGGGCCTTACGATTCATTCATCCAGACAGATGCTGCTATCAACCCTGGAAATAGTGGAGGACCACTTCTAAATACAAAAGGTGAAGTTGTCGGTATCAATACTGCTATAATCGCAGGAGCACAAGGAATTGGCTTTGCAATCCCTATAAATATGGCAAAAGATATTATTAATCAATTAAAGAGTAAAGGTAAAGTAGAAAGAGGATGGCTTGGAGTTTACATCCAAAAAGTCACAGATGATATGGCTGAATACTTCAATATGAAATCTCCATACGGGGCAATGGTTTCTAATGTTATAGAGAAAAGTCCTGCAGATAAAGCAGGTATAAAAAGGGGTGATATAATAATTGAATATGATGGTAAAAATATCGAAGATCCAAATACACTCCCTACTTTGGTTGGTAATACGCCTATCGGGAAAGAGGTCAAAATTGCTGTTATGAGAAAAGAGCATAAAGAGTATTTTACAGTAAAAATAGAGAAGCAAAAGGATGAAGTAGCAAGCACCGGCATCTCACCAACAGCTAAATTTGATAAACTCGGATTATATGTTTCAAATATTACAGAGGAGATAAAGCATAGATATGATCTTAAAGCCTCTCAAGGAGTTATAGTACTCGACATTCAAGAGGGGAGTATAGCTGAAAAATCGGGTATTGCAAGAGGGGATATTATAAAATCAATTGAATACCAAGTTATTAATAACATTGATGAATATAGACAGATATCAAACAACCTCAATAAAAACAAGATGTTGATAGATATCCAGAGAGGACAAGGGAGAATTTTCTTTGTTTTAAAAATTAAGTAATTGACATTATTTAAAATTAATGTTAGATTTTTGTATGTTTATAAATGTTAATATCTCTTTAAATATTTGGTGGTGCACATAATTTTTAATAGGGAATTAGTGTGCTACCAAAGCCGCTGGTTTTCCACAGCGGCTTTTTTTTTATATTAAAAGTAAAATTTACACAAAATAAAAGGAGGATAGTAATGATTAGAGTTGATTTACCTCAAAAAGATATGCCGAGGAAATGGTATAATATTCAGGCTGATATGAGTGAGCCTCTCGCACCACCTATTCACCCCGGGACAAAAGAGCCTGTCAGGCTTGAAGACTTACAAGCAATATTCCCTGATGAACTTATAAAGCAAGAAGTATCTACCGAGAGATTTATCGATATTCCTGAAGAGATCCTTAACATTTACAAAATATGGAGACCAAGCCCCCTTATGAGAGCAAAAAAATTAGAGGAGTTTTTGCAAACACCAGCAAAAATATACTATAAATATGAAGGGGTAAGTCCTGCGGGGAGCCACAAGCCTAATACTGCTGTTCCTCAAGCTTATTACAACAAAAAAGCAGGTATAAAAAGATTGGCTACAGAGACAGGTGCAGGCCAGTGGGGAAGTGCATTATCCCTTGCAGGTGCATACTTCGGAATTGAAATTATGGTTTATATGGTTAAGGTCAGCTACGATCAGAAACCTTACAGAAAATTTATGATAGAAACATGGGGTGGGAAAGTTGTTCCAAGCCCAAGCCCTCTTACTCAGATAGGTAGGAAAATGCTTGAAGAGGACCCAAATACCAACGGTTCTTTGGGACTCGCAATAAGTGAAGCTGTGGAGGATGCTCTTTCAAGAAAAGACACAAATTATGCTCTTGGAAGTGTGCTCAACCATGTATGTCTGCACCAAACAATCATAGGTGAAGAAGCTATCAAACAATTTCAGATAATAAATGATTATCCTGATGTAGTTATCGGATGTGTTGGCGGAGGGAGTAACTTTGCCGGGATATCATTCCCTTACATAAGAGAGAAGATGAATGGGAAGAAGATAGATATAATAGCTGTAGAACCTTCTGCATGCCCTACAATGACAAAAGGTCTTTACGCTTACGATTATGGAGATATTGCAGGACTCACTCCTATAATAATGATGTATACTCTTGGTCATAAATTTATGCCTCCATCTATACATGCAGGTGGATTGAGATATCACGGAATGGCTCCACTTGTAAGCTACTTTGCTAAAAAAGGTCTTATATCTGCAAGAGCATATACTCAGACAGAAGTTTTTAAAGCTGCTTCCGACTTTGCAAAAACTGAAGGGTTAATTGTAGCTCCTGAATCATCTCACGCAGTCAAAGCTGCTATTGATGAGGCATTAAAATCAAAAGAGGAGAAAAATCCAAAAACTATCCTATTTAATCTTAGTGGACATGGTTATTTTGACCTTGTATCTTACGACAAATTCAATACAGGTCAACTATCCGATTTTCACCTTGCAGGTGAAGAGATCAAGAAAGCATTAGAACATCTGCCCCTAACTAACAAAAATTAATAAAAGATGGGATCTTCAAGATCCCATCTTTATATACCCTTTAATTAATATCAAACTATCTCTTTATATAACCCTTGATCTTATTTAGTTCATCCAAAGTCAACTCAGGGTGTGCAACAGGTAGAAGTTTGCTATTTTGAAAGAAAGGTTCATCTTTTATATCATATCTTGCACTCTTTAAAGCTTCATTCCAAAGTAAAGTGTGTGGAATAGGTGAATACTCTGCAAGTTTGATCTTTATATCAAAATTTTTCACAAAATTAATAGATTCAGTAATAGCATCAATAGTTTGATAAGGAAGCCCTACAAGAAGATATACAGATAAATTCTCACCTCTAAAACCAACTCCCTTTAAATTATTAAATGCTTTTACAAACTGATCTGAATTTGTCTTATAACCTAATCTCCGCTGTAATAAAGGATTTGCAGTTTCAAGGCTAAGCCTTATATCTTTAAAACCTACAGCAAACATAAGCTCTGAAAGTTTTTCATCAATTTGAGATATATGAACTCCGTTGGGGGAGTAAAATTTGACACTAAGATTCTCTTTTATAATATGTTCCATAAGTGGAATAAAATTATTCTCTTTATCAATAAGTAAAGCATCATCGTAAAAAGCAAAATTTGTTACTCCAAATTTATCTATATAGTGTAATATTTCTGAAAAAACTTTGGTTATCCCCCTTATTTTAAAATCTCTGTTAAGAAACTTGTTTGCACAATATATGCAGGAGAAAGGACATCCAAAAGATGTATAAATAGGTGCAAAAAAATTCTCCCGGTATAAATCAAGAGGTAGAGGGAAATCTGTAAATTTTATGGTTTTTAATGATAAAATTGCCAATAGATCTTCTATTGATGAGATAAGGTAATCAGCACCAAGCTTACTTGCATGCTCCATGCATAAATTTACATATATTCCACCTAAAACTATCTTTGAACAAGGTAGCTCCTCTCTTACTATTTTGATCACCTCACTGACTCCAAAATACCAATAACTCATAATTGAAGTAATCAAAACATACTCTACACCTTTAAAATCTCTAAGTTTTAATCGTATATCAAGCTCTTGAAGCCCAAACCTATAAAACTCTCTCTTTATATTTACAAGGGGTTGATATAAAAGAGCTTTCTCTTTTATATAATTGTGAGTGCCATCTCCCTTCACAAATATTTTATACTTATTACGCTCATCTTTAGTCAATACTGATATATCAAGTGTATCAAGAAAATAGAACTCAACGCCCAAACTTTTTAGTGCTGAAGCTATTTTGAGCAATCCTACAGGCTTTGCCCATAACGAATAAGCTGAAAAATCGTAAATAGGTGGATTGATAAGGAGTATCTTTTTGATTCTCATATCTTAAACTGCCTATTTCAAATAAACTTTTTTTCAACAATTTTATGACAACATCTCTCATATAATTTCAATATTAAAAGTTATAGAAGTATCAATCTGGCAAACTTGAACTCATTTTATAAAAATTATGAATTGTAAATTGACAATCAATAATGGATAATGTTGAATTGTGAGTATTGAATTATTTTTTTAAAAAAAATAAATTCTTAATTCATCATTCAACATTCAACATTCAACATTCATAATTCATCATTATCAATTAGCCAGAT
>DYJV01000096.1 GCA_020722945.1 Candidatus Methylomirabilis sp. | reverse complement strand
TCTTTTTTTCTTTCGTAAACTCTAAACACTCCCAACCAATAACTAACAACTATTATTTTAAATCTCAAGTTTGTAGTTTTCCCCCCTTTCTCTTTTATAGAATTAAATCTTTTATCTAAATAAACTCAAAAGTAAATGGTAATAATTTGTGCAACACAAAATAGAGATATTTACTATTTTTGATTAACATCCTTGACTAAACATTAAAAAAGTGTAAAATAGAAAAATATGATTTCGGAAGAAAATTTCATTAAAATGAGACAACTTATGCTCTCTGAGCAAATTATTTCAAGGGGAGTGTCATCTAAAATAGTGATTGATGCTATGATGAAAGTTGAGAGGCATAAATTTGTTCCTCAAAGTTTTATAAATTCTGCTTATGATGATTCACCTTTACCAATAGGTGAGGGTCAAACTATCTCTCAGCCATATATGGTTGCTGTAATGACAGAGTATATGGATATAAAAAGAGGGGATAAAGTTTTAGAGATTGGCACAGGTTCAGGTTATCAAACGGCAATTCTCGCAGAGATAGCTTCTGAAGTTTATACAGTGGAAAGGAACCGAGCATTATCTTTAAAAGCAGAAAAATTACTTAAAAGTTTAGGTTATTCAAATATATTTTTCAAAATAGGTGATGGAACACTTGGGTGGAGTGAGTTTGCACCATTTGACAGAATATTAGTTACGGCTGGAGCACCATTAGTTCCTCAATCCTTACCCCACCAGCTCTCAGATAATGGAGTAATTGTAATACCTGTTGGTGACAAATTTACACAGATGTTAAAGATTATAAAGCGAGAAAATGGTAAATTTTCTGAGTATGACAAATTTTTCTGCTGTTTTGTTCCACTTATTGGTGATCAAGGTTGGATGGAGAATAAATGACGGGAAGGAAACTCGCTAAATATTCATCAAAAAGTAAATTTTCGTTAGGTCGTTTTCATAATGAAGAGTTTAAAGATAAAAGGCTCGCTTTTGAAAGGGATAGAGATAGGATAATTCACTCTGAAGCATTCAGAAAGCTTGAATACAAAACACAAGTTTTCCTTATTCATTCAGCAGATTACTACAGGACACGGCTTACGCATACACTTGAAGTTGCACAAGTTTCAAGGGCTATTGCCAGAAAATTGAGGTTAAATGAAGATCTTTCAGAAGCAATAGCTTTAGCTCACGATCTTGGACATACACCTTTTGGACATAATGGGGAACACAAGTTAAACAAACTTATGAAGGAGTGGGGAGGTTTTGAGCACAACCTTCAAAGTTATAGGATTGTAAGTTTCATTGAGAAGCGATACCCTGATTTTAGTGGCCTTAATCTTACATTTGAAACATTAGAGGGTTTGGTAAAACACTCTTCAAAATATGATACGCCTGCAAATTTTGATTTACACAAATTTAATCTGCATCAAAATTCAACTCTTGAAGCTCAGATAATAGATATAGCTGATGAGATAGCATACAACAATCATGATATTGATGATGGTCTTAAATCAGGATTGATAGATTTTGATGATCTTTACAGTAATGTAGCACTTTGGAGAATGGCAGTAAAGAGAGTTACAAGGAAATTCAAGAAGCTTGACAGACAAATATTGATACACCGCTCAATAAGTCATTTGATAGGCATACTTATTACAGATGTTGTTGCAAACACACTTGTAAATCTTAAAAAAAAATCTATATTTACTCTTTCTGACGTAAGAGAATCAAAGGATAGATTAGTCAACTATTCAGATGGCATCAAAAAGGATAACAATGAATTAAAATCTTATCTTTACAACAATCTTTACACACATCACCAGCTTATAATAATGAAGATAAAAGCAGAAAAAGTAATAGAGACTTTATTTAATGCATATACCCAATACCCAAAATTGCTACCTAAACATTGTTCTGAATATATAGACAAATTTGGTTTGCAGCGTGCAGTAGCGGATTATATTTCAGGTTTTACAGATAGGTATGCACTTGAAGAGTATCAGAAGATTGTATAAACAAATATACATAAATTTTTCTTTGTATAAAAAGGGCACAGATATCTCATTTTGCTTGCATGTTGTTGAAGTAAATAAAATTTTCTACTATTGTTGCTTCCCAAAATAGGTTATCAACTTTTAGCAACTTTGTTTTAATATTTTTTAGTTTCTTTTATTTTGTAAGTATTTATAGTAATCTTTAAATATAAAGATAAAATTAAACCAATTAAATAAAATGGTATTTTATTTGCCTCTAACCAAAAAAATTTAAGGAGTTTTATAGTGAAGAAGATATTAAAATTTAAAGTCAATGGTGATGAATATGAGATTGGAGTTGACCCGTGGAGGACTCTCAATGAAGTATTAAGGGATGAGCTCAATCTTACAGGCACAAAGCTTGGTTGCGGGACAGGTGATTGTGGAGCATGTATTGTTTTAGTTGATGGTGAATCTATAAACTCATGCCTTGCTCTTGCTTTGGAGATGAATGGGAAAGAGATAACAACTATTGAGGGTCTATCACGCTCTGAAGATAATCTTGATCCAATTCAGGACTCTTTTATAAAACATGGGGCAGTTCAATGTGGATTCTGCACTCCGGGTATGATTATATCAGCAAAATTTTTACTATCAAAAAACAAACAGCCATCTACAGAAGAGATTAAAAAAGCTCTTGATGGGAATTTATGCAGATGCACTGGCTATTATAAAATAATTGATGCAATAAAAAATGTCTCATCAAACAAAAAAAATTAGAAAGGAGAAATACATTGCCATTACCTAAATTTGATTTTATCGCCCCGGAAACTCTTAATGAAGTTTACGAGCTTTTAGAAAAATATGGTGAAAAAGCAAGACTAAAAGCCGGAGGCACTGACCTTTTAATAAAAATGAATAATAGGGTAGTTACCCCTGAGCTGCTAATAGGATTGAAGCAGATTAAATCCCTTGACTATATTAAATATGACGAAGTGGAAGGGTTAAGAATAGGTGCTACCACCACTCTCAGCAAAATTAGTTCTGATCCCTTGATAAAGGATAAATATCCATCTATATCATATGCAGCAAGTGTTACTGCCACTACTCATGTAAGGAATAGTGCCTCTGTTGTAGGGAATTTATGCAATGCGGCTCCATCTGCTGACAATGCACCAGCTCTTCTTGCTCTTGATGCTAAAGCAGAGCTGTCAAGCAAAAAAGGGAGCAGAGTTGTTAGACTTGAAGATTTTTTTAAAGGACCAGGTCTTACATGTATGGAGAGAAAAGAGGTATTTACAGAGTTAAAAGTTCCTGTTCCAAAGCCAAATAGTATGACAATATACAAAAAGATCTCTCCAAGATCAAAAGTTGATATAGCAATCGTAAATGTTGGAGTAATGGTTCAGCTTGATGGAGATTCTTTTAAAGATATGAATATCTTTCTTGGTGCAGTCGCTCCTATTCCGGTGAGAGCAAAAGAGGCAGAAAAAGTTGCAAAAGGTGCAAAAGTTTCAGAAGATATAATTTACAAAATAGGTAAAGCAGCATCAGACGGAGCAAGTCCAATTACAGATGTTAGATCTTCAAAAGAGTATAGAAAATTGATGGTTGAGATACTCACAAGAAGAGCGATATTTGAAGCTGTCAGCCTGATTCAAATGAAACGATAAAAAGGGGAGGATATATGACTTATAATTTTTCAGTTATTGGGAAAAATGTCCCAAGACAGGATGGGAAAGCTAAAGTTATGGGGGCAGCCCAGTTTGCAGATGATATTAAATTACCGGGAATGCTTTTTGGAAAAATACTTCGTAGCACTGTTCCACATGCAAAAATCAAAAATATAGATATATCAAAAGCAAAAGCTCTTCCGGGAGTCAAGCTCATTATCACAGGGGAAGATACTCCTAAAATTAATTTTGGTAATTGGCGACTTGTTCCTGAATCTATGGATGAATATCCCCTTGCTATTGATAGGGTTAGATTTATAGGTGATGAAATAGCTGCTGTTGCAGCTGTGGATATAGACACAGCCCAAGAGGCTCTGTCTCTTATAAAAGTTGAATATGAAGAGTTGCCAGCTATTTATGATATAGATGAAGCTATCAAAGATGGAGCAATAACTATTCATGATAATGTAAAAAACAATACGAGTCTTTCAAGGACTATACATTACGGGAATGTAGATGAAGCATTTGCCAATGCACATCTGCTGCTTGAAGGGACATTTGATGTTCATTCTGTAAGTCATGCTTATATGGAGCCTTGTTCTTGCGTTGCCAAGAGTGATCTCGATGGTAGAATAACTATCTGGACATCTACGCAGACCCCTTACTATGTCCAAGTATTGCTTGCACAGACATTAGGGATGAGAGAGAATGATATCAGAGTTATCAAGCCGTTTGTTGGTGGTGGTTTTGGTGGTAAAATGGAGTTAAGAAAGTGGGAATTTTGTGCTGCATTTATGTCTAAAAAACTTGGCAGACCTGTAAAATTTACACTTACCAGAGATGAGGAGCTTGCAACAGGCAGAAGAAGACACCCTATGAAGATGCACTCAAAAATAGCATTTTCAAAAGATGGAAAAATAACGGGGAAGGAGTTTACATCTTACCTTGATGGTGGTGCTTACAATAGCATGGGTCCAACTGCTGCATTCCTCTGTGGGAATTTTGGTGGTTTTCTCTACAAATTCCCAAGTTACAAATACAACGGTTTTCACGTATATACCAACAAGCCGCCAGCAGGTGCAATGAGGGGATTTGGTGCTCCACAGGCTTTATTTGTTACAGAGACCCAGCTTAATATTGCTGCTGACAAATTTGGAATGGATCCTCTTGATATCAGACTTCTCAATGCAATGGAGACAGGTGATGAAATTCCGGGAGTAACCAAAGTTCATAGTTGCGGCTTCAAAAAGTGTCTTGAAAAGGTAAGAGAAGTTACAAAGTGGGATGAGAAGAGAAAAGAGTTTACAAAGAAAGATTCTAATAAAGGTATTGGTATAGGGTGTTACAGTTTTATATCAGGTGGAGCTTTTAACTGGTTTAATACCCAATACCCATTTACTGCTGTTGAGGTAAAAGTTTTTGATGATGGGACAGCTCATTTATTGACAATGGCTTCAGATATAGGTCAAGGTTGTGATACTGTTTTGCGTCAGATACTTGCTGAAGAGCTTGGAATAAAAACTGAAGATATAAGACTTACAGCAGCTGATACTGCTGTTACTCCTCAGGCAGACCTCGGAACATGGGGGAGCCGTGTTACCTTTATGGCAGGAAATGCTATCATCAATGCTTGTAAAAAGATAAAGGATCAGTTGTTTAAAGTCCTTTCTTTAAAACTTGAAGCAAATGTTATACATGATATGGAGTGTAAAAATGGGATGGTTTATCTAAAAAATAGACCTGATAAAGGACTAAAATTTAAAGAAGCAGTCAGACTTGCTCAAAAATATAATAGAGGTGAGCCAATAGTTGCTTACGGTTCATACACTCCGAGAGATCATGGTCTTGTTACACCTGCATACAGTTTTGGTGCACAAGTTGCTGAAGTTACTATTGATAAAGAGACAGGTATTATCTCTGTTGACAAGGTGACAACAGCTCACGATTGTGGCACCCCAATTAACCCTATTGCAGTTGAAGGGCAGCTTGAAGGCTCTATCCAGATGGGTTTAGGTTATGCAACGTGTGAAAATTTTGTTATGAGAAATGGGAAAACATTAAATACTACTTTTCTTGATTACAAAGTTCCAACAGCTCTTGATATGCCTGAAAATGAGCACTACACAATAGATGTGTATGACCCTTATGGACCTTACGGAGCCAAAGAAGCTGGAGAGGGACTTGTATCTCCTACTGCACCTGCAATAGCAGATGCTATATCTTGTGCAGTAAATTTTAGATTTACAGATTTACCAATCACTGCTGAGAAGATATTAAAAAATATATCCAAAATATAATATTACCAAATCATGAGGCACATCTTACAAATGTGCCTCTTTCAAAAAAATGTCATCCCAAACCT
>DYJV01000184.1 GCA_020722945.1 Candidatus Methylomirabilis sp. | reverse complement strand
CAGCGTTTGCATACTCACCTACTATGACTTCTGCTGAGTTACTCCCTCTGGTCGTAATGACACTAACATAAGATATTATTTATATTTTCTATAAGCTCCTTTCTTTGTTATTCTAGGAAATTGCCTTCCGGGTCTTTGGCGTATAATCTTACTTAATATTTTCAGTTTCAGTTTTTCCATATCTACCCGAAGACCATCTTTTGTAAACTCTACCTTTTCTGTCAATATAAAGATCCTTATTACCCTCAAAGAATTTTTGAATGATATCTCTTTCGGGGGAAAAAGCAGTCCCTTCTGTTGACTGCACTATAATTTTGCGAATTAGATTATAAGCTATAAAAGCAGAGACAAGCTCTTTTTTTACGATATCATCTGTTTTCCCTCTCAATACATTAATATCCATTATCATTTTTACTTCACGAATAGTTATTTCTATATCCCATCGAGTAAAGTATTTCAATATTATTCCTTCTTTGGGGATTTTTTCATTCAATAATGTTGTGTACAATACCATTGTTTCTGTTCCATCAAGTGACAAAAAGGATAGTCGTCTTAACAATATTGTTTCAGGTAATATTTCTTCTTTTGGCAACCATTCTGGGTGTTCGGTTCTTTTTAATTCTACAATTTCATCTCCATCGGCTATTTGTCTTATTACTTTATAATTCCTTACACGCTTTCCGGGAACAATGATATCAAAATCATTTTTTCTTACCAAAGAAAATATTGCATAAGTATTATATAAATCATCAGCTAATAATAAGCTTTTGGGAGGAATACTGTGTATGAGTTTATAAATAAGTGATAATTCCGAAACATGTCGGTTGTCTAATGCGTAGTCGTGGATAATTCCACTACCTTGTTGAATAATCGCTTGTATTAATCCCTGCGGATAAGCTTCTTTATAATTTCCGTTTTTACTTTTCACATCATAAATATCACGTAGCTCTTTTGTGTCTTGCATTTGAATATATGTTCCATCAGTTAAATATGTTTCCATACCATACCATAAAGCCTT
>DYJV01000183.1 GCA_020722945.1 Candidatus Methylomirabilis sp. | reverse complement strand
ACTCCGAATAAAAAGCTGGTATATCAGTTCTTCTACTTGCACTTATAATCATAATTTATACCTTTTTTATACACAAAGAAGACACTTTGAGTTGCCTCAGACATCGGAGAAATTGCCAATCCATCTGGTATAGTACAAATGTTAGTAGTGGCTTGTATTTGTTCATAACTATTGTTATAATTCATCGGTTGTTTTATTGTATCATTTCTTTCTCTAGACACATTAAAAAAAATATTTTGAAATAGCTTCTAGCCCATAAGAAATCATTGTAGGATGAAATGAACCTTGTTCTACTGATTTTTCAGTTAGGTCTAGCACATTCGTATCATTGAATACAACGAAACAATCAATGGGAAGTGTTTGTAATGCTTGTTGGAAAATATTTAAAAATTGAGTATGTAAATTGTGATTTTTAAGAGTTGAAAAAAGCTTATTCATGAAAACAATATCCATTTCTTGGAAATTCATGCCACTTAATAAATCATAAGTAATTGGCAAAGAATTTGTTTGAGTAACAAAATTCCATAATGGCTCTTTATCATATCCATAATAATTAAAATGAACATTCCAGTCTAAATGGTTTTCTCTATATTTATTTAATGCAATGTAGTCTGGTCCAAATCCACAACCCAGTGACATTATATTTAATGTCACTGGTATAGATGGATTAATTTGTGATCTTTAAAAATTTTATCTTTTCTAGTAATTTGGATTTAGCTAGAAAATGATAAATTTCACTCACATATATAGGACCATAATTGATAGTGTAGGCACACAACTTTTTAAGGCAATCGTATGTATCATTATTTTGATAATAAAAGCTATTGCTCATACATTTAAAGCAATCATCATTTTTATTTGTATTTATAGCTTTATCTTCACAATCTTTCAGATTGTTATATAGGTAATTACATCTATTTAATATTTCCAACATTTTATACCTTTAAAACTTTTATCCATTGCAACAAACCTCACACCATCCCTCTCATCTCATCTTCGCTCAAGGTTATGACACCTAGCTCATT
>DYJV01000182.1 GCA_020722945.1 Candidatus Methylomirabilis sp. | reverse complement strand
TGTTACTTATAGGGCATCAAATACACTCAAAACTTCACTTAATGTTCGAGATAATCAGATAAATAAACAATAATTCGAGCTTGTCATTTATATAAAAAGGAAAACAAGATTTGGAATCAAAAATAAACCGTATAACAGACATACTCCGTCGTGATGACGGTATCAGCGGAGCGATGCACTACACAGAGCAGATAAGTTGGATACTTTTTTTAAAATTTTTAGATGATTTTGAAGCCTCAAAGAGTGATGATGCACAGCTTGATGGAGAAATTTATAATTATGTGATGGATGAAAAGTTTAGATGGAGTCAGTGGGCATCTCCTAAGGATCAAAACGGGAAACGAGATGTTATTAATGCTAAAAGTGGCGAGGATTTGCTTGATTTTGTCAATAGTGAGCTATTTATCTATCTTAAAAATTTTAAATCTATCACTCAAGACCCGAAGTCTATCAAATACAAGATAGGGGCTATTTTTGAGTTTTTGGACAATCGTATCGCCAATGGTCATACCCTTAGAGAGATACTTGATATTATTGATGATATGAATTTTCACAGTCAATCCGACTTGTTTCAACTCTCACTCATCTACGAAAAACTACTCAAAGATATGGGAAGTGATGGCGGAAATAGTGGAGAGTTTTATACTCCAAGACCACTTGTAAAGGTCATAACGCAAATCGTAAACCCACGCATAGAAGAAACGATTTATGACCCAGCAGTCGGAAGTTGTGGGTTTCTTATAGAAGCTTATAATCATATACGATACGAAGATATAGAAAAAAATATCCAAAATGAGTTATCCGTAAAACAGTTGAAATTTTTAAGCATGGACAGCTTTTTTGGAAATGAAAAAACCCCTTTATCGTATGTCATGGGTGTTATGAATATGATACTTCACGGCGTTGAATCTCCAAATATTTCTAAAATAAACACACTCACCAAAGACATAAGAGGGCTTGAAGAGAAAGATAGATTTGATGTGATTTTGGCAAATCCACCTTTTGGAGGCAAAGAAAAAGAGCAAATTCAAAATAA
>DYJV01000181.1 GCA_020722945.1 Candidatus Methylomirabilis sp. | reverse complement strand
TTAAGTGTACCCCATGTATTGGACAAGTTTCTTAGACAGATTAATGTGGTATTGTTTATTTAAAAATAGTCTTTTCCATTATTAGTTAAAATATACTTCTGCAGGAGTTTTATAATTTAATGATTGATGTATCCTGCGATTATTATAAAAATCAAAATATTTTTTTAATCCTTCTCTCAAATCTTGTATTGAACGATATTCCTTCAAGTAAATGTCTTCGTATTTTAAGCTTCGCCAAAGTCTTTCAATGAAAATATTATCTAAGGCCCTTCCTTTTGAATCCATACTCATTTTAATTTGATTTCCGATAACCATTTCAGAAAAATATTTACTCGTAAACTGGCTACCTTGATCGGTATTAAATATTTCCGGTTTACCTTGCTTTAGAGATCTTTCCAAGGCTATAAGACAAAAATATACATCCAGACTGTTTGACAGCTCCCAACTTAATACGTAACGGCTAAACCAATCAATTACTGCTACCAAATAAACAAAGTCATTGTACAATGGCAGATATGTTATGTCGCTTGACCATACTTGATTACTATTTGTGATTTTTACATCTCTGAGTAAATACGGATAGATCAGATGATCTTTATTTGGCTTACTCAATCCGCCTATGGTGGACTTTCTCGGTCTGATGGCTTCTATTCCCATTAGTTTCATTAACCGATAAATCCTTTTATGATTGTAAATACTGCCTCGCTTTCTTAACTCTTCTGTTATTTTTCTTACTCCATAAAACGGATAATCGGTATATATTTTATCTATCCGATTCATTATCTCAAGTTCTTCATCCGTTATGCCCAGCGGATGATAGTAATAACTTGAGCGGGGCAATCTTATCAAAGAACATTGTTGTTGGACTGTTAGGGTTTTATTATCTGGTTCAATCAACCCTCTTTTATTATTAACTGATAGTATTAAGTTTTTTTTTAAGCCAGTCTAACTCTACTTGTTGTTTACCTATTTGCTTATAGAGCTGATCCGTTAATTCTGTATCAACCTGTGCTTTTGGTCCTCGCCTATTGTTAAA
>DYJV01000180.1 GCA_020722945.1 Candidatus Methylomirabilis sp. | reverse complement strand
ACACCTCCTTTCCATATATTTTATTATAAAACTACAACAAAAGCCAAAGCACAATTATTACTTCTTAAACATAAAAAAAATTTAATTTCAAGATATTTTTTGAAATTAATCAACATCTATATAATTCCCCCTATCTTTTGATAAATGGGGATGCCTTTGGACAACTGTGCCATTATCAAAAAGGATATTCATATCATAAACACCATTTTCAAGAGAGCCAATAGCAAAACTTCCGTCAGGATACACATTAAATGATTTTATGAAAAGTGAATCTTTGTAAAGATAAACCTTTTTAACTCTACTTTTGGAGAGAATCTTTCCATAAATACCACCATCAGAATCAAGTAACTTGCCAAAAAGGATATCAACAAGGTAAAAATTGTAGTTTGAATTTTCAATTTTGAGATTGAGAGTGAGTATTGCCGCACCAACTTTGTCGTATGGGAAAAGGATAGGAGCAGCTTCATAATCATTAAGAAGAAGAACTTTGCTAACAAGATAATCAGAAATTATCTGCTGAACATCATATATATCAAGATAATTTTGGAAAGCCATCCCAATAAGAGTCTCACCGCCAAGAATATAGCCGTATGGAGCTTCAAAAGCTGCATCAAAATACTCTATACTCCCTTTTGACAATATAAACTTAAGGTGACTCTCGGCAAGCTCTTCAAGAATAGGATCCACTTGAAATGCAGGATAGCTGATACTACTTAAATAAGATACATCCCACTTTTCAGCAATATCTTGAAGCTCACTACTTTCAAGACCAAGAGAAGATATGTAGGAGATTGGATTAGCTCTGAATTGGTTAATATTGTCCACTACCCCGCTTACCTTTGTAATGGTATAATCGTAAGCAAATAGTGTCTGGACAAAAAGAATAAGTGATAATATAAAAAAATAGATTCTCATAGTTTGTATTAGAAAGCAAGTTGCAAGCCAAGTTTAAAAAAATTTAATCCTCTTTAAAAACAGACATTTACAAAATTATATAAAAAAATCGTATGGTCATTTCTAACCACTTTGGTTAAAATTGAATAAAGGAGAT
>DYJV01000023.1 GCA_020722945.1 Candidatus Methylomirabilis sp. | reverse complement strand
AGATTTGAATATGTTCAGGAAGTTAAATAGTGATGATAGAATACAACTCTATATTTGATATTCCAGTAAATGCTACGGTTGCAATAGTTGGATACGGTGAATACGGCAGAAGATTGCACTACATTTTAACTACCTTCAGAAAAGATATAAAAATAGATTTTATAGTAGATGACCACTACGCTGGTATATCTGAGCATGGTAAAGTAATTAAAAGCACTGATGAATTTAAAAGTGTAGAAAATAAGAATTTTATAGTTTTGATTGGTGCGTTGGGCGATGAGATAGTGGACAAAATAGTTCAGTCACTTTCAGCCGCAATTGAAAATCTCTATATAGTATCTGATATTTCAAAATTTGAACACAACTGTATGTTGGTTAATGAGTGCGAAATGTGGCCAGGATTTTATGAAGAGCAGAGTTTCGCTGACAATGAATTGCTCCAGTTAGAGCAAAAAATACATGCTGCATCCCTAATTTTTTCAGATGACGATAGAGAAAAGTATTTGACATTAATAGAATCCAGACTGAATAGTAATATAAAAACTGGAAAATACTTGTTAGATAAAACAGGCCTAATAAGCAATGCAAAACAATACTATGAACATTATGATTTCAACTCAATTAGAGTAGTTATTGAAGGCGGATTGTTTGATGGTTATGATGCATTCAGAATGATAAAGACTTTTAAAAACCTTCAGATGATTTATTCATTTGAGCCATTTCTTGATAGTTATCATAAATTTTGGGGTAGAAAAACTATTGAAAGTAGCGGTAAACACACAATAATTAATAGTGTATTATGGGAAAATAATTGTGAGCTCAAATTTATAAACGGTGGTGCATGGTCGCATCAGTCTAATAGTTCTGATGCACAGACTGTTAGAGCAGTTTCAATTGATGAATTTAAAATTGAGCAGGGAGTCGGTAAAATTGACTTTATAAAACTTGATGTTGAGGGATCAGAAAAAAAAGTTTTGCTTGGAGCCAAAGAAACCATTGCGACGGATAGACCGATACTTGCGGTATCAATATATCACAGCAAGTATGACATGATTGAGTTGCCATTGTTGTTGAAAGATATTTGTGAAGACTATATTTTTAAGATTGAGCACTATACATATCATTTCACAGAAACCGTAGTTTATGCAATACCTATGGAGTTGGATATTGATATGAGTGACACTATAGCTAATTAATGGGAGTGTATGCAATATATGGATATGGTGGGTATGGTGAAGTTTTGGAGCACATGATAGAAGCAAGAGAACCAGGAAGTGTCAAGTATATTATTGATGATTACAAAATAGGACTTAGGTCAAATTTATTAAATTTAGAGATATTGGATTTTGATAGTTTTACAAATATTAACTTGAAAAATTGTGAAGTTTATATTGCAACCACAGATCCAAGTTTGCAAGAGCTTATGGCCCAGAAATTGTCTCAAATAGGAGTTTTAGGTATAGTCGAAAAAGAGATTTGCAATTATATTTCTCCATATCATCTGTTTTCAAAAAGTGAAGCTGATTTACTTATTCCAAAAATTGAGAAAGTACTGGAAATTTTTGAATCGGAAGAAGACAAGGAGCTATACCAGTTTATTTTTGATTTGAGAATTAGTGATGGTAGTATACTAAAAAAAGTAGATTCATTCAGGGTTAGAAGCTGGGAGAGACAGTATTGTGACTTTATTAATCCAAACTACATCCGAAATGTGATTGATGGTGGAATTTTTGATGGATATACATTGTCACTCATGTTTAAAAATTTATATACCAATTCATCTATATTTGTATATGGATTTGAGCCATGCAAAAGTTATGTAGACAATAGCTGTTGCAGGGATAAGCTGAAATGCAGTTCTAACAATATGGAGCTCATCTATAAAGCTTTGTGGAGTAAAAATACAAAGCTTTATTTTTTAAACAAAGGTGCATCCTCGCAAGTCAACATATATGGGGATGGCTTAGAAATTGAAGCAGTTTCTATTGATAGCTTTACAAGCGAGAGAGAGATTAAAGTTGATTTTATCAAGCTTGATGTTGAAGGGACTGAAATAGAAGTTCTGAAAGGTGCAGTCAAAACCATAAAAAACTGTCGTCCGCAAATTGCAATTTCAATTTATCATACAAAAGAGCATTTTTATGAAATTCCGTTGATTTTAAAAGAGCTTTGCCCAGATTATGTATTTAAAATAGCAAGATATAGTAACGATACTGCGGAAACAATTTTGTATGCGATACCTAAAGAAATTGAGGTTATAAATTGTTAATTTCGGTTATTCTTGATAATTACAACTATTCCACCTATATTTCACAGGCGATAGAATCTGTCTTGTCGCAGACATATACGAAGTTTGAGCTTATAATCGTTGATGACGGCTCCTCGGATGGTTCTGCGGAAATAATACAAAGCTATGCAAAAAAAGATAATCGCATCAAGCCTATTTTTAAAGAAAATGGTGGACAAGCGAGTGCATTTAATGCAGGATTTGCAGCATGTAGCGGTGATATAATATGTTTTTTAGACTCAGATGACTACTTTGCTCCAAATAAAATTCAAGAAGTAGTTAAATTTCATCATAGTGGATATGAGTATGTTTTTACTGATCATCAGGCTGTTGACCAATCTGGAAAGCATATTAAAGATACTCTCAAAAGATATAAATGTGATGGTCATAATCTATTTTTAGTATATTATATGTCAAAATACCCTGGAAATGTTACTTCAACAATTTCACTTAAAAGAAGTTTAGCTGATAAAATATTTCCTTTGCCAAATGAGTCAGAGTGGAAAATCCAAGCAGATGATGTGATAGTTTTTCAAGCGGCCATGATGAGTAGGGCCAAGTTTTTAGACAAAAAACTGACATTTTATAGGATTCACGACGCAAATGGACACTATGGGCAAAAAAGAAACAGCGACTATCTTTATGAGCTTATGAAAAAAAGAAACAGATTAAAAGCAAATGCTCTTAATAAAATGAATTTACCCCGATTTTTTTTGACGAATCCTTATAATCTATTAATTGAGATAAAAACACACGCTTTATTTTCGAAAGAACTGGCTTTATATTATTTAAAAGTTGTTTGGTTTGAGATGGATATAACTATTTTGTCAAAGATATTAGTGACTTTTCAAATATTAAAGAAATTGAGCAAAGGATCTTCTTGATATCTGATTTAGATGCTTCTAAAAGAAAAGGAGAATAACCATGAATCAAGACATCTTATCTTGGGCAAGATCACTTTATATGTATCCAAAAGAGAATAGGTCGGAAGTCAATGATTTATTTTCAAAAACCAAAGATAGAGATATTACCAAAAGAGGCGTCATTTGGCTTGGGCAGACATGTAATCTAAGATGTTTTTTCTGTTACTTTACTGATAAGATCAGAGATAAAGATCATCCAGAGCATGCTTTTATGAGTTTGGAAAAAGCAAAAAAGATTTGTTATACATTGCGAACGGTTTACGGAAATACTGCAATTGATATACAAGGTGGAGAGCCTACAATTTATCCGGAGATTTTTGAGCTTATCAAATATTGTTGCGATATAGGTTTGGAGCCAACACTTATTACAAACGGAATAGTACTGGCAAGTGAAGATAAATGTAAAAAGTTTAAAGATGCAGGGGTAAAAGATTTTTTATTAAGTGTTCATGGTCTTGGCAAAACTTATGACAAAGTAGTTGGACTTGATGGTGGTAGTAAGAAACAGATGAAAGCATTATATAATCTGCAAAAACTGGATATCCCTTTTAGACTAAATTGCACGATGACAAAAGATGTTGTTGATGAAATTGAAAATGTTGCAACTCTTTCTATTGAGACAGGAGCTCTTGTTGTTAACTTTATTGCATTTAATCCATTTGCTGACCAGCAGGGAGAAAATGGTAGGAGTACGGAAAATGTTCCTAATTATTCAAAGATAAAAAATCATCTCTCTATAGCAATTGATAGACTTGAAGAAGCAGGTATTGAAACAAATGTCAGATATTTGCCAATGTGTATGGCTGAAAAACGACATTTGAAGAATTTTTACAATTTTCAGCAATTAAGCTATGATCCACATGAATGGGACTACAATTCATGGACATGGACCACTCGTGTTAACCAACGTTCAAATTCTCCCGATCTTGATCGACCAATCCCAATACTTATGTATGAGATTGATGAATACAACGGTATCAAATTTGGGGATGCTGCAAAACATGGGAATAGAGTTCATTATCTTCTGGATATAAATTTAGAGGAACATCTTTTAAAAATGTTTACTGCAGCAATACCTAAAGATTTGCTTTACCGTCAAAATGGAAGACTTAGAGCTGAAAAACACTGTAAATATCAATATAATGATACATGTAAAGTATGTGGATTGAGACTGATATGTGATGGTTTTCATTCTGATTATTCTTCGATTTTTGGAACTTCTGAGGCAAAAGCTTTTGATATAGAATTAATTGATGATCCAAAATATTTTATTAAGGAACAGGAAAAAATTGTTTACTAAATCATTAGAAGCAATTAACAATCATTCTGTTGATGGAAAGCATACAATTGGAAGCTCAAAGTTACCCCTTGTTTCAATTATTGTTACTAATTATAATTATGGAGAATTTTTAGAGGAATGTCTTGACTCATGCATTAATCAAGATTATGAATTTTGTGAGGTAATTGTTGTTGACGACGCTTCAACAGATGATTCTTTAAAGAAGTTAGAGAGATATTCAGATTCCATCACAATATTATCCAATGACTCAAACAAAGGACAATTAGCTTCTTTTTTTACAGGATTAAAGGTTGCTAATGGTGAGTTCATTGTTTTTGTTGACTCTGATGATTTTCTCGATCATGATGCAATTTCAGCACATCTTTATATACATCTATTCCAAAAGCCTCCTGTAGGATTTACATGCTTGAGAAACCGTCAAGTTTCAAAAAATTCTTATTTATTAAATGATTTTCATATGGATTTTTACAATAATAATCAAGAAATTGCATATATTTCCCCTCGTGTAATACACACACCTACTTGGAGCTGGAGCACTACAAGTGCAATGATGTTTAGAGCTGATTTACTTAGACTTATAGCTACTGAAAATACAGATGATTTTAGGGTTTGTGCCGATTATTATATTGTTCACTTTGCAAATTTACTTGGTGGAAGCCTACTTTTTGATAGAGCAAAAGTTAATTATAGAAGGCATGGAGGGAATAGCTTCTCTAAGAATTTCTTAATTGGAGGTCAAAGACCTACTGGACATGAAAAATATCATAATCATCCAGGACATGCAACTTTGCAAAAAGCTATTTTAAGTAAACTTATTTTTGAAAGAGAGAGATTTGAGCCTTATTTCTCTAATTTAGAAATATATGCTGAAACTATATTATTTGTAGCTCCTTTAAATTTGGTATTATCAAATTATCAATTAGATAATTCTCTAAAAAATGCTTTAGTAGCAAAGGAAAAAAGAGTAAAAAATATATTGAAAGAGCAATTGGGAATTAAAAAATGGGCAATAAAATGGTTTCAATTCCATGATAAGTTTTTAAAAATAAAATCTGTAAAAGAGAGTATCCAGAAATGTTATGGAGTAAGGTTGAAATGATTTTATATTTTTACAAGCTTTTGCCAAATATTATAATGTCCTCAAAAATATAGACCTAATATGTCAGAATAGTTGATCCTATCTGCCGATAGGTAGATAAGAACTTCAAAAAAATTGTCTTGACAAATGATGGTAGTTTTGTGGTTTGATTTAGACTTTATTGGGTGACTACATTGAACTAAATTGAGATTTGCATATATGCCGAGAGTGGGACTTGAACCCACACGAGATTGCTCTCACCGGATTTTGAGTCCGGCGCGTCTGCCAATTTCACCACCTCGGCAATTTAGAAAAACCTTGATACCACTAAAAGAGCGGGTTGTCAAGCAGTTTTGTCCACTCTTTTGAATGGTGAAATTATGTAGTTTGAAAGTTCAAAATTTAAGTTATAACGATAAACTATAAAAACAGGCTGACGGCTGAAGACATAAGGCTGAAGGGAGAAACTAAAAAATAAAAACAAGAAGAGAAAAAACTAAAGAACAACCACCCCTTGGATGTTATAGTTTTTTTTAAAATTCCCCTCTATGGAGGGGTGGCAGGCAGAGCCTGACGGGGTGGTCAATTTCCCTTGAGTAGAGGGGAATTAAAAAATAGTTGTTAGTTTATAGTTTTTAGAACAGAAAAAAAGATAAAAGCAAAGAGATTTTGTCTTTGAATTGGATGGTATAGTTTTTTAAAAAACTCCCTTCATCAATAAGTAGGAGAGCTAAAACAAAAACAAAAAAACTAAAAAACAACCACCCCGTCCAGCTTCGCTGTCCACCCCTCCGTAGAGGGGAATAAAAGAGAAAAAATAAAAGAAAAGACCACCCCGTCCAGCTTCGCTGTCCACCCCTTGAGTAGAGGGGAATTGGAGCAAGAGAAAAAACAGATATCGAACCTGCTTACCAGCAGGTTCGATTATGACAAAGGTTCATGTGAGATGGCAGAAATTCATTTGAGAACAGAGAAGTTGGGTTTTGAGATCTATCAATAAAAAAGCCCCTCAATTTTGAGGGGCTTAAAATTGTAGATTGGGATACTATTAATACATACCGCCCATTCCACCCATTCCACCCATTCCAGCTGAAGGCATAGGCATATCTTTTTTATCTTCAGGTTTATCTGTAATCAAACACTCAGTTGTAAGCATCAGAGATGAAACACTTGCAGCATTTATCAACGCAAGTCTTTCAACTTTTGTAGGGTCTATAATCCCAGCTTTAAGCATATCAACAAATTCACCACTATTTAAATCGTAGCCTTCGTTTGTTTTTGCATTTTTAACTTTTTCAAATAGAAGTGCTGGCTCAAGACCTGCATTTTCAACTATCTGTCTAAATGGTGCTTCGAGAGATTTCTTAACGATATTAACACCGATTGATTGATCTGAATTGTCAACTTTTACACTATCTAAAGCAGGGATACATCTGATAAGTGAAACTCCACCACCAGGAACAATTCCCTCTTCAACAGCAGCTTTTGTAGCATTGAGTGCATCTTCAACTCTTGCTTTTTTCTCTTTCATTTCAGTCTCTGTAGCTGCACCAACGCTGATTACTGCAACCCCACCAACTAATTTTGCAAGTCTCTCTTGTAATTTCTCTCTGTCGTAATCAGATGTTGTCTCATCAATTTGAGTTCTTATCTGAGCTACCCTTCCTTCAATGTTTTGCTTTGTGCCTGCACCGTCAACTATTGTGGTGTTATCTTTATCGATAGATATTCTTTTTGCTCTACCTAAATCTTGTAATGTAGCATTTTCAAGTTTGAGTCCGAGCTCTTCAGAAATTACCTGACCACCTGTAAGGATAGCAATATCTTCAAGCATAGCTTTTCTTCTATCTCCAAAACCTGGTGCTTTAACTGCACAGCAGTTTAAAGTGCCTCTAATTTTGTTGACAACTAAGGTTGCAAGAGCTTCACCTTCGATGTCTTCAGCTATAAGGAGGAAAGGTTTCCCTGATTTTGCTATCTGCTCAAGGATTGGTAGTAAATCTTTCATATTTGATATCTTTTTGTCGTATATTAATACAAATGCATCTTCAAGAGCTGCTTCCATTCTTTCAGCATCTGTAACAAAGTATGGTGATAGGTAACCTCTGTCAAACTGCATACCCTCTACTACTTCAAGGTGTGTCTCCATTCCTTTTGCTTCTTCTACTGTAATAACTCCCTCTTTACCAACTTTTTCCATTGCTTCTGCAATTATTTCACCAATTGTAGAGTCGTTATTTGCAGAAATTGTCCCTACTTGAGCTATCTCTTTTTTATCTTTTGTGTCTTTGCTTAATTTTTTGAGCTCGTCAATAACTTGCTTTACTGCTTTGTCGATACCTCTTTTAACATCCATAGGATTTGCACCAGCAGATACTACTTTGATACCCTCTTTTAAAATTGCTTGAGCCAAAACTGTAGCTGTAGTTGTCCCGTCACCTGCTTCGTCACTTGTTTTTGAAGCAACTTCTTTGACCAATTGAGCACCCATATTTTCAAATTTGTCAGGAAGTTCTATCTCTTTTGCAACTGTAACACCATCTTTTGTAATTGTAGGTGAACCGAAAGATTTGTCAATTACAACATTTCTCCCTTTTGGACCTAATGTAGTTTTAACAGCATCAGCCAATATATTAACACCCTCTAAAACTCTCTTTCTTGCATCTTCACCAAATAATAACTGTTTTGCCATTTTAAAAAATCCTCCTTTTATATTTTATTAAACTTTTATTCAAATACAGCAAAAACTTCATCTTCTCTCATCATAAGATACTCTTTACCTTCGATCTTGATCTCTGTGCCTGCATATTTACCAAAGAGTATTTTGTCGCCAACTTTTACATCGAGAGATACTAATTTACCATCATCTGTCTTCTTTCCATTGCCTACTGCTACTACTTTCCCTTGACTTGGTTTCTCTTTTGCTGTGTCTGGAATAATGATGCCACCAGCAGTTTTCTCTACTTCTTCGATTCTTTCTACTAAAATTCTGTCATTTAATGGCCTAACTTTCATTTAAATCCTCCTCTTTTATTAATTTTAAATTTTTATTGAAATAAATTTTCCATTGTGTAAATAACCTAATTACTCTTTAGTTGTTGTCAAGATTAAAAATAGGTATTCATTTATATTTGTCAATACCTCACAAGGGAAATTTTTTAATGAATGGTAATCCATCTATCATAAAACTTGAAGATATAACCAAAATCTATTACCAAGGTAAGCTTGAGCTTAAGATTTTAAAAAATATAAATCTCGAAATATTCAAGGGTGATTATTTGTCAATAATGGGACCTTCAGGTAGTGGGAAAAGCACCCTGATGAATATCCTGGGCTGTCTTGATAAAGCAACTTCAGGAAAGTATCTGTTTGAAAATAGGGATATTTCTAATTTTTCAGATCTTCAATTGTCAGAGATAAGATCCCAGAAAATAGGTTTTATCTTTCAGTCATTTAATCTTTTACATAATTATAATATATTTGAGAATGTTGTAATGCCTTCCATCTATAACAAGAACAATCCCTTTACAAAAGCGAAAGAGCGTGCAAAAGAGCTAATTGATTTGGTTGGATTGTCTTCGAGAATCAACCATAGACCAAATGAATTGTCTGGAGGGCAGCAGCAGCGAGTTGCAATTGCAAGGGCATTGATAAATAATCCTCATATAGTTTTGGCTGATGAGCCTACCGGTAATTTAGATAGTGAAAGCACCTCTGAGATACTAAAAATTTTTGAGAAGCTCAATCGTGAGAACAATGTTACTATTGTGATTATTACTCATGAGGCAGAGATATCAAAGATTACAAACAGGCAAATTATAATAAAAGATGGAATTATCCACCAATAAATTCCCTATCTAACTATGAAAAAAGGGATTTTTTACAAAACATTACTCCTTATAATAATTTTAAGCCTTATTCCATTTATCCTTATAAATGTCTACTACCTTTTCCAGCTTAAAAAAATAAGCTCTTTTTCAATTCAGAGAAGTAAAGAGGGTTTTGATAAAAGAGCTATACAATCTCTTATTATGCAGGCTTCTGATATAAGCAGGAGAATTTCTGACCTTCTCAATAGCTCTGTTTCTGACTTGGACGACTTATCTATGTTGTCTCAGAATTCTCAAAATTATCTAAATTTCTCATTAAATCATAAAAAAGCTGTTTTTGTTAAAAATTACGATTTATCTGGGATGAGGATATCTGATAAAGTTTATATGCCACTTTATAAAAAAATTATAGTATCTGATACTAAATGGAATCATATTATAAATGTTGAGGATAATAATTTTGTTGTAAATACAAAATTAGACAAATTAATAGATAAAGTTGCAAAAGAGAAGATTTTAAACCTCAAAAATGGAGAGATATATGTATCGCACCTCATAGGTGAGTATGTTTCGATGGATGAGTTTCTTGGGAGTGCCAAATACCCTGAGGATGCTGATGGTAAAAATTATGAAGGTGTTTATATCTTTGCCAAGAAAGATAAAGGGAGGATATTGATACTCGGTTTGGATCAGATCCATATTATGGAGTATGTTATGCATACTCTTCCAAATTCAGATGAATTTGTTGATTACCCTATTTATTTAAGTGGCAATTACGCATTTCTTGTTGATGATCAAGGCTGGACAATTGCTCACCCTAAGGTTTGGGATATAAGGGGTTACGATAAAGATGGGAATATTGTTCCACCCTATTCAGAGCATAGTGGTGAGGAGTCTGTGAAGCGGGGTATTATACCTTTTAATCTTGCTACGGCACAATTTATACATCAAAATTACCCGTTAGTATTAAAAGATCTCCAATTAGGCAAAAAAGGTTTTGTAAATACTACCAATATTGGTGGTATAGAAAAAGTTATGGCTTACGCTCCAATATCCTTTGATTTAGGGCAGTATAGTAGGTATGGGATTTTTGGGGGTGTTACTATTGGCTCTAAATTAGCTGAATTTCACGAGGATGCAATAGTTACCAAAAGTATTATAAATGATAAGTTTGATTTTATTAAAAATGAGATACTTGTTGTTACCTTCATAATTGTTATTTTTATGATTTTTGGTGCAGTTCTCTTTACAGAGCAGATCACATCACCGATTATTATTCTTTCAAGACGCTTCACTCAGCTTGGGAAAGGTAATTTTACTGGGCTTAAAGTAGATTTTAAAAGAGATGATGAGATAGGAATTATGGGGAGAGAGTTCAACCGTATGGTTGATCTGATAGTTGACAATAATTCAAAACTCTCAAAGATAATTGATGACCTTAAAAATTCAGAAAGTAAGCTGCAGTCCAAAGTTTCTCTTTTGGAGGGGATACGTGAATTTTTGAGTAAAGATTACTACAACAAAAGGATTGATGAAATAATTGATTTAGTCTTATTGACAGCTAAGAAGATATTTAATGCAGATGTTGTCTCTCTAAAAATACTTTATCTTGATAAATATTTCAAGATAGGGGTGAGTCAAATTGATTCTGATAATTATGAAATTACACTTCCTATTTTTATAAATAATCAGATTAATGGTGTGTTTCTTATAGGGAGGGTAGATCCATTTTCAGATGATGAAAAGAGAAACTTTGAACTTTTTACTCTTAATTTTTCTAAATTTCTTGAAAATATAAAATTTTATTCAGAGATAGAGTCAGAGAAAAATTTTATCAAGAATATCTTTAAGAACATGATAAATGGTTTAATATTCATAAATAATGATGGATATATTACCCATATCAATGATATGGCTATAAAGATGTTTTTACTTGATGAATCTATGACTGGTGGGAAATTTAGAGATATATTTTCTGAATTTCCTGAATTAATTAATTTATATCTTGAAAGTGTCAAAGGTAAAAAATTTATGACCTACTCCCTAAATTTCAAAGGTAAGATATTTAGCTGCAGCTCTTCTTTTACAGATGATAGCAAAGGTGTAATAATGTTGTTCAGAGATGTTACAGAGAAAAGATTGACTGATGAGCATCTCAAAAGGTCAGACAGACTCATAAGCCTTGGTAAATTTGCAGCAGGTATTGCTCACGAGATAAGAAATCCTCTTACAGGGGTTAATCTTCTCCTTGAAGATATTTATGACAACTCTTCAGATGAGGATAAAATTCTTATAAGAAAAGCACTTGATGAAATTGTAAGACTTGAGAATATTGTTTCAGGGCTACTTGATTTTACCTCACCTATAAAGCATGAGCTTCAAAATAGTAGTATTACAGAACTTATAGAGAGTTCAATCTTCTTTATAAAGAAGCATATAAAAGATAAAAATATCAATATAGTGAGGAGATTTGATTATAAGGGTGAGCTCTTCTGCTCTCAAGAGAAAATTAAGCAGGCTCTTATTAATATTTTGATGAACGCAGTTGAGGCTGTTGATAATGGAGGGAGAGTAGAGATAGCTACTTTTTTGAAGGATGATTATATATTTATTGAAATAGAAGATAATGGTTGTGGGATCAGTAAAGAAAATCTCAAATTTATATTTGACCCTTTCTTTACTGCTAATAAGAGGGGTAATGGACTTGGATTATCAATAACTCAGAATATAGTAGATGAACATAAAGGTATTATTTCTGCTGAATCTGAGCTTGGATCTGGGACAAAAATTACAATTAAATTTTTGAGAAAGTTTTAAGAAGAGACCTTCTATTTTATGGATATTGAGTATTTATGGATAGTTACATTTTAGTTGATTTATTAGATTGCTTTGTTACTCCTCTTATCAAGAGTAATTGAGAAAACTTGTAAAATTAACTTTTTATTGCTATTAATTATTAACTGTTTAATAAAAATTTATAGGGGGTGAGTATGGTTAAGCCAAAGTTTATAAAAGCGAAAGGTGATGGGCTTGATATAAATTTAGCTCTCTGGGATGGGGATAAGGATAATCTTTTCTGCATACATGGTATATCTTCGCACTGCTTTGCGTGGAACACTGTTGCAAATGCGATTACTCCTGAATACAAATTATTTGCAATGGATATAAGGGGAAGGGGGCACTCTGACAAACCTCAATCTGGTTACTCTATAACCAATCATTGTAAAGATATTTTTTCTGTTATCAATGACCTTGGTATAAAAGATGTTGTGATGGTTGGACATTCACTTGGTGCATATATCGCATTGGTTTTCTCTGCTCTTTATCCTCAACTTGTCAAGAAACTTATACTTGTTGATGGTGGGGGGAAGCTCTCTGAAGAGCAGAGGAATCGGGTTTTTGAGGGGATAAAGCCATCTCTTATCAGGGTTGGAAAGGAGTTTGACTCTTTTGATGATTATCTTTTAAATATGAAAAATGCACCTTTTTTGACTCCTTGGTATCAGGGGCTGGAGGATTATTATAGGTATGAAGTGTTTCAAAATGAGAGGGGGAAGTTTAGAACTCTTCTTAATCCGGAAACTGTAGTTGAAGAAGCTGAAAACCTAAAAAAAGAGGATATTTCAGAATATTATTCAAAGTTACAAGTTGAGACATATATTTTAAGAGCTACTAAACCTATGGTAAGCAAAGATGATATTCTACTTCCTGAAGATGTTGCCCAATTTATGCTCAAGAGCATTCCAAAAGCAAAACTTTTTAATATAAATGGTAGTAACCATTACACTATACTGTTGTATCCTAATAAAGAGAGAGATGAGCTGATAAGAGAAATTTTATCGGGAAATGTTTAATTTTTTAAAGAGTGTCAGCTCAAATGTATAAAGGGGTATTACTGCTTTATTTGCGGCAATTTACAGAAAGCTCAATCTGTTAGGACAATATCCAAATAAGTAATATTTTAATATTTTTATGACTGATTAGATAATAGATAGAGAATGTATAATGGATATTTTAAATAATCTTATAAATAAAAAAATGTTCTATTCTAATATTGACAAAGAATAAATGAATATAGTATATTTATTTTTATAGTGTCCAAGGTGTATGAAGCCCTGCTAATTCTTACTTTAAGTTGCCGATATGAGCAAAATATACAAAGGAGATACTTTTATGGACAATTCATACAATGCTGGGGCACACTGACGTGAGAACAACGATGATTTATACCCGCTGCACTTGTCTATTGGCAGGTGGACATGTTTATTGACAGGCAGATACCGAGCAAGACGGCAAAAAAGAGAAAAAGTTAGCTGAATTTTTAAATTTTTTAATATCGCAATGGCTTTAAATAATTGTATTTGGTATGATTTGTCCTAAAATAGCTAACATTGCAATCGTGTGTGTTAGCGGGACGACTTTGTCCAGCTAATAACTTGTTGGCCGTATTAAAAGGATAATTAAAATGCCTGAGATCAGTCGGTTTTATGGGATAATCGTTGCTATGTTTTTTGATGATCACAATCCTCCCCATTTTCATGCACGATATGGCAGAGAAAAAGTGGTAATCGAAATAGAATCGCTCCGTATCCTGGAGGGCAATATTTCCCCACGAGCGTTGGGTCTTGTAATTGAATGGGCTGCTCAACATAAGGACGAACTTTTGAAGAATTGGAACTTAGCCAAAAACAACCAAAATCCCAAAAAAATTGACCCATTGAAATAAATGAGGTGAATCCATGTATAAAGATGTGATTTCTGCAAATTATAAGGGTGATTATAAAATTGAAGTGACCTTCGAGGATGGTGCCAAAGGAGTTGTTGATTTTTCAAAATATTTATCTAAGGGTGGTGTATTTGAAAAGTTCAAAAACATAGAATTTTTCAAAAGCTTTAAAATTAATGAAGAGCTTGGGGTGCTGACGTGGGCAGATGAAATAGATATTGCCCCTGAGACTCTTTATGCTGAAGCCACTGATTCTCAACTACCCAACTGGATGCATCGGCAAGAAGCTCCTTCGGCAAACATGACGATCCAGCCGGCCTTGTAAACTTGGCGGCTGAGTTCTACGTTTGGTTTCACAAAGAATAAATCGTATGTTTGAAATACAAAATTACAACGGTTTTATTTTAGCTGTATTATTATTTCAGCTCTATACGGGTTCCGGAACAATAGCCATTCTTAATGCAACTGCTCGGGGTGGTGTTTGTGGAGGAATGAAAGTGGTTTTCGGAACTATTACGGGTGATTTCATATATATGCTTTCTGCTGTCCTTGGTTTAGTAGCAATACTTTCAGCCTATCCCAGTCTTCTGAATATTGCTCAATGGATTGGTGTCATCTACTTAATATGGATTGGTTTCAATTTTATTATAGCACAGAAAAATAGGTTGAAAAATATTGAAAATGGTGATTGGGCATTTTACAGAAAGCTCAATCTGTTAGGACAATATCCAAATAATTAGTTAAACCTTTTTTTCAGGTTTGTCTAATTATGACTCTCCTATAAAAATGGTTGCTCTTATAAAATTAAGTGCTTATAATAATACAAGTATTTTAAATTTCAATTTGTAGGTTTTTTGACTTTTCTTAGAAGACTCAAATTTATTTTCAGGGGGAAGTATGCAAATAAAAGCTGTGTTTCATATTGATGAAAATGAAAAATGGAAATTACTGATTGCAAATTTACAAAACATGATACAGGTAATAACTAATGAGTCCTTTGAGATAGAAGTAGTAGCAAATTCAGTTGCAGTTAAGGAGTTTAAAAAAATAGATAGTAGTATATCTAATCAACTAAAAGAACTATCAAATATAGGAATTAAAATATGTGCTTGTAGAAATGCACTTAATAACTTAATGATAAAACCGATGGAGATATTTGAATTTATTGAAATTGTGCCGGTTGGCGTTAAAGAAATAATTGAAAAACAGCTTAATGGATTTGCATATATAAAACCATAATTTGATTAATTATATAATAATATATTAATTATTACATTTTAAAACGAGATTCCTGTAAGAAATATCTTAAGTCTTGTCTCGAAACAACGTATTTTTTGACCAGACCCAATAAAAAATACTTAAAAAAATAATTTCTTATTTAAAATATATAATATTATAGTAACTTATAAAATGCATTGAAATATATTATAATACAATAAAAAGAAGATCGTTGAACATCTGGTTCAACCTGACATTTTCTTTGTCACGATTTGTGCAACTCGCTACGCTCGTTTTTGCACAAATTGCACCAAGCCCTGTGGGCTCGAAAATGCAGCTTAACCAAATGTTGGATGTAAATAAAAGAACAACAATCTGGTAGGAAAGATATCTTTACCTTGACAATGTATATACCGTGATATATATTAATTGTGGAGGTGCAACATGCAAACAGCTAAATTATTTCAAAATGGACGCAGTCAAGCGGTTCGTTTGCCTAAAGAATACAATTTTGAAGGGACAGATGTGCTAATCCAAAAGATTGGCGATTCTGTAATTCTTTTTCCTAAAAACCGCGTGTGGGAAACATTTCTCCATGGACTACATGGGTTTACTGATGATTTCATGGAAAACGGGAGAGAACAGCCGCAAATGAAGGAGAGAAAGGGTCTGTAATGTATTTGCTTGATACGAATATCTGTATTTTTATCAAGAACAGAAAGCCACTTTATGTCTTGGAAAAATTGCACAGTGCACTTGAACAAACCGTTTATTTATCCAGCATCACGGTAGCCGAATTGCAATTTGGCGTTTACAACAGTCAAAACATTGAAAAAAACAGAATATCACTAACTGAATTTCTGGCTCCATTTGAAATTATTGATTTTGGTAATACCGACGCTGAACACTTTGGAATTATAAGATCACAGCTAAAAAAAGAAGGAAATCTTATCGGCCCTTATGACATGCTCATTGCAGCTCAAGCAGTTGCACGCAATCTCATTCTTGTTACCAATAATACAAACGAATTTATAAGAATTAAAAACCTAAAACTCGAAGATTGGAAAGAATAGCGTCCAATAATTAAACCCAGCTGACCTTGTAAACTCGGAGGCTGATTTTTGTGTTATAAAATAGTAAGTCCAGCTTTCTCTGTAAGTAAAGTTTTCAGTCCAAAATTATTAAATGAAACTATTATTTTCTGCTCTTCACCCTTTCCTATTACAGAGATTACTTTACCTATTCCAAAAGTTTTATGTTTGACTGTTACTCCGGATCTTATAGATTTTTGGTTGGTAGTATCAGTAACATTGTCTCTGTTGTGAGATGAATATGGGATATTTCTGATAAAATCTTCACTGCCTTTATTAACTATCTCTATTAAATTATGAGGGATATCAGAGAGAAATGGAGATGGGTTACTTCTCTGGAAAACTCTCCCTATGTTTCTATTGTTACAGAAAGATATAAAGAGATTCTCTTTTGCTCTTGTAATTGCCACGTAAGACAATCTTCGCTCCTCCTCTATGTTTTGAGGATTTATTTTGGAGTTGGCATGAGGTATAATATCATCTTCAAATCCTATCAGAAATATATTTTTAAATTCAAGCCCCTTTGCAGAGTGGATAGTCATTAGATTAACAGAATCTCCCCTGTTAGGAGTATCCATGGAAGATGCAAGCGAAACTGTGTCGAGGTAATCTGTGAGTGTTGCTTCAGGGTAAGTGATTTCAAAATTTTTTATAGAACTTATTAATTCTTGAAGGTTCTCCTCCTTATTCTCCCTCTCTATTGGGTCAAAGGTCTCAAATAGATTGGTATAATTAATTTCGTTAAGAAGTTTGTAGGTAAGCTCAAAAAGTGGGATAGTTCCCTTCATATTTCTAAATTTACTTAATATATTATAGAAATTTTTTATTCCGGCAGATGCTTTTGATGTAAATTTTGTTGTGCTCTCAGAGATATTTTCAAATATTTCGAAAAGAGATTTATTCTCAGAGTAAGATAGTTCTACTAACTTTTCGAAACTCCTCTCACCAATTCCACGATTTGGAGTGTTTATAACCCTTTCGTAACAAAGAGTGTCTTCTGAGCCATTGATTAATTTTAGGTAAGTGATAATATCTTTTACCTCTTTTCTATCAAAAAACTTAAATCCACCCACTATTTTGTAAGGGATACTTGATCTTACAAGCTCATCTTCAATCACCCTTGATTGGGCATTGGTCCGGTAAAGTATAGCAGTATCTCCTAAATCAGTGAGTGATTGTAGTTTGTTTACAACAAACCTTGCTTCTTCATATTCGTTTTGTGCAGTAAAAAGTTTTATCTTCTCCCCTGATTTACCTGCTGTCCATAAATTTTTCTTTTTTCTAAAAATATTTTTGCTTATGAGATGATTAGCTGCATTGAGAATATTTTTGGTAGAGCGGTAATTCTCCTCTAATTTGATGACTTTCGCATCAGGAAAATCTTGCTCGAATTTTAAGATATTGTCTACTGTTGCACCTCGCCAACTATAAATTGACTGGTCATCGTCGCCTACTACACATATCCTCTTCTTATTTTTAGAGAGAAGTTTTATAATTTTATACTGAATATGATTGGTGTCCTGATACTCATCAACAAGTATGTAATCAAAAATATGTTGAAAATAATCAAATATCTCCTGATGTTCGTTAAGTAGTTTGTAAGTTAGCAGTAGGAGATCTGCAAAATCGGAGGAGTTGTTCACCTTCATGGTTTCCTGATAAGTTGAATATATTTTTTTTAAGATATTATTTGTGTAGTTTTCTTGAACTTCAACATCTTCAGGGAACATCCCTCTATTTTTGAAGTGATTTATGAAATTAATAACTTTACCTTCAGGGAATTTATTTTTATCAAGATATGAAAAATCCCTCTTTAATAATTTTTTTATGAAGTTTTTCTGTTCACTATCATCGTAAATTGAGAAATCTTTACTGTAACCAATTTTATCTATGAAGCGTCTTAATACTTTTGTGCCAAATGCGTGGAATGTTGAAATCCATGGAGTATTCTTTCTTATGTTGATAAGTGTCTCTATCCGTTCTTTCATCTCATTTGCAGCTTTGTTTGTGAAAGTAACTGCTAATATAGATGAAGGGGAGAGCCCCTCTTTTTTTACGAGATATGAGTATTTTGTGGTAAGAAGAGTAGTTTTACCACTTCCTGCACCTGCAAGGACGAGTAGTGGATTACTGTTGTTTTTAACTGCTTCTGCTTGTTGTGGATTGAGCATATTTAAAAGTTCCAACTTGATGTCCTTTTTATCATTAATGGTGGTATTTTTCGTTATTTATAATTGAAAGTATTCTATAAACCTGCTCTAAAAGAGTTAGACGTATTAATTGGTGGTCGAAGGTAAGATTTGAAAATTTCCATATAAAATTAGTGTGGTCAAGGATGTTTTGATCAAATCCAAATGCCCCACCTACTATAAAATCAAATTTGTTTACCCCTGAGTTGATTAATTTCTCAAAATCTATTGCAACTGCTTCTGTTGTCTTTTGGTGACCCCTGATATCGAGAGATATTTTGTAGGAATCGCTCCGTAATAGTTTTAGGATAGTAGCAGCTTCCAGCTTTTTTATAACTTCTATGTTATCCTTAAATGAAGGGGATTTTATCTCTAATATCTCTGCTGAGCCATATTTTTTAAGGAATTTTTTATACTTTTCTGTCCCTTCATATATAAAGTTATCTTTTGTTTTGCCTGTGAATATAAATTTTAAATCAACTTTCAATTTTGAGGCTTTCTACACTTATAGTATCAGCATCTCGCCAAAAACCTTCAATATCATAGAAATTTCTTGACTCTTCATCAAATATATGGATAATTATATCGCCATAATCGATTAGTATCCATTTACCATCATTATAACCCTCCTCACCAATACATCCACCAAATCCCTGAATCTTATTATCCTCTTTTACAATATCTGCAAGTGTCTGGTTGTGCCTATTGGATGTCCCTGATACAATTATGAAAAAGTCGGCAAAGGTTTTGAATTTTCTTAAATCAAGAATCTTTATATTTTCACCTTTCTTTTCAAGTAAAGCTTTTACACTGTTTTTAAGTAAATTATTCTCCATACTCTCCTATTCCTAAATAAAGATTTTTTTTATAGATATACTCTGCACACCTCTCAGGCATAAAATATTTTATTGACAACCCATCTTTTAAATTCTTTCTGATAAGGGATGAGGATATATCAAGCCTTGTGACATTAGTAAAGTAGATCCTTTTGTTACTAATATTTATAGCAAAATTGTTTAATGGTTTGTAACCGAGTTTTTCAATAAGAGGAGTGTCATACTTAAATCCCTCTCTGCTCATTACTACGATGTTGATTAATTTTAATATCTCTGCATAACTGAACCAAGTCTCTATCTCTAAGAATGAATCACTCCCTATTATAAAAAAGAGTTCATCATTAGGAAATTTTTTGTTAAAATATTTTACGGTATCTACAGTGTAAGATACATTACTCCGCCGTATCTCTATATCTGATGGGATGAATTTGTGGTTACCTTTTAGAGCAAGTTTAAGAAGTTTGAATCGCTCTTCTGCTGGTGTAAGTTCTCTTTTAAATTTATGAGGTGGAATCTTGGAGAGAACGAAATATATTGAATCAAATTTGAATGTATCAGCTACATCTTCCACTGTCCTTAAATGTCCAAAGTGGATAGGGTTAAATGTGCCGCCAAAAATACCGATTCTCAAAAAAATTTCCTCTGGCATTTAATTTCGGATTTGACCATTTCCAAAAATTATAAATTTGGTGGTTGTAAGCTCCTCTAATCCCATTGGACCAAAAGCGTGAAGTTTGGTAGTGCTTATACCTATCTCTGCTCCAAGCCCAAGCTCCCCTCCATCATTAAATCTCGTAGATGCGTTTACAAAAACAGCTGATGAATTGACCTCGTCGATAAATTTCATAGAGTTGTTGTAATCGGAAGTAATAATTGATTCCGTGTGATCAGAACCGTATCTCTGAATATGGCTTATAGCTTCATCTATATCTTTTACAATTTTAATGGAGATAATTTTGTCAAGATACTCTGTTGCCCAATCATCTTCAGTGGCTGATTTTATATTGTTGAGAATATTGACACATTTGTCGCAGCCCCTTACCTCTACATCAGCTTTCTTGAAATCTTCAACTATTTTAGGAAGAAATTTTTGTGCAATAGCTTCGTGGATAAGCAGTGTCTCAAGTGCATTGCAAACTCCGGGTCTTTGGGCTTTTGAATTTAGGATGATATCTGATGCCTGTTTGTAATCACCATATTTTTTATCAACAAATATATGACAAACACCTTTGTAATGTTTGATTACAGGGATAGTGGAGTTTTGGACAACAGTTTTTATCAGACCCTCTTTCCCCCTTGGAATAACTAAATCAATATATTGGTCAAGTTTTAAGATTTGGTGGATAGCCTCTCTTTCAGTAGTAGGGAAAACTTGTATTGCTTCTTTTACTACCCCTGCTTTATCAAGTGCTTCCTGCATAATCTTGGCAAGGATATTATTTGAATTAAAAGCTTCTTTTCCACCACGTAAAAGAGCAGTATTACCAGATTTGAGGCATAAAATCCCTGCATCAACTACTACATTTGGTCTTGATTCAAAGATCATACAGATTACGCCTATAGGTATCCTTTTTCTCCCAACTACAAGTCCATTTGGCCTACGCCACATCTTTGTGACTTCCCCAATAGGATCGGGTAAATTTATGACATCATTAACACCCTTTATCATTGATGTTATGACTTTGTCAGATAGTGTAAGTCTGTCAATTATTGAATCTGATATCCCATCTTTTTTAGCTTTGGAGATATCTTTTTGGTTCTCCTCTTTGATTATCCCTCTATTTTTGTCAAGATTCTCAGCTATCAATTTAAGAGCAAAGTTTTTCTGAGTTGAGGTGAGATTTGCTGTTTTGAGACTTGCTAATTTTGAGTTTTTAGCAATTTCAATAATATTTTTATGCATGTATCCTCCCTATTTACTTAATACCATATTGTTTCTGTGTATTACTTCATCACTGTATTTGTAACCAAGAATATTTTTTATCTTTGAAGATTCTGCACCCTTTATTTTTTTAATATCTTCAGATGAGTATGATGCAATCCCTTTTGCAATGCTCTGGCCATTAGAGTCGTAACATACAACTATATCACCTTCATCGAAGTTTCCACTTAATCCAACAATTCCAATAGGGAGAAGACTCTTGCCAGCTTCCTTTATTGCTTTGACTGCACCGCTATCTATGATAAGCTCTCCCTTTGCTTTTGTGCTGTGAAGGAGCCAAAATTTCTTAAGTTTTAATCTCTTTTTCTTGGGGTAGAAGAATGTCCCTGATGTCTCACCATGTAAGATGTCTGTGATGATGTTCTCTTTTTTGCCATTTGCGATAATAACAGGGATCCCAAGTCCGGTAGCTCTGTCAGCAGCATTTAATTTGGAGATCATCCCACCTGTCCCTAATCTGCTCTTTGTTGTCTCTGCGAGTTTTAGGATATCCTCGTTGATCTCTTTTACGCTCTGTATAAGAATAGAATCGGTGTGATGCTTTGGATTGGAGTTGTAAAAGCCATCAATGTCAGTAAGAAGTATAAGAAGGTCAGCATTAAATAGACCGGCAAATAGTGATGAGAGCTGATCGTTATCACCAAATTTTATCTCTGTGACTGTTATACTGTCATTTTCATTAATAATGGGGACAGTAGAGAGATTGAGAAGGGTCTCTATATTCTCTTTGATGTGGAGAAATCTCTTTCTACTTTTAAAATCTTCATGTGTAAGTAAAATCTGAGCAATTGTTTTGTTGTAAACTTCAAAAGCTTTTTTGTAATTTTCCATCAGTAGTATCTGACCTACTGATGCAAATGCTTGCTTCTCCCTGATGTTTTTAGGTTTATGGTGAAATATTGATATCCCACTTGCTACTGCTCCAGAAGTTACGAGAGAGATTTTGTAATTTTGGGATGATAGAGTCGATATCTCCCTTGCTAAATTGTTTATGACTTGTTTATCGATGCTCCCTATTGTATCAGTAACAACTGCACTACCACACTTTATTACAACTCTCTTGCAGCTTTTAATAAATAAACTTCTATCCATGTTTTATCTTTATAGGAGATTTGAAGCTAATTCGGCAAGTCTTGAACGCTCCCCTTTGGTTAGTGTAACTGTGCCAGCAATGTCTTCATTTTTAAACTTTTCTAATAGATATATCAAGCCGTTGGTTGTTGCGTCAAGGTATGGGGTATCTATCTGATAAGGATCCCCAGTGAGAACTATCTTTGTGTCCTCTCCAGCTCTTGTAATTATTGTTTTTACTTCGTGGGGGGTAAGATTTTGAGCTTCGTCAATCACTAAGTATTGGTTGGCGATACTCCTACCCCTTATGTAGGTGAGTGGTTCCAACTCTATAAGCTTTTTATCCATAAGGAATTTGTAATTTGAATCAGAATTTTGTGAGTTTGAGAGAAAGTCAAGATTGTCAAAGATAGGTCCCATCCATGGATGAAGCTTCTCCTCAACATCTCCCGGTAAAAACCCGAGATCTTTACCCATTGGGAAGATTGGTCTTGCAACAACTAATTTTTTATAAAAACCTGTATCAATTACCTGATTGAGTCCTGCTGCAAGAGCAAGCAAAGTTTTCCCAGTGCCTGCTTTTCCGATAAGAGAGACTAATTTGATTTCAGGATTTAGAAGGAGGTTTAATGCAAATATCTGCTCTTTATTGCGTGGTTTAAGACCCCAAAGGTTACTCCTACTAAATTTGGTGTCAAATAGAGCAACTTCTTTAAGAGAGTGATTGTATGAGGCAAGTGCAGTATGATTAGGGTTGGTCTCACTCTTTATTAATAAAAAATGGTTGGGGTAAAATAATTTAATATTTGGAAGTTGATCAATATTTAATTTTTTATCTTCGTATAATTTGGCAATTATCTCTTCACTTGCTATTATATCTTCCCAACCGTAGTAATGCTCTTCAAATTTTGCTATCTCCCTCTCTTCATAATCCCTTGAATCTAATCCGAGAGAGGATGCCTTTATTCGTAAATTTATATCTTTTGATAAAAAAATTACTTTGGTGTTTTTGTGCTCTTCTTGAACATTTAGTGCTGTTGCGAGTATTCTATTGTCCCCTTCATCTCCTATGAAACAGTAGTCGCAGTAGTGCTGTAAATTTTTCTGAGGGATTTTTATTATCAGGGTGGTTCCATTGTTTATCTTGGCACCCTTGGTTATGTCACTGTTACTTCGTAGCTTTTCTATGTTTCTTGAGAATTGGCGAGCATTTCTCCCTAACTCTGTCGATTCTTTTTTGAATTTGTCTATCTCTTCAATTACTGTAATGGGGATTACAATATAGATATTTTTCCCTACAAAATTGAATATGCAGTCTGGATCATAAAGTAAGACATTTGTATCGAAGACATAAAATTTCTTCATAATTATCTCCTATGTAGTTCTCTATGGTTGTCTATATTAAAATTAAATTTAGTTTTAGATAAGGTATTGGGTGATGTTAGATTGTGCTTAAAGTTTGATAGTGTGGGGGAGAAAAAGATAAGATCAATAAATATTTTGCTTTTCAAAATTTTATATTATCCTGATTAATGGAGTATGTTGTAATATTATAATGTAATTGAGGTTACAAGTAAATTAAACTCTTTATGTATAACATTTTTTATTGCTCTTGTAAAGATATATTTCTTTTTAATGGTTTTCGGACTGTTATATGCTTGTTATAACTAATGTATATTAATTTTGTTAATATTGTAAAAAATTTGTAAGACAGACAAAGTATTATCTAAAAATATTATTTTTATATTAATTATAAATAAATGATTTGACATAATTATAAAAAAATATTATCTCATTTGGAATGAGCTATTTTATTGCAAGGCAGCCTATATTAGACAGAAATCAAAAGCTTTTTGGGTATGAGCTTCTATTTAGGAGAGGCTTTGACAATTTTTATGATCAGCTTGTCCCTAATCCTGATTTTGCAACTGTATCAGTAATATCAGATTCATTAATGCAGGTTGGTCTTAACAACTTCTCAAAATCTAATAAAAGTTTCATTAATTTTACCAAAAATCTTATTGTAGATAAAGTTCCATTTCTTATGCCTATGAAAAATTTAGTTATAGAAGTTCTTGAAGATACTATAGTTGATGACAATTTTATTAACTGCTTGAAAGAGCTTAAAAATAAAGGGTTCCTCATTGCTATTGACGATTTTGTAATGCAGGATAACCTTCTCCCTATATTGGAGTTTGCTTCATTTGTTAAAGTTGATTTTTTACTGCTTGACAAGAGTTATAGGAAGCTTGTTATTGATAAATATAGAAGAGATGACATAAAGTTTATAGCAGAAAAGGTAGAAACAAGGGAAGACTTTGAAAATGCTCTGATTTATGGTTACGATTATTTTCAAGGTTACTTTTTCTCCAAACCTGAGCTTATTTCAGGTAAAAAGATTCCTGAAAATAAATATGTTTATTTGGAGTTGATACGGGAGTGTTCTCAGGAGTTTATTAATTTTAATAAAGTTGAAAAGATATTAAGTAAAGATCTCTCTCTGACTGTCAAACTACTCAAATATGTAAACTCTCCATTTTTTGGATTCAGAGATAAGATAACCTCAATAAAACATGCACTTGTTTTACTTGGGGAGAGTGAGATAAGTAAGTGGCTCGCAATAATATCTTATGTCAATTTATCAGATTCAAGGAGTTTAGAGGTAGTGAGATTCTCACTATTTAAAGGTAAATTGCTTGAACTTTTAGCTACTGAATCTCCACTCCTTAAAAAATATAGAGATAAATTATTTTTATCTGGTCTCCTCTCTAATGTTGAGACTCTCCTCCAAAAACCTGCAAAAGATATATTAGATGAGTTGTCCATTTCAGAAGATATAAAAAGAGCAATACTGAAAGAGGATAAAAATATTATTTACTATATGCTTATTTTACTCGATTTTTACGAACAAGGTAGGTGGGAGGAAGTTGATACCTTGTTAAATAAAATCAAGGTCTTTTCAGAAGTGTTTATGAATTGTTATCTCCAATCTATTAACTGGGCAGATGATATAATTACTATCCATTAAAATTCTACTACTTTTTTAAACAGCAATAATTTTCATTCACTAAACTAAATCCCATCACAATAAATACCCCTTTCGATAGTTCTTTATATTTGCTATGAAAAATTTCTTGACATAATTTTAATATCACATTAAACGTAAAAATTAGCATCTAAATTAGGAGGATTAAATGTCTTTTAAAGCTGACAAAATATGGTTTAACGGTAAACTAACCGACTGGGACAATGCAAATGTCCATATCCTTACTCATACATTACATTACGGTATGGGTGTTTTTGAAGGGATAAGATCTTATAAAACTAAAGATGGGAGGACTGCAGTCTTCAAACTTAAAGAGCATGTTGAGAGATTGTTTAACTCTGCTAAGATAGTAGAAATGAAGATTCCTTTTAAAAAAGAGGATATTTTTAATGCCATAATTGAAACTGTCAAAGTTAATAATATTGGAGATGGTTATATTAGACCCCTTGTGTATGTTGGTGTTACCCAAACAGGTATTGGGCTTTATGTAAAGGAGTATCCTGTAGAAGTTGCTATTATAGCTATTCCTTTTGGAAAATATCTTGGAGATGAAGGAGTTGAAAAAGGTATAGATGTTAAAACTTCATCATTTACCAGACATGGTGTTAATACTTCTATGACACGTGCAAAGATCTGCGGTGCATATGTGAATTCTATTCTTGCAAAGAAAGAAGCTGTCGAAAATGGTTATGATGAAGCTTTGATGCTTGATTCAACAGGTTATGTATGTGAAGCATCAGGTGAGAATATTTTTATACTTAAGAGTAATGGAGTTTTCTATACACCGCCAAAAGTTTCTATCCTACCTGGAATCACAAGGGATACTGTTATACAGATAATAAAAGAGGAGGGTTATGAGGTAAAGGAGTATCCGATGACCCGTGATGATATCTATCTTGCAGAGGAGGCTTTTTTTACAGGCACAGCCGCAGAAATAACTCCTATAAGATCCCTTGATAAAAGGGTAATTGGAGAGGGGAAAGCTGGGAAACTTACTAAATTTTTTCAGAAAAAGTTTTTTGAATATGCAAAGGGTGAAAATCAGAAGCATAAAGAGTGGCTATCTTTCTGTTAGATAATGTCTTTCGAAATATTAGTTGATGGTTACAATCTTATAAATAGTTCCCCGTCTCTAAAAAAAATTTTTTCTGCTGATAGTGAAGAGGGGAGAAAGTATATACTTTCCCTCTGCTCTATGTATAGAAAAGTAAAGGAGCATACTATAAGAGTAATATTTGATGCCTATAACTCCTATAGTTTCATCCCTTCTAAATTCCATGGTTCAGGAGTTTCAGTTGTCTTTACTGCTCATGGAGAAACAGCTGATGACTATATCAAAAATATTATATCAAATCGAAAAGGTAACTATATTGTTGTTACCTCTGACAATGAAATAATTAATTTTGCTGCAAGATATAATGTTATTTCAATAAAATCTGAAGAGTTTCTTGAGAAACTTGAATTTGCTCTCTACTCTAATAGTAAAGGAATCAAAGATTCGGAGAGTTTCTCTGACAGAGACAGGAGAGATAAGAGGGGCAATCCTAAAAAACTTCCAAAGAAATTAAGAGTCAAAAATAGTAAATTAGAGAAGCTATAAATGAAACTTATAGATATTCACCTCCATATAGGTCATCTCTTTGAATGGTCAAAAGATGCTGTGAAACTCTGGATGGACATAGGGAGTTACAAACCTCTTATTTACGATCAACAGGGGTTACTAATCCCTGAGAGGTATCTTGAAGTCTTATACTCTGAGAATGTTTATGGTGGGGTATTACTGCCTGAATATTCACCAGAAACAGCTGGTGTTTTGCCTGTTGAGAGAGTTTTTGATGTTCACCGTCTTGATAAGAGATTTATACCCTTTGGTGCTGTAAATCCAAATTACCATCACAATCTTCTTGATGAATTTAAAAGGCAAGTTGATATGGGGGTAAAAGGTTTGAAAGTCCACTCTGTTCACGGTTTATTTTTTGTTAATGATAAACTTCTCTACCCTGTTTATGAATATTGTCAAGAAAATAAAATCCCTGTTATGATGCACGCTGGCACATCTGTTTTTCCCAAGACAAAATTGAGATTTGCAGATCCGTATACTTTTGATGATGTAGCTGCAGATTTTCCTGAACTTACAATTATCCTTTGTCATGCTGGAAGAGGATTCTGGTATGATATTGCAATGTTTATGATTAAAAGACATCAAAATTTATTTATTGATATTTCAGGGTTACCCCCTCAAAAACTATTTGAATACTATCCTGGATTAACTAAGAGTATCGATAAATTTATTTTTGGGACTGATTTCCCTGGGGTCCCAGGTATCTCGAAGAATGCTGAGAAGATTAAAAATTTAGGTTTGAATGTTGATTCTTTAAAAAGTATATTTTACAGAAATGCAGTAAATGTTTTAAAATTCTGGGAAGAAGGAGATTTAAGTGAATATTGATTTAAAGGTTGCAATAGAGCATGGGCTTACAGAAGATGAATACAATAATATCCTAAAAATACTTGGAAGAACACCTACACTTACAGAAATTGGTATATTTTCAGTAATGTGGAGTGAGCATTGCAGTTACAAAAGTTCAAGAGTTTACCTAAAAAACTTTCCAACATCAAAACCTTGGGTTATCCAGGGACCTGGTGAAAATGCAGGTATTATAGATATTGGTGATGGGATAGCAGTTGCTTTTAAAATGGAAAGCCACAATCACCCTTCATTTGTTGAGCCTTACCAAGGTGCAGCGACAGGTGTTGGTGGTATTTTGAGAGATATTTTTACAATGGGTGCAAGACCTATTGCATCTTTGAATTCATTAAGATTTGGCTCACCTGATAATGAAAGAACCAAATACCTCTTGTCAGGGGTTGTTTCAGGTATTGCAGATTATGGGAACTGCATGGGTGTTCCTACTGTTGGTGGCGAGATATATTTTGATCCATGTTACAACGGAAATATACTTGTAAATGTTTTTAATCTTGGAGTTGTTGAACAGGATAAAATATTTTACGGATATGCAAAGGGTGTTGGCAATCCTGTTATATATGTTGGTTCTAAAACAGGGAGAGATGGGATACATGGTTGCTCACTCCTTGCTTCTGAAGAGTTTGATGAGACATCACAAGACAAGAGACCTACTGTTCAAGTGGGAGATCCTTTTACAGAGAAGAAATTACTTGAAGCGTGTCTTGAATTGATGCAAAACAATTATATTGTTGGTATTCAAGATATGGGTGCAGCAGGATTGACCTCTTCATCTGTCGAGATGGCGGGTAGAGCTGGGACAGGGATAGAACTTTACCTTGATGATATCCCAGCAAGAGAAGAGGGTATGACTCCTTACGAAATGATGTTATCAGAGTCTCAGGAGAGGATGTTGATAGTTGCTAAAAAAGGTTATGAGGAGAAAGTAAAAGATATATTTAAAAAGTGGGATCTTGATGCTGTTGTTGTTGGTAAAGTTACAGACAATGGTTTTTTAAGATTACTTTTTAAAAATGAAAAAGTTGCAGATATCCCTGTTGGACCGATATCTGATCAAGCTCCAGCATATAAAAGACCATTTAAGAAACCCTCTTATATTGATGAGGTTAATAATTTTGATATAAGCTCATTGAATTTTCCACAAAATTATAATGAGCTGCTTGATGAAATATTGTCATCTTTGAATATAGCAAGTAAAAAATGGGTTTATCAGCAGTATGATCATATGGTGAGGACAAACTCTGTAGTTTTACCAGGCTCTGATGCTGCTGTGATAAGGATAAAAGAGAACAACAAGTGTGTTGCTATATCAACTGACTGTAACAGTAGATACTGTTATCTCGATCCTTTTAAAGGTGGTAAAATTGCTGTTTCTGAATCTGCAAGAAATGTTGCATGTAGTGGTGGTAAGCCTTTGGCGATAACTGATTGTCTTAACTTTGGAAATCCTGAAAAACCTGAAATTATGTGGCAATTTAAAGAAGCTGTAAATGGGATATCAGAAGCTTGTCAAATTTTGGAAACCCCTGTCATTAGTGGTAATGTAAGTTTTTATAATGAAACATCGGGAACGCCGATATACCCTACACCTACAATTGGTATGGTTGGTTTGATTGATAAAGTTGACAATTTTATCAGTCAATATTTTAAAAATATTGGAGATAAGATAATTCTTCTTGGAGAAACTTTTGAAGAGCTTGGTGGTTCTGAATATCTTGCTGTGATACACAAGATGGTAAAGGGTAGGTGTCCAGAAATTGATCTTGAAAAGGAGAAAACACTTATAAACACCATCCTTGAATTGAACAAATCTAACCTTCTCAACTCTGCTCACGATATTTCTGAAGGTGGATTGGCTGTGGCTCTTTCAGAGTGTTGTATTACTGGAGATAAGCCGATAGGTGCTGTTGTTAAGATTGAGCTTCCGATAAATGACACATTCTTACTATTTTCTGAGTCGCAGTCAAGGGCTATTGTATCAGTTTCTCCATCCAATTTATCTCATGTAGAGGATAAATTAAAGTCTTCTAATCAATATTACAAAGTAATAGGTGAGGTTGGCGGCAACTTCTTAAAGATAAATAAGATAGTAGATTGTGAAGTAAATGCAATGAGAAAGACATATTTTTCATCACTTGAAAGGTTTATAAAAAAATAAGTTTAGGAGGTGTGATATGTTAAATGGTAAGATTGCAATTGTTACAGGTTCAGGGAGTGGGATAGGAAAGGCTATAGCTGATAAATTATCAAAAAATGGTGCAACTGTTGTTATTGCTGAATTTTTAGATGAGCAGGGGAAAAAAGCGGAAAAAGAGATCAAAAATAGTTTGTTTATAAAGTGTGATGTGAGCAGTGAAAGTGATGTTAAAAACTTAATTGGCTCTGTATCTGATAGATTTGGAAGAGTAGATATAATCGTAAATAATGCTGGATTGCAGTATATATCAAAGGTTGAAGATTTCCCTCTTGAGAAGTGGAATCAGCTTATTGGTATAATGTTAACAGGGGCGTTTTTGCTTATAAAATATGCTGTTCCTATAATGAAAAAGGGTAATTGGGGGAGAATAATCAATATCTCATCAGCACATGGCAAAGAAGCTTCACCTTGGAAAGCAGCGTATGTATCAGCCAAACATGGAATAATAGGTCTTACAAAAGTGGTAGCAAAAGAGCTTGCTGAGTTTAATATCACTGCCAACTCTATCTGCCCCGGTTATGTTCTTACACCACTTGTTCAGAAGCAGATCACAGACCTTGCAAAGCAGTATAATATAGGTGAGGATGAAGTCCCTTCAAAAGTTTTACTTAAAGACCAACCGATCAAATCTCTTGTCTCTGTGGATGAGGTTGCAGAGCTTGCATTGTATCTTGCAAGTGATAAAAGTAAACATATTACTGCACAGTCTCTAAGTATAGATGGCGGCTGGACAGCCCACTAAATTTTATAAAATAAAAAAGAGCAGGGAACTGCTCTTTTTTATTTTATCTTTTCAAGTAGGGTGAGTAGGTTATAAAATGGATAGAGTAGTATCATAAATATTGTCATAGGCACAAATATCTTATACTCAACTCTGTTGTCCCATAAAAAATCTTTTGTTGAATAGTAAATTATAAAAGTTTTTCCGATAAGTGGGAAGCTCATATTAGTAATTGAGAATAGTAATACAAAAATTGTATGTATTATAAGAATTTCTAATGGATTGTAGATAAATAGGTCAAACTGCTTCTTTACGATTGTTTTGTATAGTATTACCAAAAATAGAATGAAGGTTATTAGATTCAAAGTAAATATATCTTTCTGATTTAGGATATAAGATATAAACATATATATCCAGAAGATAAGAAAGTTTGAAAATATCTTTGTAGTGTCATCAGTATTTAGAAGCTGGAGATTGGCTATTAAGATTATTGAAAATATTATAAAAATTATAGAAGTGTAAATGTCCCAAGTTATAAACTGTCCACCCTTGTAATATAAAAAAAGTATTGATAATAAAGTTATAAAACTGCATACCAGTATAGATCTGCTTTTCTTTACGGTTATCTCTGTCCCTATGATCAATTTATTAAGAAGTGTCCTTATATTTAGGTTATACAATCTGATAAATCTCTTCAGCCTATGACCTTTGAGTAAACCTGCTGCCATAAATAAAATGAAGAAAATTAAAAAGATAGATGTTACTACATAATGTAAAGATGAGATGTAGGTTTTTAAAGTGATAACTGATAGCAGAGATGAAGCTGAATAAAGTATAAGGATTACCTGTCTTTCAGAGAAACCATACTCCATAAGTTTGTGGTGAATATGCTCTCTGTCAGCTTTAAAAATATTTCCACCTTTATTTAATCTTGTAAATGTAACTCTAAATACATCAATTAGTGGAATAAAAAGAAACATTGCTGGGATAAGGAATGAATGTAATACCAATGTTTTTGATGAAATATAGAGACTTGCTCCTGAAACTATAAATCCAAGGTATAAACTTCCATTATCACCGAGAAAAATTTTTGCTGGCGGGATGTTAAACCTTAGAAAAACAATTAAAGCACTGGCAAAGATGAGAGAGAATAGAAATAAGGGTAAAAGATTTTTATTAAGTGCAATACTTCCGATACTTATAAAAGCAATAAAACATATCCCACCCGCAAGGCCGTCCACTCCATCTATCAAATTTATAGAGTTAATTAACAGAAGAATCCAAAAAAGTGTTGCTATAAAATTTAAAGAGTAGTTGTTAAAGATGTTTATAAAGTAGGAGGGTTCTATATTTGTGAGAAAAAGTGATACAATTATTATTTGGGCAATAAGTTTTAATATTGCCTTTAAGTTAAAGATGTCATCGTAAAAACCGAGAAGAAAGATAAAAATGCTGTAAAAAAGAAGTAGGTTGATAAATGTATCTTTTATAAATATCTTTGAAAATATAAAAGTTATCAGAAAAATTAATAAACCACCTGCAAGGGGTGTAGCTTTAGAGTGAGCTTTCCTTTCATTCGGAATATCTAAGAAGTTAAACTGATGTGATAGCGATACTAAAATTGGAATTAGAAGTAGTGAAAATAGTCCAACAATGGTAATAATATAAATATAAAATATTTTAAACTCCCTTTATGTTAGATTGTAAGATAAAGTTGAGTGGTGATTATATTGTAAGTTTCTATGTTGTTCATATCGACTCTGCTCTTGAAAGAGTTATTGGTATGCAGTATCAGAAAAATATTTAACAGTGCTATAATATTTTGTTTGTTGTTGAAGTTATAAAAATACCCAACTGCCCGTTTAATGGCAGTTGAGTAAAATATTGTCTTATAGATTGAAAGTATACATTGAGAGCAACTTCAAAAAGTATTACTTTGTAGAAGCCTTTACAGAGTATTTGTTTAGTAGGTCTTCTTTGAGGGCTTTGAGTGCTTCCTGCTTTTTGTTTTGGATGAGCATATTTTTTATACTGCTCTTTACAGTGTCAAAAGGTTCTACTCCTTCAGCTCTCTTATCTTCTAATTTTACTATTACAAATTTGTCACTATATTTGAAAGGTTTTGATACTTCACTCTTTTTTAATGTGTTGAGAGTATCAAGTATCTCTTTTGGTATTTGAGCTTCTAACTGATATTTGTCAGGATTTTGGGCTGCAAATGGATTGGCTTTTTCTGGTGTTGCATATTTGGAGAAATCTTTATTTGCAGAGATATCTTCATAAGCTTTTTTAGCTTCATCCTCTGAATTGAATACAGCTTTTTCAAATTTAAAACCTGCTTTTTTGGTAAATTGGTTCTTGTGTTTATCGTAAAACTCTTGTATTTCGGTATCTTTTATCTCTATATTATCTGTTTTTTTATCAATAAAATGTCTTGTAAGTATTCTCTCAGCTTGTGCTTGTATCTCTTTTTTGATATTGGGGTTGTTGTCTATTTTCAGTTTTTTAGCTTCATTGGATGCAATTTTCCTAAAAATTATCTCTTTAACGAATTCATTTTTGTCTTTTACTACAAATTGTCTAAATTGAGGCGGGATATCTTGGAGGTATATATCAAGATCTTTGTCTGTGAATATCTCCTCTTTGTTGTTAATCTTGTAGGTAAAAAGTGTTTCAGCGGATAAAACTGATGCAATGAAGATAAAAAATAAAAATAGAAAAAATTTTTTAAACATCTTTAGAACTCCTCCTTGTTTAATGATTTTAATGTGTTGTTGTTTATCAAAGCTCTCTTGGGGTCGTAAAACCACCCCCATTTATTGAAATACTTTATAGCAGATTTTATATGAATTAACAAGAATTTTATTTTCTTATAAGATAGGCTATTTCTTTTATGGATAGCTTTTGCAAAAGGGTAGTAAACTGTTTTAAATTTTTCTGCTACTCTTCTTACTAAATCAACATCTTCCATATAAAGGAAAAATCTCTCGTCAAAGTATCCGACAGATTTAAGAGATAATGAAGATACAAAAAGACAGCATCCTGAAAGATTTGGTGCCAACTGAATTTTGGATTTGTCCATTGAGTAGAGGTTGTATCTGTCTATCTTTTTTCTAAAGAAGATAGGGAAAAATCTTTTTAGAAAGAGGTCAAAAGGTGTTGGTATCAGGTGACACCCTGAAGCAAGATGGTAGTGATTGTTATTTTCCAATTCATGAATAATGTTTGGTAATAAAATCCCGATATCTCCTCTACTATAAAGGAAAGTGAGAATTTTTTGTATATCATCTGATTTTATAAAGACATCTGGGTTAATGATGAGGAAAAATCTTGTTTGATCGATATATTTTTTGAGTGCTATATTGTGAGCTTTCCCAAATCCTAAATTTTGACTATTTACAATGTAGTCAAAGGTATCTTTATCAAAATTTTTGGTAGAGAGATTATATTTACTACTGTTGTTAATAATGACAATTTTTTTAGAAGCCTTAATCTCTAATAATTCAGATAAGAGAGATTGGATATCGGAGAGATTGTTATTAAATAAAACAATAGAGATAACTATATCAAACATAAATTATATGTTAACAAAAAACAGGTTCTTTTACAATTTATTTTTAAACTATTACAGTTTTATGACTTTCTTAAATTTTAAAAAACAAGATGAGCTAAAGTATTAAAATTATTTTTTTGTAGGCAAAGATACAATACGATTTTACTTTTCAAATTTTCAAAGAGTTAGGTAGCTGGGGCAGCTTAAACTAATTTATAAAAATTTTGAATTATGAGTTATTAATGTTGAATTGTGAATGATGAATTGAGGATTTTGAATTATTTTTTCCAACATTTGTCATCTTAACCCAAGTTTTGTCATATCAGTTCCAACTTCTGTTATATAGAACCTGTTGTTAGGATTATTAATGGTGAATTATGAATTTAGAATGGAGAATTGAGAATTATTTTTCCCGATTTCTGTCATCTCAAAAACAACTTTTATTCCCCTCATTAAGGATGGATGCTGCAAAAGCGGTAGGGCGGTTAATTCCCCTCTACTCAAGGGGTGGCAGGCAAAGCCTGACGGGGTGGTTTATCTTTTTTTCTTTTATCTCTTTTTCCCCCTCATCTATTTTTTATCTTTATCTTTGCTTTTTTTCAGCCTTCATCATGGTAGCTGAGCAGAGTTGAAGTCATATTTCTCCTCACTCTGTTTGTCGAAATAACAAGAGGATAATTTGTCATTTCAATTTAAATTTTGAACCTTGAAATTGCAGTTTCTCTTTTTAATTCCCCTCTATGGAGGGGTGGCAGGCAGAGCCTGACGGGGTGGTCTTTCTTTTATTTTTTTATCTTTTCCTTCAGCCTTCAGCCTGTCCTTCTGGAGGTGCGGTCAATTCCCCTCTACTCAAGGGGTGGCACCGTTAGATGACGGGGTGGTCTTTCTT
>DYJV01000179.1 GCA_020722945.1 Candidatus Methylomirabilis sp. | reverse complement strand
TATAATATTTGAGAATTGCTCTTTTGTGTTTATATCGGAGAAATTCAATTTTTTAAAGATTAAAAAATGAGAAAAGGAAAAATAAAATGAAAGATATTATTTGGAGTTATTACCAAAATCAACGCGCTGATTCTTTTAGCGGAGCATATAAAAGGTTGAATTATATTGTGAAAAAACTTATTAAATTGAATAAGAAAAAAATCCTGAATGTGGGTGTTGGGGACGCTTATTTCGAGAAAACGGTTGAAGAAAAAGGGCTTAAGGCATATTCCCTAGATCCCGACCCTGAAAGCATTAAAAAGGTTATCTCATGCCTGAAAATAGAAGCGAAGGTAGGGAATTTGGAGGATATACCTTTCCCTGATAATTTTTTTGAGGCAGTTGTAGTTTCAGAAGTTTTGGAGCATATTCCCAAGGAAAATATGACTAAAGTTTTTTCGGAAATAAAAAGGGTTCTTTCCGCCGGTGGGATTGTGATTGGCACCGTTCCGAGAAATGAAAATCTAAAGGAGCAAGAAGTTATATGCCCTTATTGCGGGAAAATATTTCACAGATGGGGGCATAAACAAGACTTTACGGTTGGAAAGCTTCGAATAGAGCTTGAAAAATATTTTGAAATTATGGAGAATAAGGAAAAATTATTTATTCCATGGCGGGAGCTCAACTGGAAGGGGAAGATTTTGAATTTCTTCAAATTTATGATATCGTTAACCGGAGCAAGGGTGTCGGGAATGAATATATTTTTTATCGGCTTCAAAAGATAAGAGGGACTCAAGGATTCTTTGAGCAGGTGATCTTTAAAGAGCTTCATTCTTGCCGTCAGGAGCACATTGAGCGCTTCTCTATCCTAGCCCTTGTAGACCTTGTTGATGGCTTTGTTGGGATACGGCATCACGATTGATATTAGGCGATATTCATTTAGCAATAAGGTTTTACCTTTTTTGTGTGGTATTTATGTAATCCCTTGGCATTTTGTCCAATAATTCCATATCAAAATCTCCGATCATAAATTGCCTCCATTTAGAAAAAAATGTTCTAAATAGTAAATACTGTCCCAA
>DYJV01000095.1 GCA_020722945.1 Candidatus Methylomirabilis sp. | reverse complement strand
ACTTAAAAATGGGTTCATATCACAAGTATAAACATTACCATAATTCTGAAAAATTTTCACAAGGCTGACTCTTCTTCCTGCACTTGTAATTAAAAAATTAATTTTCTCCATTAAATTTCTCCATAGTTGCACTACCTTTTTGAGAGATACCCTCTCTTTTAAAAACTTTCAAAATTGTCAGAAACAATATTTTTAAATCGAGTTTAAATGAACAATTCTCAACATACCAGAGATCGTATTCAAACTTCTCCCTCCAACTTATTGCATTTCTCCCATTTATTTGTGCCCAACCTGTTATACCAGGTAAGACATCATGCCTTTTACGCTGCCTCTGATTGTATAGAGGAAGATACTCTTCAAGTAGTGGTCTCGGTCCCACAAAACTCATATCACCTTTTAATACATTAAAAAGTTGAGGCAACTCATCAATGCTCAAACTTCTTATAAATTTCCCAACACCTTTAAGCCTTGCCTCATCAGAAAGAAGTTCTCCACTTGGTGCTCTATCATTGGTCATTGTTCTAAATTTGTAAAGTGTAAATATCTTCTCTTTATACCCCGGTCTTCTCTGTTTAAAAATAACAGGATCTCCCATACTCCAATATATCAAAATATACAAAATTAAAAAAATGGGAGATAATAAAAGTATTAAAAAAGTAGAAAAAATTATATCAAATATCCTCTTTGCAATTAAGTAGTTGTTTGTATTCATCAAGTATAAAGTTTAACACCTTCTTTCTATCGTATTTTTGAACAATTTCTTCTCGAATTCCACTACTTATCTTCATTCTTAAATCAGCATTTGTCAATAGCTCTTTCATTTTTTTATAAAGCTCTCGCTCATCTTTTGGCTTTATAATTAAACCATTTTGACCATCTGTTATAATCTCGTTACAACCATTGATATCAGTTGCTATACAAGCTAACTCCATAGAACACGCTTGAAGAAGAACATTGGGGAACCCCTCCCGATAACTTGGAAAAACAAAACAATCTGCTGCTGCAAAATATGGTCTGACATCTTTTTGAAAACCTATATGGGTAATTTTGTTACACTTTTTGATTATCTCCATGGAAGTAGAATCAAGTGGATCAAGATGCTCTTCAAAATCACCCACAAGAAGAAGCCTCACATGGTCAAACTCTTTTGATAGAGAGTCAAACGCCATGATTAACTCATTTATACCTTTATCTCTGACAAGCCTCCCAATAAAAAGGTAAACAAATTTATCAGCAAAATTATATCTACTCCTTATCTCTTTACCCAAAAGAACCATATGCACATCTTTCTTGAAATAATCTGTATCTATCCCGTTGCTGCTTCCATAACCTATAACCTTTAATTTATTTACATCACGGAAGATATTCTCCTCAATATATTTTTTTAACCCTTGAGAGTTGGGATAAACCTTTGTAGCACAAAAATATGTCAATCTCTCAACAAAAATTAATATTATCCTCTTAATCCCTTTTGATTCCATAAGTGGAAGTCCTGCTACAGTATGGAGTCTATGTGGCACACCAGCTAAAAAAGATGCAAGCATACCCACAATACCTGCTTTGGGAGTATGAGTATGCACTATCAGTGGCCGCTGCCTTAAAAGAAAGATAAACATCTTTATTACTGATATAAAATCTTGTAGCGGGGTAATCTTCCTGCTCATCTTTATAGGAAATATTTTTACCCCCTCTTCATACTCTATCTCTTTTAACTCTTTATCTGGACTTGACACAGCAATAACATCAAAATATCTATTCATAAATTCCAACTGCCCTTTGAGAAGGACTTTAAGAGATATCGGAACTGTAGTCACCCTTACAAGTTTTTTCTTCATAAATTTTTGTTCCAAATTTCGAGGCAAAAGAGTGTCCATAAAATTTTTGAACGCTTCTCCTCTGAAATCCGCACTTTTTTTACTAAAATATCATCAATAAATTTTCTATTTATAAAATTTTCTGAATAGCATCCGTAAGATAGAGAGTCTTTTATTATATCTTGTAAATCTTGATTGACCCACTTTTTAAGAGGAACTTCAAATCCCCTTTTGGGTTGTTTAGTAATCTCTGCTGGTAAATATCTTTCCCCCAACTTTCTAAGAATAAATTTGGTTTGAAATCTATTTATTTTAAAATTATCATTAATGCGAGGAGTATTTTCAAGGATATATTTACTCAAAAAAGGGCTTCTCCCTTCAAGTGAATTTGCCATTGTAGCAATATCCATCTTGATGAGAAGATCAGAAAATAAAATTATTGAAAAATCAAGATATAAAAATTTTGAAAGCTGACTCATACGCCTATCAGAAAGAATTGTATGGATAAACTCATTTATAGCAGCTAAACTCTCATTACTTTCAAAATTATAAAAATCATCAAAAATATCATTCGTAATAGAGGTGTAAAGATCAAGCCCACTTTTTGAAGAGAGCTTCAAAAGTCTATAAATGTAATTGTAGTAAGACATTTTATTATCTGGAGGTGGGAAAATTTTAGTAAATAGGGAGAAAAATTTTGCAAAATTTATAAAGTTATTCTTAATCGGAACGTATCTTCTATACCCTGCAAAAAGTTCATCAGCACCATCACCATTTAAAACAACCGTAACAAACTTTTTAGCTTCCCTGCTCACATAAAAACTTGGAACAGCGGAACTGTCCATAAACGGCATCCCATAATTTAACAGTATCTTCTCTATGTCATTTTTAAGATCAACAGATATATCTATAAGAGTATGATTTGTCCCATATTTTGATGCTGTTAATGCTGCAAGTGGGGATTCATCATACTCCCCCTCAAATCTGACTGTAAAAGTTTTCAACTTTGAGGTATATTTTGAGGCATATGAAGTAACAAGTGAGCTGTCAATTCCACCACTCAAGAAACACCCTACTTCAAGATCAGAAGACAACATTCTGTTACGCACACTTTTATCGATCAATTCATCAACAAGTGCAAGTGAGTCATCCAAAGATAAATTAAATTTATCCATCCTATAAAAATTTACGATATTAAAATATCTACCCTCATCTATTTTTAATGTGTCAGTCTCAACTTCAAGAAAAGTCCCAGCCCTTAATTTTTTGACCAATTTGTAAGGTGTTGATTCATCAAAGAAAAAACCCAGCTTTAGATACGATAATATTTTATCCTCATCTTTTTGAAGTGAGATGATTGATTTTAATGCATTAAGCTCACTTGCAAATATAAATTTAACTGAATCGTAGTAATAGTATAGTGGTTTCTTCCCTGCTCTATCTCTTGCAAGAAAAAGTTTTTTTAGTTTTCTGTCAAAAATAGCAAATGCAAACATCCCATCTATATTTTCAAACATATCTCTACCATTTTTAATGTAAAGATATAGGAGAGTCTCTGTATCTGATTTTGTGTAAAAGGTAAAATCTTTAAGATACTCCTCCCTTAATTCGAGATGATTGTAGATTTCACCATTAAATATAATTACATAATCTTTATTTTCACCATAAAAAGGGTAAAAGAAAGGTTGAGAACCATTTTGAATATCTTGAATTGAGAGCCTCATGTGTAAAAGTGATAGATTGCCAAAAATAAAACACCCATTAGCATCAGGTCCTCTATGTTTCAAACTATCCTGAAGAATTGTAAAATCAGGTTTAAAGTTTAAAGCTCCAGCTATTCCACACACAAAATTAACCCTTTAAACATTTTTCCCACGCTCATAATCTTCAACATAATTTTTCCAAAGTAAAAATTTATCCCCTCCAAGCTCTTTTTTAACAGCAGCAACAACTTCATCAAAAGGCATATCATCAAACTCACCCCTCTTATTTACATACTCAAAAGTCAACTCACCATCAACATTAAATCTTGACAATAAAGAATCATTCTCACCATCAAATTCTGTAGGAATATAGCCAAATTTTTTGCACATTTCTATATTGAATGTGGGAGTTGCAGCAACCCACTTCCCTTTAATAAATAACTTTAAATAACAGTGATAAAAATAGGTATCTCCAAAAAGATTTTTCAGCTTGTCAGGTGCCTTGTAATTTTTTATATCAACAAAAACAAGCTTTGTAGGTATCTGATTTAGACGCATAAAAGATGCAAGGAGAATTGCTTTTTGAATACAAAACCCGTGCCCTTTTTTAAGGATTACTGAACTTTTGTAATCCTCTTTTTTGAAAAAAGAGGTGTAGGGGTTGTAAACAATTTTATCCCTGACAAAGTAAAAAAGTTTTACTGCTATCTCCTTTTTATCATTCAAATTTCCAACAATTTCACTCGAAGTTTCTCTAATCAGTGGCGCAGAGTAATCAATAAATAGTGTCTCTTTTAAAAAATTTTCCAAAATTTATCTCCTTATTCTATTTTTATACTTTATCATCTCTTTTATCATCTATGAAAAAGAGGAGAATAATAAATGACAAACCAAAAATCCCATAGTAACCAGCATATCTAAATGTATCTTGAAAAGCATGAGAGCTACTCATAAGAAACTGAACCTTCCCAAAAAGTATATAAAGAGAACTTTTGGCAGTATCAAGAGGCATCACATCTGATAAAATAGCAGTTTGGGAACCAAGATAGTTGTATAGATGAACAGAGTTTTGCATATCAGATATACCTTCGTAATGCTTGGCAATACTTGACTGTAATGTATTTGTGGCAATAGCTGTCCCAAATGACCCACCCATAAATCTTATATAGTGCATAAAACTCACACCCATTTGAGTCTTATCACCAAGTTTCCTCATTGCAAGTGTAGTAATAGGTGCAAAAAAACTCCCAAGTGAAAATCCGAGAGGGATTGTAAGGAGGATAGTTTGGATAGATGGAGTATAGTAATTTAGACTTGGAATCAAGATTATAGAAGTTATAAAGTAGAGAACCGCATTTATAGCAAGGATATTCTTCTCCCCATATTTATCAGAAAGAAGACCTGAAATTATCGAAGTAAATGCAATAAATATCGCAAATGATAACATATGTAAACCTGTCTGGAGAGTTGTATAACCTTTAAGATTTTCGTAATAGAGGGGTAAGAGGAAAAAAATTTGATAAATTGAGAGCCCAAGTGTAAAGAAGTATATTACGATTGCTATAGAATACTGCTTGATTTTGAAGATAACCGAATCAATAAGCTTCTTCTTTGAAACTATTTCACTTATAAGAAAAAATATAAAAGAAGCTATAGATAAAAAGAGAAGATTCATTATGATAGGGGATTGAAACCAACCTTTTTGCTGACCTTTTGAAAGTAGTATCAAAAGCGAAATTGTAAAAGATGCAAAGAGTATATAACTTGGAAAATTAAATTTAAGCTTCGCCCTATTATGAAGTAAATCTGGTAAGATAATCATACCCATAGGCACAACAAGGAGACCAAACGGGAGGTTAACATAAAATATCCAACGCCAATTCAAAACTTCTGTAAGATAACCACCTATAGTTGGTCCTAAAGCAGGGGCAAAACTCACACCCATACCATAAATCCCCATTGCAATACCCTTTTTTTCAGGTGGATATATCGAGAAAACTATTGTTTGTGCAGTTGCAACTATAAATGCTTCCCCTACACCCTGAACGCACCTTGCCACTATCATCTGAGGCAGATCTTGTGCAAATCCACATACTGCACTTGATATAGTAAATACAAATATCCCAACTAAAAAGAGATTTTTGAGTCCAAAAACTTTTACCATTGACTCTATAAGTAGCAATCCTGTCGCAGCAGCAGCCATATACGCTGTAATAACCCACTGAACACCGTAAAGGTCTGTCTTGAGAGGGGACATCATTTTGGGAACAACTACATCAACTATAGTTGTGTCAAGTATTGCCATGAAAGTCCCTGTCATTACCACAAAAGTTATCAAGAATCTCTCAAGGTTATCTAATCTTTTATAAATTGGAAGATCTGACGATATATCCACTTTTAATCGGGCTCACCTTTCTTTGTATAATCGAGGAATAACATTTGAAAAGTAAAAATTCAAACAAATTTTTTTTATTCTGTCGGCAGGGAGATGATAGAACTGAGATGCTCAAAATTTGAATTGTATAATTCCAAAATTAAAATTATAAACACTCTACCCCATTTCTCATTGCAAAGAGTGAAATAATCAATCATTACAGTTTCTTTTGGTGTCATTGCAATAGCACTCTTTTCTTGTCATTGATAGCCTCTTAAAAGGCGTAGCAACTTTAAAAATAGGCTGACAGCAGTGAAATACTTAAGAGTAAAAAGAAAAAGAGAGGGGAGTTATTTTTGCCACTCTTAATTCATCTATCTGTCGGCAGACAGATTTCAAGGTTACAAAGAAATAGGCTCAAAAGGGGCAAAAGTGATAAAGCAGAGGCATGCAAGTTTAGGATAAAGTTTAAAAAAGTAGATGTCACACACCTATCTGCCGTCAAATTCAAGATGACAAAGGTTGGAGGTGAGAGGTTTTTAAGTTGCTGGCTTTCTTTTGAGGTGTTTAAATAACTGACAAAACTATAAAATAGCCTTATTTCTACCAAAAAAGCAAGGAGAAATCTTTTAAAATTTAATTTTCCGATATTTCAATACAAAATATTGGACATAAATTTTGGAGAGAAGTATTAGCAATTGAGCCGTTTTACAGTGAATCAGATGAAAGTTGGAAA
>DYJV01000094.1 GCA_020722945.1 Candidatus Methylomirabilis sp. | reverse complement strand
ATCGGGATAATTGAGAATGATGAATGGTCAATGGTGAATCTTGAATTATTTTAAAAAGTAATAATCCCACCCTCCTCCAATCAATTAAAAATTGAGAATGTTGAATTGTTTTCACAAATTAAATAGTAATAACTCCCACCTATCTTTCCATTTCAGCATTAAGCTTGCTCTTCTGGTGCCAACCTGTCTTTTAAAAATTTATTCTAAAAATTAGATCAGTTGTCTCCTCTAACACAACGGATAACATTGTTATTCGATTTATTAAAGTAGTAGTCATCTCCATTGCTAAAAGAGACACTCCATGCTGTCAAAGAGTTGCAACTACTTGTGGTAGAACTCCAATAAGGGGAAAACATAGTATCTGTATTCTGAAATGCAGAATATATGCTTGGTGTTTTACTATCATCTTTGTTTAAGAATTTGATCATTGTTGAAAGACACTTAAAAAACCTCTCTATCTCCCTATCGTGAGCCAGAGATTAACAAGCAGTCAGTGGTGGGAAATTCAAAATTAACAAAAATAAAGTCCCTTTTTTTATTTTCTTTTTATCTTTCCTTCCGCCTTACACTTTTCTGTCTGCTTTTCTTATCTATCTTAACTTTGATAGGTTCAGATCCCTTGTAATTTTAAATAGTGATATAAGCTCATCCGTTGATAAAGAGTTATTCCAAGGGAAAAATGAACTACCCAATGTCAAAATTGGAGAGTGATTATCAAAAAAAGATCTATCCTCGTAACCTTTTATCCCAGGAACAGGATAAAATGGAGAGATACCTATAATAACAGGGAGTTTGTAAAGAAAGTGTAAAAGATTTTTAAGATTTTCAAAGGTATCCCCTTTTAAACCTGCAATAATATATAGAAATATGGGCTTATTAAATTTCTCTTTTATATAAAAAATTAACTGCTCAAGTTGTGAAAAATCTTGTTCTCTATGGTTATTTTTTAAAATATCACTACTATTTGATACCATTGAGAAATTAAACTGAGTAAAACCTATATTAACAAGAAAATCTATATCTTTTTTGTCAAGAAACATAAAATCTATACCGTTCTCACAGGAGAATGTGATTTGCACCCTACTCTTTTTCATATGCAAAAGTAATTCAAAAAAAAATGTTTTTTTAAAAAGAACATTGTCATCCTCAAAATTGAGATGAATCGACTCATCTTTTGGCAATTTTTCAAATTCTTCAAGGACATTATCAATATTTGCTATTCGCAGTTTTCTTCCTTGGGTAATGTGATTTGAACAAAAATCACAACACTTTGGACAACCTCTTGTCAATACTGTTGAGTAAAAATAACTATTTTTAATTTTTTTTGTATGTGAAAAGAGAAATTCAAAGTTGTTTTGATAAGTTAGTTTAAACATTTTTGGAATACTCTCTTCAGCATTACCCGATATCACATGGTCAAAAACCCCACTATTTAAAAAGTATTCAGGATAAACAGTTACCCCCGAACCACCCACACAGATCACGATTTTTTTTGATTTACTCCTTATTGATTTTGCAAGCTCAATGCTGTCAAGGGCATAACCAAAAGCAAAGCAGGATAAAAAAACAATCTCAGGCTTTCTGCTTGAAATCAACTTTGCACAAAAATCAAAATCGTTACCAAATCTGTAATAGTTTTTAAAAAAATGAGGGCTATCAGGAATTATGTATCTTCTGAGATACTCCAAATCATTAGGAAGAGGAATTTTATCCCCCTTCCCTTTTAACATTGGAAAAATAATAATCTCTGATTCAATACCTATCTTTTGCAGAACTTTATTTACAATTTGGGCACCAATAAAAGAACCTCTATGAAAAGTGAAGTAGAAATCTCTAACAGGGGGGACAATGACAATAGCTTTTACCATAAACTCCTTAAAAAGATTTATATAGAGCAAAATATAACTTCTTTAAACTTTATCAACTATCCTTACAAAAAAAGTTGATAAACTTCATAAAACCTTTTTTCCTTCCAGATTAACAGAGATATTTATATCAAAAAGATATTGAAAATGCAAAATTTTCATAAAACTGTTTTAAATGAGTGGTATTAATAAAAATAAATTATTGAAGTTTTGGGGAAAATAGGTTAGGGAATTGTATACAATACTTTTTATAAAATTTTTTAATTTAAATAAAAGGAGGTATTTATGAGTAATGGTAATGAATTATTTTTAAAGTTAGACCAGCTTAACGCTGAAGCTGAAGCAGGTGGTGGAAAAGACAAGCTTGAAAAGCACAAAGCATCAGGAAAGATGACAGCAAGAGAGAGACTTGCAGCTTTTTTTGATGAGGGGACATTTGAAGAGATAGGTAAATTTGTTGTCCATCGTTGCAACGATTTTGGAATGGACAAAACCAAAATACTTGGTGATGGTGTAGTTACTGGTTTTGGAAAAGTAAATGGAAGAGTCGTTTACGCATTTGCCCAAGACTTTACATCTATCGGAGGCTCATTAAGTCTTACTCATGCTGAGAAAATATGTAAAATTATGGATATGGCTGCCAAAAATGGTGCTCCTATCGTAGGGCTCAACGATTCAGGTGGAGCAAGGATCCAAGAGGGTATCACAGCATTGGCAGGTTATTCAGAGATATTTTTGAGAAATACAATTTATTCAGGAGTTATCCCTCAGATATCTGCTATCTTTGGTCCATGTGCTGGTGGAGCAGTATACTCACCCGCAATAATGGATTTTATCCTTATGACAGAAAAGACAAGCTATATGTATATTACAGGACCTCAGGTAATAAAGTCTGTTACAAGTGAAGATGTTGATCATGAGACTCTCGGCGGTGCTAACACTCACATGACAAGATCAGGGAATGTCCACTTAGCTTGCAAAAATGACACCGAAACCATCAATGCAGTCAAAGAGCTTCTCAGTTACCTTCCTCAAAACAATAAAGAATTTGCACCTTATGATATATGCAATGAGAATCCTGACAAAATTATCCCTGAATTAAACAATATTGTTCCTACAAATCCAAAAACTCCTTACGACATCAAAAAAATAATAAAACTTCTCGCAGACAATGGTAAATTTTTTGAAATTCAACCTAAATTTGCAATGAATATGGTAGTTGGATTTATAAGGCTCAATGGGAAAACAGTAGGTATAATTGCCAATCAACCAGCATGGCTTGCAGGTTGTCTTGATATCAACTCTTCAGACAAATGTGCAAGGTTTGTAAGAACATGCGACTGCTTTAATATCCCTCTACTTGTTCTTGAAGATGTTCCCGGTTATCTGCCAGGGACAAATCAGGAGTATGGCGGAATTATCAGACACGGGGCAAAGATAATTTACGCTTTTGCAGAAGCTACTGTTCCTAAAATCACAGTCATAACTCGTAAAGCTTACGGCGGAGCATACTGTGCAATGAACCCAAGACATTTGAGGGGAGATTATGTATTTGCATACCCTACTGCTGAAATATCAGTAATGGGACCTGATGGAGCAATAAATATAGTTTTCAGGAAAGAGCTCGACAAATCAGACAACCCAGCAGAAACAAGACAGAAGCTTGTAAACGAATATAGGGACAAATTTGCAAATCCTTACAAAGGTGCAAATCTTGGTTATATAGATGCCGTTATCAAACCAGAAGAGACCAGAAAAATATTAATTAAAGCTTTCGAAACATTAGAAAACAAAGAAGACCAAAATCCATGGAAAAAACATGGAAACATCCCACTATAAAATATGAAATTTCTCTTTCTGATATTAGGATTTACAACAGGGCTTGTTATATCTTATTTTTTGTATGCTTTTATTTTCAAAAAAGTAAAAAGCAGATTTGAAAAAAATAAAAGAGGGGTAAAAAATGAGTACTTACAATGAAAACAAAAAAAAATGGGAGGATATGGTAGCCAAAACCAACTCTAAATTCCCTGAGAGGAAGGAGAAATTCCTTACTACATCAGATATCGAATTCAAAACACTATATACTCCTGAAGATTCAGCAGCAGACACAAAATATACTGAAGAGATAGGGTTTCCAGGGATTTATCCATTTACAAGAGGTGTGCAGCCAAATATGTATAGAGGGAAATTCTGGACTATGCGGCAATATGCAGGTTTTGGAAGTGCTGAGGAGACCAACAAAAGGTATAAATATCTCCTCGAGCAAGGGCAGACTGGGCTTAGTGTTGCTTTTGATCTCCCAACACAGATAGGTTACGATTCAGACAACGAAATATCATCAGGAGAAGTTGGAAAAGTTGGAGTTGCAATAGACACTCTAAAAGATATGGAAATTTTATTTGATGGAATAAATCTTGAAAAAGTAAGCACATCAATGACTATAAACTCTCCAGCAGCCATTCTTCTAAGTATGTACATCGGTGTTGCAGAGAAGCAAGGGGTATCAAGCGACAAATTAAATGGCACCATCCAGAATGATGTTCTCAAAGAGTATTTTGCAAGGGGGACTTATATTTTCCCACCAAAAGAATCTATGAAGATAATCACAGATATATTTGAGTATTGCAAAGATAAACTCCCAAAATGGAACACTATCAGCATAAGTGGATATCATATCAGAGAAGCAGGTTCAAGTGCAGTTCAAGAAGTTGCATTTACACTTGCAGATGGGATAGCATACGTTGATGCTGCAATCAAAAGTGGACTTGAAGTCGATTCATTTGCACCAAGACTTTCATTCTTCTTTAATGCTCACAACAACCTTATAGAAGAGATTGCAAAATACAGAGCAGCAAGAAGACTTTGGGCAAAAATCATGAGAAACAGATTCAAAGCAAAAGAGCCCAAATCTATGATGCTCCGATTCCACACACAGACAGCAGGCTCTACACTCACCGCACAGCAACCTGATAATAATGTTATTAGGGTTACACTTCAAGCACTCGCTGCTGTATTAGGCGGGACAAACTCTCTCCACACCAATTCAAGAGATGAAGCACTTGCTCTCCCAACAGAAGATTCTGTGAGGATAGCTTTGAGGACACAGCAAGTTATTGCATACGAAAGTGGCGTAGCTGATACAGTTGATCCATTTGCTGGTGCATATATGCTTGAAAATCTTACTGATCAGATAGAAGCAAAGGCAACTGACTATATCAACAAGATTGACAGTATGGGTGGAATGATCAAAGCAATTGAAACAGGATTTGTTCATCAAGAGATAAGCAATAGTGCTTACCAGTATCAGCAGTCAGTTGAAAAAAAAGATCAGATAGTTGTTGGGGTTAACAAATTTCAAATAAAAGAAACTGGGAAAAGAGATCTTTTAAGGATTGATGAATCAGTCGAAAAATTCCAAGTAGACAAACTAAAAAATGTAAAAGCTACAAGGGACAACTCCCAAGTTCAAAAAACACTTGCAAATCTTAAAACTGCCGCTTCAGAAAATAGAAATGTAGTTCCATTCATATTAGAAGCAGTAAAAACATACGCTTCACTACAAGAAATTACTGACACTCTCAGAAATGTTTATGGAGAGTATCAATCAAGCACAATTCTTTAAAAGGGGTGGAAAATGAGTAAAAAAATAAGAGTATTAATTGCCAAACCGGGTCTTGACGGTCACGACAGAGGGGCAAAAGTCGTAGCAAGAGCATTAAGAGATGCAGGCTTTGAAGTTATATACACAGGGATAAGACAGACACCAAAACAGATTGCCATGACTGCAATACAAGAAGATGTTGATGCTGTTGGGTTAAGTTGTCTGTCAGGTGCACACAACAAATTATTCCCTGAAGTAGTTAAACAGCTAAATAGTATCGGGGGCACTGATATACTTGTCTTTGGCGGTGGGATAATCCCTGAGGATGACATCCCGTTTCTCACAGAAAATGGAATAAAAAAAGTTTTTCTACCAGGGACAGATACAAAAGACACTATAGATTTTATACTTCAAAATATTAAACAATAATTTTTATAGGAGGAGCAAATGTATAAAAAGATAAACCACATAGGTTTGGCTGTCAAAAACCTTGATGAATCTATGAAATTTTATAAAGATCAGCTTGGATTTGAGTTTAAAGGGACAGATGAAGTAGCATCACAAAAGGTAAAAGTTGCTTTCTTTAAAATAGGTGAAACCAACATCGAGCTCGTTCAGGCAACATCTCCAGATTCACCAATTGCAAAATATCTTGAGAAAAACAAAGAGGGGATACATCATATATGTTACGAAGTTGAAGATATTGTTTCAACTCTAAAAAATCTCAAAGATAAAGGTGTTGCTATGATTGATGAAACTCCAAGGCCGGGTGCACATGGGACATTGGTGGCATTTGTTCATCCAAAATCGTCCAACGGAGTTCTTACAGAAATTTGTCAACACGGATAAACTTTTTTTTAAAAATAATTTTATAATTTTTAAAGGGGATACTTGTAACATCCCCTTTTTCATTTTTACTGATAATTAAAAATTGAAAATTGTGAATTGGAATAGCAATTACCCACTATTTTTTTACTTTAGCCATCATCCTACTCTAATTCCCCTCTGCTCAAGGGGTGGACAGAGAAGCAACGGGGGAATTATTAATTTTGAATTTTGAATGATGAATTGTGAATGATTTTTTTAAAAAACTACAATATCCAAGAAAAAAATAAAACCTCTCTGCTTTTATTTTTTTTTCTTTCCTAAACACTAAAAACTATCAACTAACAACTATTTTCAATTCTCCTCTACTCAAGGATAATAGATAATTGACCACCCCGTCAGGGCGGTTAATTCCCCTCTATGGAGGGGTGGCACC
>DYJV01000178.1 GCA_020722945.1 Candidatus Methylomirabilis sp. | reverse complement strand
CGTTGATGAGAGCTCAATGGTCAGTGATGAACTCTTTGAATTTATCACGCAAGCTGTAGAACAAGAACGCATAAAAGCAGTGCTATTTGTGGGCGATTATTATCAGTTGTTGCCCGTAGATACACAGAAAAATGGTCTATTTAGAGTCAGACACCACTACAAACTCCACGAGATAGTAAGACAAGCTAAAGATTCTTATATTATCAAGATAGCAACTGCTGCTAGAGAGATTATCAAAAATAAATCATACACAGATCTAAAGACATTTTTTAAAGACAATATGGATATCAATATCTCATTTTTCCATAATCAAGAAGATTTTTTGAATGATTTTTATCAAAAAGAAAATTGGAGCATACAAGATCAGGTCATTACTAGTTTTAGAAATGCGGATGTTGATGCGTATAATCGTTTAGCCAGAAAGAGACATTGGCAAGATAAAGGCAGAGAAGACGAGCTTCCTACTTTGTTGGCTGGTGACAAGATTGTATTTCAAAGTGCGTACAGCATTAATGGTGTTTTAAAATATAGCAACAACCAAGAGATTATGCTTTCAAGTGCTGAACAAAAATTTTCAAATACTCTTGAGATTGCTTATTGGGAGTGTCAAGATGCAGATGGGCTAAACTGTAATGAGATTATACGCATAGTAGACCCTGAAAGCGCCGTGGTATTTAATGACAAACTCAAAAAAATAGCAACAGTTGCTTCCAAAGAGAGAAATCATGCCACACGAAAAAAAATGTGGGAAAATTATTTTGCCCTTAAGGAGTTTTTTGCAGATGTCAAATACACTTTTGCCTCAACCATCCATAAACTCCAAGGAAGCATCTACGAGACGGTTTACATTGATCTTTTTGGATTGTCTAACAGTACTTCAATAGACAAAGATCAACTCTATAGACTTGTCTATGTCGCCATCACAAGAGCATCAAAAGATATCAAAATTTTAATACCCGCTTTAAGCAATGTCAGCATAGAAAGTATTGAGGATGATTTTCTTCAGCTTTTTGCTGATGTCAATTTTTAGTTCCCACAAAGGATTTGCATGTCAACTACCATCAATAAAAAAATACT
>DYJV01000022.1 GCA_020722945.1 Candidatus Methylomirabilis sp. | reverse complement strand
CCCAAGTATAGGATCTATAGATTTTTTAGCAAGGCGAAAGGCAATAACCCCGATATATAACGATATGATAAACCCGATTATAGCATCAATTAGATAAAATTCAAATTTTGAAGCAATAAGTGAAACAATTACTAAAGATGTGGCATATACATCAGATTTATGGTGGAAGCCGTCACTCTCAAGTGCTATTGAACCAACCTTCCCAGCCAATATAAAAGCGTATTTTGCAAGTAGATCTTTGATTAAAATTGTAGCAACTATTAAAATAATCACAGGTATTGAAAATTCAACTTTTTGAGGATTTAGAAGTCTGAATATTGAATCTTTTATAAATTCGAAACTTATTATAAAAAGCATTATTGAAACTATCAGGGCTGTAATATTTTCTGAGCGTGCATGACCGAAAGGGTGCTCTTTGTCGGCTGGTTTGGATGAGAGGAAAGAGCCTATCACTATTACAATAGATGAGAGTGAATCAGATAAAGAGTGGAACGCATCACTTATCAGAGCTATACTATGGATCAACAATCCTGCAACTATTTTTATTAGAAAGATAAAAAGATTTACAAAAAGGCTTACAAACCCCTCATATATACAAGCACTCTTTTTTGTCTTTGCTCGTTTTAAAGTTAAATCAGCAAGATAGTTTGCAAATTTGTTGATCATATACTCTTCTTCTCGTCAGAGAAGGTGTATAAAACAAGGCTTATAATCATTCCTGCTATGCATAGTAGAAATGCTCCCCTATAAGCTGAAAATGGGTATGCCCCTGATGGGAGTTTTTCGAAATTTTCAATTATTATACCCATAAGATGTTGAACAATTGCAGCACCTATAATGGCAAAAAAATTAAGATTTGTCATAGCTGTCCCTGAAATAGAGAGAGGGAAGAGCTCTTTTAGGTGTGCATAAGTAATAATGCCGCTGCTGCCAAAAAACCCCAAAAGGAAAAAGAGTAGATAAAGAGTAGATTTTGTAAGGGGGGCAGGTGAATATGCAAATATTATTATTATAAATGTAAAGATAGTAAGGGTTATTAAGATAAGTTTCTTTCTTGATTTTAAAACTCTGTCAGATAACCTTCCAAGAGTAGGACCACCTGCAATAAATCCGAAAGCTATCATACTTAATATTTTCCCAGCTTCAGGCTTTGACATATTGAATATATCCATAAGATATGGTCCGCCCCATAATCCTTGAATACCTATAAATGCACCAAACCAGAAGAATGTTAAAACTGATATCAGCCAGAAATTTTTATTTATCAGGATCATTTTGTAACTATCTAATACAGATATATCACTTTTTGTCGGATTATTAAAATGGTGATGCTCGTTGGGGGAATCTTTTACAAATTTGTAAATGAGAAAAACTACAATAAAGTTAAAAACAGCAATTGATACAAATGTCATCCTCCAACCTATTAATGCAACTGTCAAAGCAAGTGGAGTAGTTGCTACAATTGCTCCTACATTCCCAATTGCCATAGCAGTTGCAGACATCATCCCAAATTCATCAGCTCTATACCAATTTGCGACTATTTTGAGTGTCCCCATATATGCCACTGATACACCAAGACCTATCAAGCCCCTGCCAATTATAGAGTAATTATAACTGCTCCCAATAGCAAATATCAGTGCTCCTACGGCTGCAATCAGACCGAGTGAAGTTATAACCTTTCTTGGTCCAACTCTGTCAAGTAGTGGTCCTAATGGGAATTGTGCAAGAGCAAAGGTATAAAAGTAGATACTACTCAGAAGACCAAGTTTCTCTGCCCCGATATTGAATTCTCTCATAAGATCGGGTGATATTATTGCAGTTGATACTCTGTAAAAGTAGGATAAAAAGTATAGAGTGATAACTATGCTAAATATAAACCATTTGTTATGTAGCATACTATTTTATTCCTGAATACGGACATGCTTTAATGCAAAATCCACAGATACTCTGAGAAACTGATGGTAAATTTGAAAATTCATTGACGAGTTTATTGAAGCATCTGTCAAAATAGAGTGCTTCCTCCCTATTTTTATAAAAACTCTCTGCTGGTGGAACACCCTTTATTGCATCTGATGGACATGCTTTTTTACACTTTTGACATTTGCCGCATTGAAATTCGATAGGTGTGTCTGCTTCAAGTGGTGCATCTGTAAGGATTGTTGCAATTCGTATTCTTGGTCCAAATTCAGGTGAGATTATCAGAAGACTCTTACCTTGCCATCCCACTCCTGCAAGCCGTGCAACTGCTTTGTGTGTGATAGCAGAACCAAATAACCCTTCAACTACAATTTTCTGAGATGCTGGGATAGGTAGAGCAGTGTATCCATATCTCTCTATATGTTTTGCGAGTTTGAGTGTGATTAAGTCAAGCTGTTCATTGACAATCGTATAATATTTTGCATACTCTGGGGTAGGTTTATCCTTTATTTTCTTGAATATCCCTTTTGGAAGAGCCATAGCCACAGATACTCCTCGTGTAAAGTTTGAGGTAAGGTCATTTGGTGCTGTTGGAGAGTTAGTAAAGTCAAAATTATTAAGATCAGCAACACCAAAAACATCTATCCCCAAATTAAAAGCACTCTCTTTCAGAGATTTTTTTAAATCTTTAGGCATCTTAACTCCCCTCTTTAAAAAGCTGCATCATCTTCTGTTGCATCTTTAATGTAACCTCTTTTCTGTCCCAGTTGTTTTTTAATCTATTTCCGAGAAGCTCACCTGCTTTTTTGGCATTTTCAATAACATCTGGTTGTTTACTGATATCGGGGATGATATCGTCTGTTATTTTAACACCTTCACCATGTATAAAGTAAGGTATCCCTACTTTACAACTCTCCCCATATCCGCACGAATAGCATGAAGCTGGTCCAATACCTGTAACTTCTGCTACAGGTTCTATAAAATTATAGTAGAGGAATTTTTTGATCTGATCGGTAACTGCACTACCACTCGTCCCACCTACTCCAACTGCAACAGCGAGCTTCCCCCAGAGAAACTGCCCTTCGTTGTGCCTAAATTGATACCATCTTTCAAGGAATGAGTGCGTAATTGAGTTAATCCCTGAATAGTAATTTGGTGCACCTATAACATAAGCATCAGCTTCGACTATCTTACTTCTCAAATCTTTCATATCGTCATTTAGTTTGCAGATATTATTTGAGGCACAGGCAAGACAAGCCATACAGCCACTGATATCTTTACCTCTGAGAGAGACAAGCTCGTAATCAATACCTGTTGATTCGAGGACTATCTTGACAAGTTTGTAAACATTTGAAATTTTTTTCTTTCTTGGACTCCCTGAAATTCCTAAAATTTTCATAATATTCTCCTTTTGTATCTAAATTTGATAATTCTAAAAAATTATTGCAGCAGCTAATTATCCTTCAAAAAATTAAACAGCAATGATTTCATCAGGTGATAAGGTGAGTTTTTCACATCCATTTTTAGTTACTATAAAGGTATTCTCTATTCCAATAACACCTTTATTTTGAATAAATATCTTTGGCTCTACTGCAAAAACCATCGATTCTGCAAAAGGTTTTTTGAATCCTGCTGCCAAGAATGGTGGTTCGTCAACTTCAAGACCTATCCCATGACCTATGAATTTTACCTTATGTTGACTACCCATAAAGGAATCTTCAACACCCAATTTCTTTGCAGTGTCAAGAGCTTTAAAGTAAGCTTCTTCTGGCAATATTCCCGGTTTGATAAAATTGACAACTTCATTGTGAATTTGGAGCATACATTTGAAACCTTTTTCAAAATCTTTATCAATTTTTCCAAGAGAAAATGGTCTTGTCTCATCAGAGTGGTATCCATTGAAACATCCAACAAGGTCAACGCTCAAAATATCATTATTTTGTAATACTCTGGTTGAGCTTCCCTGTGGGAATGAAGGGTAGAGCCCTTTCCCTGATGTAGGTGCATCAAGATAAGTATTTTGGAGGCTCTCTTTCCCTGATATTATATGACCAAAAAACATCTCTTGGTTGAAACCTCGCATCCTCATAAAGCCCTGATGTCCATTTTTTTGGAGTATCTCTTCTGCTTTTATAAAGATATCTACCTCTTTTAGTCCCGGCTGGATATAATTTTTGAGATTATCAAAGAGGGTGTAAAGTTGTGAAGATGCTCTTTTTATGTAATCAATCTCAATGTTTGATTTAATCGATCTTATGTTTTTGATATCCTCTGATATATCAATGATTGAGGTTGGAGATAGAAGATTTTTATAATATTCAATGTTACTGTATGGGACAACATCAAGCTCAAAACCTATCACTGAATTGCTTTTGACAAAGTCTGCGATATCTTTGATAGATTTTATAAGAGTTATATTTTTAAGTTTTGAGGTAGCTTTTGCAAGTTGAATATTTTTCCTGACTAAAAAAGTTGCTTCTTTATTTGATGGGATAACTACTATCCCTTGAAGAAGTATCCCTGTAAAATAGATTATATCTGTATTTTGTAAAATAATAGCGTAATCTATTCCTTTTTGCTCTAATTTTATTTGGAGGTTTTTGATTCTGAGGTTTAATTCCTCTGCTGGAATAGTAAGGTATTCAGAAAACATATTAATCCCCTTTATTTATCTCAATTATAAAAATGAGAAATTAAATTTTAGATATAAAGTTAAAAAACAAATTGAATTTATGATGTTGATAGTTGTTATTTAAAATCTGGAGTTTGTATTTCTATTAGCTGCTCAAAATCTTTCTCGGATAAAATTTCTACATTTAATTTTTTAGCTTTATCAAGTTTACTGCCAGGGTTTTCACCTACTACTATATAATCTGTAGCTGATGAGACAGAGGTTGAAACTTTACCACCTAATTTTTCTATTAGATTTTTTGCTTCCTCCCTTTTGTAATTTGCAAGAGTCCCTGTGAGTATAAAGGTTTTACCAGCAAGAGGCTTTGAAGCTTTATTTTCAGTAAGCTCTCTCTCTTCAAAATTTACACAAGCAGATCTTAATTTTTCTATAACATTCAGATTGTGTGGTTCTTTAAAAAAAGCCTTAATATTTTCCATTATAATCTGATTTCCACCCCTACTTTGGCGATTTTTCTTGTATATCGCATCTTCAATCTCTGATGGGGTAGATGTTATAAGCTGGTCAAGGTGTTTAAATTTTTTAGCCAAAAGTTTTGATAACTCCTCACCTACACCTCTAATTCCGAGAGCATTTATCAATCTCCACAATGGCTGTTTCTTGCTATTTTCTATGTTGGTAATAATATTGTTAGCTGATTTTTCACCAAACCCTTCAAGTGTGGAAATCTGAGAATGTTTGAGATAGTAGATATCAGCTGCATCATTTATAAGGTTTAGATCAACAAAGAGCTCTACAATTTTTTCACCCATTCCCTCTATATCCATACAGTTTTTACTTACAAAATGTGATATTTTACCTTTTATCTGGGCAGGGCAACTTAAATTTGAGATACATCTGTAATTTACCTCCCCAGCTTCTTTCAAAATCGCTCCGTTACAGATGGGGCATTTGTCAGGAACTGTTATCTCCCTCTCGTCTCCGTTACGCTTTGTGTAATCTGGTGAGATAACTTCAGGTATCACATCACCAGCTCTTTTTACAAAAACAGTATCACCTATCTTTATATCTTTTAACTTCACTTCATCAAAATTATGAAGAGTTGCTCTGGTAACAGTAGCACCACCTATATTTACAGGATCAAGAATAGCAACAGGTGTAAGAACCCCTGTCCTCCCAACTTGGACAACTACATCGAGTAGTTTTGTGGATTTCTCAATCTCGGGAAATTTCCATGCTATTGCCCACCTCGGAGTTCTGCTCGTTTCCCCAAGTATCTTCTGTTGATTGAAATTATTGACTTTAATAACAATTCCATCAATATCGTATGGCAGGGAATCCCTTGTTGATTGGATATGTTGATAATATTGGAATATTTGATCAAGGTTATCCACTTTTTTTATTAGAGGGTTTACTTTGAATTTTAGATTTCTCAATATTTCAATAAATTGGGAATGTTCTGCAATAGAGAGACCTTGTGCAATTCCAAAACCGTAAAAAAATATATCAAGTTTTCTTTTTGCTGTCTGGCTTGAATCAAGTTGTCTAAGTGAACCTGCTGCACAGTTGCGAGGATTTGCAAAAAGTTGTTCACCATTCTCTTTACGCTCCATATTTATTTTCAAAAATTGAGATTTGCTAATAAATACCTCCCCACGGACTTCAAATCTTTTTAGATTATAAGAGCTATCAAGGGTAAGCGGGATAGATTTGATAGTTTTGAGATTGAGGGTTACATCCTCGCCGATATTTCCGTCACCCCTTGTTGACCCTCTAATAAATATATTGTTTTCATAAACAAGCTCAACAGCAAGACCGTCTATTTTTGGTTCAACCACATACTCTGTAATTTTCTCTTGAAGTGTATCTTCTGCTGATTTTACAAAATCGAGAATATCACTTCTGCTATATCCATTTTTTAACGAAAGCATTGCAACAGAGTGTTTTATCTGATTAAATTTATCAAGTGGAGGGGCACCTACTCTTTGAGTAGGTGAATTGCTGTCAAAATATTCTGGGTATTCACTCTCTAATTGATAGAGTTTTGTCAGAAGTGTATCGTAATCAAAATCTGAAATTTCTGGAGAATCAAGAGTATAGTATCTGTAGTTGTGGTAATTTATTTCAGATCGTAATCTCTCTATCTCCTGCTTGATATTCATAGGATTACCTACAAAATTCTTTTAATCTTGTAACACCTTTTTTGATAGTATCCATAGATGTTGCATAAGATAATCTTATGCAGTTGTCATTACCAAAAGCATCACCCGGCACTACTGCAACTTTTTGGTCATCGAGAAGTTTTTTTGAAAAATCGACAGAGTTTTGAAAATTTTTCTTTTTAAGGAGTAAGGATATATCAGGAAAAACATAAAATGCACCTTCAGGCTTGTTGCATACAATACCATCTATTGAGTTTAGCTCTGCAACAATATAATCTCTCCTCTCCTGAAATTTGCTTACCATCTCTTTTATAAAATCTTGAGGACCAGTTATTGATTCGAGTGCTGCATACTGTGATATTGATGTTGGATTGGATGTAGATTGTCCCTGTATTATTGACATCCCTGATATAATATTTTTGTTGGCAGCGGTATATCCGATTCTCCACCCTGTCATAGAGTATGTTTTGGAGGCACCATTTACAATGACAGTTTTATCTTTCAGCTCTGGATATATCATTAGGGCATTAACAAAATTTTTGTTGTCGTAAATTATTTTGTCGTAGATATCGTCAGATATTATCAGGATATCTTTATCCTTTACAACATCTATAAGACTTTTGAGCTCATCTTTGCTGTATAAGGCTCCTGTAGGATTGGATGGTGAATTGATAATAATACCCTTTGTTTTGTTAGTAATTGCACTTGCTAATTTTTCTCGATTTATTTTGAAATTCTCACTGCTACTGCTTGGAACAATGATAGGCTTACCACCCGATATTTTAACCATTTCAGGATAGGAAACCCAGTAAGGTGAAGGGATTATTATCTCATCTCCCGGATTTATTATTGACATAAAAAGATTGTAAAGTGAATGCTTGCCACCTGCTGAAACGAGAATCTCATTTGAAGTATAATTAATACCCAATTCATTTGAAAACTTTTTGCATAAAGCATCTCTAAGTTCAATGATACCATTTATCGGTGTATATTTAGTTTTCCCATTTTGGATAGCTTTTATTGCAGCTGATTTTATATTGTCGGGAGTATCAAAATCAGGTTCACCTGCACCAAATCCAACAACGTCAAATCCCTGCTGTTTGAGCATATTTGCCTTTGCTGTAATCTCAAGTGTAGCTGAAGGTTTAATCTCTTTTAATTTGTATGAAAGTTCCATGTTTCACTCCTTAATTAAAATTATTATAAAGTTCAATTGTGATTATATCAAAAGTTGAATAAAAGCAATATTTGAAATATTTTGTATTGCTGGTCATTTCTACTAACCACTATTTTGGTTTTTATCTGAGAGAATTTTTATATTTTTTCAACTTTATCCTTTAATGCCTATAGCATACAAAAACTGTAGGTAGGTTAGATTTTTTTATAATTTTTCTTGATGGTTTGATTAGTCAGAATTTAGATACACAATCTCTTTTCTGTAATTTTGACCAACATTGCATAAAATTTCGTAAGAAATTGTCCCGATTGTTTTGGCAATAAGATCTACGTCCATTATGTTGTTGTCATCACCGAAGAGTATTACATCATCTCCTACTTTTGAATTATCACCCTCAAGTTCTATCATTGACCAGTCCATACTCACTCTCCCTGCAATCTTGGATATTTTCCCATTTGTGAGGACAACCCCTTTATTTGAAAAAAACCTACTAAAGCCATCTGCATAGCCTACTGGGATTAACCCAAATTTTTGATAATCTTTGGTAACAATATAGCTTCTCCCGTAGCCAATAGAGTCACCTTTGTTGAAACTTTTAATGTCCACAATTTTTGAAACAAATTCCATGACAGGCTTCAAGCCCAGATCCCTTTTCTTTGCAATATCTCCATATGCACCATAAAGCATAAGACCCGGTCTCACAAAATCAAATATAGAGTTATCAAAATTAATGATTGCATCACTATTTGCACAGTGAAAAAGTAAATTTTTGTAATCGTTATCATAAAATAACTTTTTTATAAATTTGAAATTTTCGATCTGCTTATTAGTAAAGTCTATATCAGTATCAGCAGCAGGAAAATGAGTTATCACACCTTTTAGGTTGATTTTGCTGCTGTTTTTGATTAGATGGATTATCTCTTTTAAATTTTTTTCCCAGACACCGCATCTACCCATACCTGTGTCAACTTTTAGATGAACTGATACTCTGCTATCTCCAGATTGGATATTTGTAATATCATCAATAGAACTTATAGTGAGTGTATAACGGTAGTGTTGTGCTAACTCTATATCTTCTCTATAAATTTTGCCAAGTGAGAGTATTTCGGCGTTCAATCCACTTTTAAATAATTTTTCAGCTTCATAAGCACAAGCAACAGCAAAGAAATTGACACCATTCATATTAAGAGTTGATGCAACTTTAATGCTGCCATGTCCATAAGCATTTGATTTGACTACTGCCATAATCTGACTTTTTGGAGTAAGTTTTTTGATTATGGAGAGATTGTGGAGAAGATTGTTTAATTTAATTTTTATCTTTGTCGGACGTGAATAAATCACCAGTGCCAGCCTTGTTTAAGTTGAGTTTGTTTATGAATCTATTAATCAATATATCTTTTGTTGCTATGTAAGAATCAAAATTTTTTACATTTATCATACCACCTGCAGAGTGATCGTGTCCACCACCGCTGCCAAGATTTTTTACAAGATAAACTGCGAGATCTCCTGCTATCTTTTGTCTGCTTTTGGTTCGGATAGAGAAGTATAGATTGTCACAGTAGTATGAGAAGACTAATACCCAATTAATCCCTTTTCTCTTTATAAAAAAATCCCCTATCTCTGCGGATAGATCAGGGTATGGGACTTTTAGTAGGTCTGAAAAAGCAGCTTTCCCCAATATTTTGATATTTTGGAGAGCTATTGACATTGTTTTGTAATACTCTTTTGATAATAAAGGATTTTCTATCTTGCCAATTATCTTAAAAGATGTGTTTTCGTTTAGGAATCTAAAAATTTCGATATCTTTACTACTACAATCTCTTGTGAAGTTGTTAGTGTCAGTTTTGAGCCCATAGTAGAGGGCTGTTGCAATATCTTGTTTCATTTCTAATTTGAGTTCGTTAAAATAGCCTGCTATGATGGTGGAAGTGCTCCCTACATTATCTTTTACATCGTAAAATTGTGATTTGGTGGTTGATTTTTTGAATGGATGGTGGTCAATTACAATCTTTGGTATAATTGAGTGAGGTATTGGCTGATTGCCATTGAGTGGCTGAGAATCAAAGAGTGCTATGTTCATCCTGTTGGTTAATGTTATATTTGATATATGATTGAGCTTGATCTTGAGAAGTTTTATCATCTCTTTGTTTTCTGCACGACCTATCACTCCAGAGTAGTAAATTTTGGAACGTTTCCCAAGCTGGTGGAGAAGATTGGAGAATGCAAAAGCTCCTGCTATTGTATCAGGGTCAGGATTGTTGTGTGTCAAAAGAACCCAATCTTTTCGGTTGTTAATTGTGGATAAAAGTTTGGAAAGCAAATAAATCTCCTTGAAATTTTTAATTTTATTTACCATCTAAGGGTTTTTATGTCAAACAAATTAATTACTTCTCACAGGTGGTAAAACAGAGATATTAAAGTATAAATGATAAAATTTTTAAAATTTTTCTTGACAAAAAATTTCTCATATTATAGTTGAGACTATCTTTTCTTTTGGAGGCTATAATGGAATTAACTCACAGTATAGAAGATTATCTTGAAGCTATATGGATAATAAGTTTAGAAAAGAAGGTTGTCAGAGTTAAAGATATAATGAAATTACTCGGTTATAAGGTCTCCTCGGTTAACAATGCATTAAAAACTCTCGCTCAAAAAAATCTTATTGAATATGAAAGGTATGGATATATAGATATGACTCCCCAAGGAGCTGAAATTGCTCAAAAAATATACAACAAACATAAAATGCTTCATAATTTTTTTACAAATGTCCTTGGAGTTGAAGATGAAGTGAGCAAAATTGATGCGTGTAATATTGAGCACTATATCAGTAACTCAACTTTTGAAAAACTTTTTGCTTTTATAAATTTTATAGAGACTGAGTGTGAAGGTTGTTATGAAAAGTGGAATGAATTTAAAAATAAAGGGGGAAAAAAAATGAAATTATCAAATTTGTTAAAAGAGGAGAGAGGAGTAATAAAGGAGATAACTGCTAATAGTTCCATGAAACAGAGATTTCTAAGTATGGGGATAGTTCCGGGGGAGATTATTACTGTTGAAAAAGTTGCTCCTTTGGGTGATCCTATAGATTTTTTACTCAAAAATTCCCATTTATCACTTAGAAAAAGTGAAGCAGATTCTATTATTATTGAGAAGGTGTAATTATGCTCCCTATATTTCTTATAGGTAATGGTGAAAAGGTCAGGATAAGCAGAATTGATGGGGGGAAGTTGTTGAACCAGAGATTAAATAGTTTAGGTTTGATGGTTGGTTCTGTATGTGAAATTGTAAATAGTGGGAAAAATAACAGTGGTATAATTATCAGTAAAGATAATAGCAAGATAGGGTTAGGTTTTGGAATGGCTGCAAAGATATTTGTAGAAAAAATTTAATTTTTTTTGTCTTAAAATATAGACAATACTATAATTCATAGAAAAGGAGTTGTTATGAAGAAAGAGATTAATATTGCACTCATGGGGAATCCAAATACCGGTAAAAGCACAATTTTTAACAGTTTGACAGGATTAAGGCAGCATGTAGGTAATTATCCGGGTGTTACAATTGAAAAAAGAGAGGGTTCTTTTGAGCATCAAGGTAGAAATGTAAAAGTATTTGACCTACCTGGGACATACTCTTTGACAGCTTATTCGCCTGAGGAGATTATAGCAAGAAATTTCATTATCAATGAAAAACCTGATGTTGTGGTTGATATACTTGATTCAGGTAATCTTGAAAGGAACCTTTATCTCGCTGTTCAGATAATGGAGTTGAAGATTCCTTTGATTCTTGTTTTCAATATGAGTGATGAAGCAGAGAAAAAAGGGATTGATATTTCGTATGAATGTTTCTCAAAATTACTTGGAGTTCCTATTGTAAAAACAGTTGGTCATAAAGGGGAAGGGATTGTTGAGTTAAAAAATAAAGTAGTGGATGTTTCTATTAATGGATTGAAAACAGATTTTAAAAGAGTTGAATATGGTAAAGAGATAAGTAGTGCTATCACAAGATTGAGTAATATGCTTGTGCAGTCAGATGTGGAGAGAGAAAAAAATATTGAATGGTTAAGTTTAAAACTTCTCGAGAATGACTCTGAAGAGATAAATTATATAAAAAAGTTTTTCCCTGAAAATTCCGCTCTTTTTAAGGCGTTAAATGAAGAGAGAAGATTGATAGAGAATTTTTATAATGATGATGTAGCAACAATTGTAGCAGAGAAGAGGTATGGATTTATCTCGGGAGTTTCTACCCAATGTCTAAAAGCAACTATTGAGAAAAAACATGAAATTTCTGACAAAATAGATATGGTTTTGACAAATAGATTAGTTGGGATTCCTATATTCCTAATTCTCCTCTATATTGTTTTCTGGCTTACATTTACGATAGGTTCTTACCCAATGGATTGGATAGATGCATTTTTTGGATTTTTGTCGGAGAAAGTTGGCTCTATATTGCCTGAAGATACAATTTTTAAATCACTTCTAATTGATGGGGTGATTGGTGGAGTTGGTTCTGTTGTAATATTTCTTCCAAATATTCTTATACTGTTTCTTGCACTTGGTATACTTGAATATAGTGGATATATGGCTCGTGCTGCATTTATAGTTGATAAACTTATGTATCATATAGGGTTGCATGGTAAAAGTTTTATCCCAATGCTTATAGGTTTTGGTTGTAGTGTCCCAGGGATAATGGCAACAAGAACTCTTGAATCAAAAAAAGAGAGATTTTTGACAATTTTAGTTTTACCTTTGATGAGCTGTGGTGCAAGACTTCCAATTTATATACTCATTATTCAGGCTTTCTTCCCTGAAAATTATCATGGTGCAATTTTATGGGGTATTAATATTTTTGGTGTAATCTTGGCTATTGTTGTTGCCAAAGTTCTTAAACTCTCAATTTTCAAAGGTGAAAGTGCCCCATTTGTAATGGAGCTACCACCATATAGGATTCCTACATTCAGAGCTCTTTTAACCTATGTATGGGAGAAAGGTTATCTTTATCTAAAAAAAGCTGGGACAATTATTCTTGCTGTATCAATATTGTTGTGGTTTTTGAGTAGTTTTCCAAAGGTCACTAACTACTCCCAAGATTATGAAGCCTTGATTAGTAAGGTTGAATCCAATCAGTTGTTGAAAGATGAGGAGAAAGAGAGCAAAATATCTGAGATAGAGAATTTGAGAAGTGCAGAAGAGGTAGAAAAAAGTTATATGGGTAAGATAGGTAAGACACTTGAACCTATTTTTAAACCTTTAGGTTTTGATTGGAAGATATCTACTGCAATTTTAGGAGCTTTAGCAGCCAAAGAGGTTTTTGTAGCACAATTGGGTATAATTAATTCAGTTGGAGAAGCTGATGAAGAGTCTGAAAGTTTAATTGAAAAAATAAAGAGTGATTACAACCCATTAATAGGTTTTTGTATACTTCTGTGGGGATTGATCTCTGCACCATGTATAGCAACATTTGCAATAACTAAAAAAGAAACAGGTTCTTGGAAATATGCTTTTTACCAGTTTTTTGGCCTTACTGTTCTTGCATATTTCATAACTTTAATTGCCTATCAGATAGGTCGTATAATTCTGTAAATAGAAAAGGGGGGTGCTATGGAGAGTGTTATATTAGCTTTAGGGCTTTTAATTACAATATTTTATATTATAAAATATTTTAAAAAGTCATTCAAAAATGGAAGTTGTAGTGAATCTTGTTCAGGGAAATGTAATTTTTGTAATCAATCAAATGATCATGGAGATCAAAAGTAGAATTTGTAAATCTTGTTTGGGTAAATGTTGTAATCAATTTAAAATGATTGTGGAGGTTAAAAATGGAAGTTCTTACACACCATATTTATGAATATAAGAAGGGTCTTCGAAATTTAGTTCTTCATACTACTGATGCAATGCTTGAAGATGTAGTTATTAGTAGACTTGAAAAACATGAGATCCCATATATTATTGAAAAAGTAGGTGAAAAAAGCATAAATATATTCTTTGGTAATAGCATTTGTATAGATGTTTTAAAGTATATCAAAACTTCCGATTTATCAACTCTTTCTGATGAAGAGGATTTTATGCTTGGGATTATGCTTGGATACGATAGGTTGAAACAGTGTGAAAGATATGTAGGAAGGAAAAATGGGAAACTTAATCTTACTTTAAGGCAGGAGTTAGTAGGATAAATTTTTATAAGAGGGGGAGAAAGGGAAGGGGGTGATAAACTATGTATAAAATAAACGATGAATGCACATCTTGCGGGACTTGTGCAGATAATTGTCCTGTTGATGCAATATCAGAATCTAAAAATAAGTATGAAATTGATCAGGAGAAGTGCACGGATTGTGGGACTTGTGCAGAGGTATGCCCTGTAAGTGCAGTAAAGAAAGTTTAGTAAATTTATGATTTATAATTTTTAAAAATGGAGTAACTGCCTAAACCGTTACCCCCCTCTCAAAATATATTTGGTTTTGGCAAAGGTTAACAAATTAAATAAAGTTTAATAAAAAAAGCTAAATTATAATAAAGGAAAAAGGAGAATAAATTTTTCTATGAGGGGAAGCAAAAAGGGCAGGAGGGGGGTGATGACCCGTGCATAAAACAAAGCAATGAATTCAAATCTTGCGGGACTTATGCAAGGAGTATGCCCTTTAGGTATGGTAAAGAAAGTTCGGTAAATTTATGATTTATAATTTTTAAAAATGGAGTAACTGTCTAACCCGTTACTTTCCAAGATTAAAGTAATGTTTTTTCGAGGTGAATAAAGTTTAAGAGAAAGAGTTAAATTATAATAAAGGAAAAAGGAGAGAAAGATGATTAAGAAATTTTTGATTTTATTGGCGGTTACGTTTCTTTTTAATTTTATGCCGGATCTTTTAAAGGCTGAACAGAACCAAGATTTGTTGGAGCAGATCAAGAGTTTACAAAATAAATTGCAAGAGCTTGAAAAGAAAGTAGAGCAGCAGAGTTCGACTATCCAAGAAACAAAAGATGCACAAAAAGATGTAAAAGAGGCTTCAGATATGTTGAAAACCTTAAAAGAGCATATTGCTATTAGTGGAGCTCTTGAAGTTGAAACAAATTATAGTAAATTTAGTAAAAAAGATGAAAAGAGTGAGCATAGCAGCGATATAACACTTGCCACTGCTGAAATAGATATTGAAGCAACTCTCAATGAGTATGCTTCAGGAAAATTGGTTTTTCTCTGGGAAGAGGATGATACAGAACCTGTTGATATTGATGAAGGGTATCTCACTCTTGGTGGGAGTGATACTGTCCCTATATATTTAAAGGCTGGGAAAATGTATGTTCCATTTGGAAATTTTGAGAGTAATTTTATTAGTGACCCTCTAACATTAGAGATTGGTGAAACAAGAGAATCAGCCGTTCAATTTGGTGTTTCATACAGAGGTATAGATTTATCAACATATTTTTTCAATCCCGATATTGATGAGAATAGGGATAGTAATGCTGATATCATTAAATCTTGGGGAGCTACTTTAAGTGTAGAGTTTGGAAATTCTTCTGAAAAAGAGTCAGGAAGTGAGGCAAAGCCTGAATATGCAAATAAGGTGCTAAATGTATTGCCTGAAGAAACGAGTCTTAATATTCAAATCTCTTACATTAACAATATTTCAGATGGAGATAGTTTTAAAGATGCTATGTCTGATAATGATTGGGGTAGTAGTGTAAAAGATTATGTGGGTGGATTTCATGCATTCTTGATGGCTGAATTTTTTAGTTTTAATTTTATTGCTGAATATTTATCCGCTGTTGATGATTTTGACCAAACAGATTTTGGTGAGATAGGTAAAAAATTTCAACCTGAAACATGGAATTTTGAGCTTGGATACACATTCCCGTTTGTTTATGAGAGAGAGCTTACAGTTGCATTAAAATATGGCGGGAGTAATGAAGCTGCATTTATTGACCCTATAGTTTTTATGGAAGAGGAGTATGGAATTGTTTTTTCAACTAATTTATTGAGTAATGAGAAGTGGGGGACAGAATTGGGTCTCAGTCTTGAATATCTCCATGGTGAGGCTGACGAAGATATTGTCAAACTACTTGGAGAATCTATTGACTCAAGAGATTCTATTACTCTTCAGTTATCAGCTACTTTTTAATTTTATTATGGCAGGGGTGGGTATTCCCCACTCCTTTTAACGATTTTAAAATAGTTAATTTTTAATCTTCTCATTTATGTGAAAAGGTTGCTCTGTTGTTATTAAAAAAGGTAGGGATTGATGGAAGTTTTTAATCTTCAAATAGAGAGAGAAAAAAGAGATATAAATTTTTTTATCAATAAAGAGTTCTCTTATTTTGTTAAAGATTTGGATAATCAGTTTCTAAATATTCACGATTTATCTGAAATACTTGGAAATACTGTTGATGCAAAAGATCCTTATACTGCAAAACATTCTGAACAAGTTGCAAATATAAGTTATCTTATAGCTAATGCCCTTGGATTTAGTGGTAGGGAATCAGCATTTATACATATTGGGGGACACTTACACGATGTTGGAAAAATTGGAATCCCTGATGCTGTTTTAAATAAAACTGGAAAATTTTCTCCCTCAGAGTGGGAGGTAATGAAGAGGCATCCACTTATTGGGAGTAAAATAGTAGAACCTATAGAAGCATTAAATTTTGAAGGCGGATTGAGAGATATGGTACTTTATCATCATGAAAGATTTGACGGTAAGGGTTACCCATACGGTTTGAAAGGTGAGAATATTCCGATAGGTGCAAGGATTATATCTGTTGCAGATACTATTTCTGCTCTTATTCAGAATAGACCTTACAGAAAAGGTTGCTCTATTGAATCTGCGATGAAAGAGATAGATATATCTTCAGGGACACAGCTTGATCCATATATTGTCAAAGTTGTATTAGATATTTCAGAACAGTTGAAAGAGAGTGTATTATGATTTTTTAGTTTTACCAATATCTTGTTATTTAAATTTTTTTACCCTTTTTTATAGTATATTCTATGAAAAATAGTTTAGTGTATAAATAAAGGCAGCTTTAATAGTGTGTTGAGCATAAAGTGATTTGATTACAAATATATTTACATTATAAAATAAATTTGGAGGTGTGTTTATATGCTTAAAGAAGAGTTAAAAGATAAGAAAGAGCAGGAAAATAAACATAATATCCCTCTAAAAATTTGGGATGTCCAAGATTCTTTTATCTGCTCAATTATTGGCACTTGTCTTACTTTAGATGAGTTAAGAAAAATTGCCAAAAAGATGGATGTCTCTATCTCAACTTTTTCTGATTTTGAGCTTCATCAATATTTTGTAGAGAAGTGTTTTAACTGTAATGATTTTAGTCGAATGGTAAATAAAAGTTTAAATAGGAAATTTGAACTTTCGATTAAACTCTCGAGTCATTGTAAAAATGAAGATGATCTTATAAAATTTTGGAAATCTTCAAAGAGTGATGGAAGATTATCTGGTGCGTATTGGGCTATTTTGACTCACCCATATTCATCTGAAAAATTAAACATAGAAATTTTTGGAGAAGTGCATATGCTCTCCCATCTGTCAGTGGCTTCAGCAAAAAAAAGTGAACAAAAGATAAAAGATTTGACCCAGCAACTTGAATTGGTTGAAAAAGTAACCAAAGATAATCGTGAGCAATTTAAAAAAGAGATAGAGAATAAAAATAGAGAGATAGTGGAACTGATTAAATATAAAAATGAGTGCAAATTTTTATCAATCAAATTGGATGAAGCTAATAGGATAATAAAAAAATTTGAGGAGGGTGTAGATAAGGAGAGTGAAGACAATATAAAAAATATCAAAAATCAGCTTGAGCTAAAAAATAAAATGTATCTTGCAATAAAGAATAATTATGAGAAATTAATTTTCCAAAACAAAGAGATAAACTTTAAATATTCTTTTCTCGAAAAGAGTTATAAAAAATTGGAAAATGAAAATTCTCTTTTAAAAAGTAGGATCCAAAATTACAATATAAAAGCAGAGTGCCCTTTAAGTGTTACTGATAGTAAAGGTGAAGTAAATTGTTTGTGTCCCAACAATTTACTATCTGGGCGCTGTCTTCTCTATGTTGGTGGGCAGCATTCTTTGGTCCCACATTACCGTAAAATTGTTGAACAGTATGGCGGAAAGTTTTTTCATCATGATGGCTGTAAAGAGGAGGGGCATAATGTTCTTGAAAATCTTACTAAACAGTCTGACGTTGTTTTGTTTCCTATAAATTGTGTAAGCCATGAAGCGTGTATGAAGATAAAAAGTATATGCAAACAGTTGAAGAAACCACTTTTACCTATTCAAACCTCAAGTATATCTGCTTTAAGCAAGGGTATTGAACAGGTCGCAAATTTAAAAGATAATTTTTAGTGTTAAAAAAATAGTAAAATAGGAGGAGAAAAATGGTAAAAATTTTTATTAAATTTTTTGTTGTTTCTATTTTTTTTATGAATGCTAATCTCTTTGCAGACACAATTATGGATAATTATGTTAAAGTTAAGAGTGGGGATCAGGTGATTAATTATGATATTGATGTAGTAGCACTGGAGAGCGATGCGACAGGTGCTGTAGATTATTGTCCATGTAGAATGTTGTCTTTTAGGGCTTTGCAAGTTGTTGCTAAAAAATTTGATAATGCTACTATCCCAAAAGATGATATTAAAATTTTTACAGGTTGGACTACTGATGGACCTGAAGAACTTTTTATAGAGGAAATGGGATGGCCATCTGAAGATTTGTCTTTCACTCTTAATGCAACGGCTACAGCATACCTAACATCTAAAGATATGGTTTTCTACTTTGTTCAGAAATCAAGTAATAAGGTTTGGAAAGTTTGGGGTAACAATATTCATTCTGATGAATTTTTCAAATATCGAACACTTATAAAAAGTGGAGCAGCTACTTCAGAGCAGAAAAATCTTTTCAAAAATGTTATTAAAAAACAGGCAATAATAAATTTAGCAACACTTCCATTGGTAGACAAATTTTATATAGAGGAGATTCCATCTTACAATGGGGAAAAAGTATTAAGTATTCCCTCTCTCTTTTTAATGGATGGAATGGAATACAAAGCCAAACTTAAGTATAATGGTAAAAATTTTGACTTGATTAATGAATAAGAACCTTTTAAAAAATGCCCGTAACAGCTAATGTATCTCTTGCGGGTATTTTTTAAAATTTTCATTTCATATCAATAAGTTTAATCTATAAGGGAGAGTATGATTTTGAAAATAGGCAGGTAGATCTCGGAATTTTTCTCTTTCCTCCAACCATCAAAACTTCCCTGCATTTGCAATCAAAGGTTCTTTGCCCGAGTTTGTCAGCTAAATATAAAATCTCTACAAATAGTAACTGAAAAAATATTTAGATTAGAATAGAAAATTGGAAATTCAATAATAGCAGGAATTTCTCCTAATTTAGAAGAAAATATGATTAAAATCCAAAATCAGCTATCATATTTTATTTGAATCACAACACCTGCAAAATAAGACCTTTTAGATACTCAGATTCATACAAACTTGCCAAAAATGGGTGATCCAGAGGTAAACCAAGCCACTTTATAACTCTTATATCTCTTTTTGCATCCATTGCTGACCATGTGGCAATTTTACAAAAAAGTTCTTTATCAACATGACCCGAACAGCTAAAAGTAAAAAGAAAACCACCTTTTCTGACAAGTTGCATAGCAAGCATATTTATATCTTTGTAACCTCTGATTCCCTTTTTTAGCTCTAACTGATTCTTTACAAATTTTGGAGGGTCTAAAATAACTATGTCGAATTGTTTACCACTCTTTTTACACTCTCGTAGAAATTCAAAAACATCAGCTTCTAAAAAATTTTGTTTCCCAGAAGGGATATCATTTATATCTGATATCTCCTTTGCAAGATCAAGTGCATTTGGTGATGTATCAACATTGAGAACATCATCTGCCCCATACTTCAATGCATAAAGAGAGAATCCACCTGTATATGAAAAGCAATTTAATATAGATGCACCTTTTGAAAAATGAGTAAGCTCAAATCTATTTTCTCTCTGGTCAAGGAAAAACCCTGTTTTCTGACCATTTTCAATATCCACTAAAAACTTGATACTATTTTCAGATACATTTACTCTATCAAGATAATTACCAAGAGAAACCCCTTTGATTTTCTTGAGTCCCTCTTTTAAACGAGTATCTGAATCACCCCTTTCATAAACACACTTTGGAGAGAATAGGGTATTTAAACTCTCCAATATAATGTTCCTAACTCTATCCATTCCAGCACTATTTATCTGGATAACAAGGGTATCAGAGTATTTATCAACAATTAGTCCAGGAAGAAAATCACCTTCAGAGTTACAAATACGAAAACAGTTTGTTAAAGATGTGTCTATATATTTTGCCCTAAACTGAAAAGCTCTTTTTAATCTTTCAACAATCATTGCATCTTCTGGTAAAGAGTCAGCATCCCAATCAAAAACTCTCAAAGCTATCTGACTTTTTGAACTGTAATGACCTTTTGCCAAAAAATTTTTTTTACTATCAAAGATCCCTACAAGCTCCCCATCATCAATACTATCTTGGATATTTTCAATAGCACCTGAAAACACCCACGGATGCCTAAGTAGTAAACTCTTCTCTCTCCCTTTTTTTAAAAAAACCCTCTTCATCTACATTAAAGAGCATACATTTTCAGCAAAACTACTACAACTGACCTCTACTGCACCATCCATCTGCCTTGCAAGGTCATAAGTAACTTTTTTACTCAAAATAGCTTTCTGAAAAGCTTTTTCAATGATTGATGCAACTTCACTCTCACCTATATATTCAAACATCATTACCCCAGAGAGTATCAATGAACCTGGATTAACTTTGTTAAGGTTAGCATATTTGGGAGCTGAACCATGTGTAGCTTCAAAAATTGCTATTTCATCACCAATATTTGCACCAGGGGCAATCCCAAGACCTCCAACTTGTGCAGCACAAGCATCTGAAAGGTAATCACCATTGAGATTTGGAGTCACTATCACATCATATTCGTCAGGCCTTAGAAGAAGCTGCTGGAACATAGCATCCGCAATTCTATCTTTTAAAATTATCTTACCCTGCTGAATATCTTTCTCCAAACATATATGCTCTTTAAATTCCTTTTCAGCAATCTCATAACCCCACTTTCTGAAAGCACCCTCAGTATACTTCATTATATTCCCTTTATGAACAATAGTTACACTCTTTCTTCTATTATCAAGAGCAAACTGTATTGCTCTTCTAACTATCCTATAACTCTTCTCTCTACTGATAGGTTTAATTCCCAAACCTGAATCTTTTGGTAAATCAACAGAATATTTATCCTTTAAAAAATCAAGCAGCATCAGAGCTTCCTTTGAACCAGCACTCCACTCTATCCCAGCGTAAAGATCCTCAGTATTTTCTCTGAATATTACAACATCAAGTTTCTCAGGATTTTTCATAGGATTGGGAACACCCTGATAATACTTTACAGGTCTAATACAAGCATAGAGATCAAAATATTGTCTCAATGTAACATTTAAGCTTCTAAAACCTTCACCAATAGGAGTTTCAAGTGGTCCCTTAATTGCAATTTTAAGAAATTTAATATCATCAAGTGTTTTTTGAGGGAGATAATCCCCATACTCTTTGAAAGCTTTCACTCCAGCAAGAAGCTCTACCCACTCAATAATCTTACTATTATTATAAACTTTTCTAAATGCTTCATCGAATACCAACTTTGAAGCTTTCCATATATCTTTGCCAGTCCCATCACCCTCTATAAACCCAATCTTAAAACACTCCATATACCCTCCACTTAAGAATTAATCGTTTCAAGAACTTTATTTTTCTCAAGAATAATATTTTTAAGCTCAATAGCTTTATCAAAATTACTACTGCAACTTAAAGTATTTTCAATATATTCAAGGGCTTTATCTAACTTATCCTGCATATACATAGATGCAGCCATTGCAAAATAGATATGTGCATCATTTGGAAAAATTGTTAGATATTTTTGAAGATAAGTATCAAGTATCTCAAATTTTCCCAAATCGTAACACAAAGTTTGAAGCAGCTCTAATCCTTTTATATTGTCGATATCTTTATCAAGAGCAGATAAAATCTTTTCAAAAGCATCATCTTTACTGTTTTTAGAGTAAGAAATAAAAGCCTGTCTTGTCAATACTCTTGCATCATCAGGGGCAATCTTGTAACACTTATTATAAAAAGATTCATATTTTTTTGTATTCTTGTTGATAAAATTTATATCTCCAAGAGTAATATTTACATCAATATCATCTGGAGACAACTCAAGAGCAATTTCAAGATTTTTTTCAGATTCAAGAAAATTACCAAGTTTAAAATAGGCAAATCCAAGTTCTTTATAAATTTTTAATTTTGGCTCATCACTACTATTCATACAAAACTCCAATAATTATATTTCTAAAATATGTCCCATCTTCTCTTTTTTGGTATGTAGATAATCATAATTTATTTCATTAGGTTTAACTTGAATGGGGACTCTTTCCACCATCTCTATCCCATAACCCTCTAATCCTTTGATCTTTTTAGGATTATTAGTCATTAACCTTATCTTTTTGACCCCAAGATCAACTAATATCTGTGCACCAAGACCATAATTTCTCAGATCAGGTGCAAATCCAAGTTGGATATTTGCATCAACAGTATCAACCCCTTTATCTTGAAGACAATAAGCTTTGAGCTTGTTGGCAAGACCTATCCCACGACCCTCTTGCCTCATATAAATAATAACACCTTTACCCTCCTTGTCAATTATCTCCATTGCTTTATGAAGCTGCTCCCCACAATCACACCTCATAGAACCTAAAACATCACCTGTAAAACACTCAGAGTGAACTCTCACCAAAATAGGCTCATCAGATTTTATATCACCCTTCACAAGAGCAATATGCTGGAATTTGTCAACATCATTATCATATAGTATGATTTTAAAAACCCCACCATAGGCAGTAGGAATATTCGCTTCTGATACTCTCCTGACAAATATCTCTTTTTTTAATCTATACTCTATAATATCAGCAACTGTAAGTATTGGAATATTATGTGTTTTTGAAAATTCTTCAAGCTGAGGCATTCTTGACATAGTCCCATCATCATTCATAACTTCACATATTACCGCAGCAGGCTTCATCCCTGCAATTTTTGAAAGATCAACAGAACCCTCTGTTTGACCTGTTCTTACCAAAACTCCACCCTTTTTTGCTCTCAATGGGAAGATATGCCCCGGTCTTGCAATATCATCAGGTGTAGTATCATCTGCAATAGCAGTTAGTATAGTGGTAGCTCTATCATGTGCAGATATTCCAGTAGTAACTCCCCTCTTTGCCTCAATAGAGACCGTAAATGCTGTCCCAAATTTGGAGCTGTTGTCTTGGACCATCAATGGTAAATTTAGTTTGTCAGCCATATCTTCTGACATCGCAAGACATATAAGTCCACGCCCATGCTTTGCCATAAAATTTATCGCTTCAGGGGTAACTTTTTCAGCAGCAATAGTAAGATCACCCTCATTTTCTCTATCCTCATCATCAACAAGGATAACAAAACCTCCATTTTTATAAGTTTCAACAGCCTTTGCAATTCTATGCTCACTCATTATAAACTCCTCTTAAATCTATATAAATCCATGCTTTTTTAAAAAATCTTCGGTTAAATCATCTTTTTTATCAATTTTTGTTTTATCACCATATCTTAAAAAATTTTCAACATATTTACCAATAATATCACTCTCTACATTAACATAATCCCCTGCTGATTTAAAGTTTAAGATCGTGTTACTAAGTGTATGAGGAATTATCATAACATCAAATTCATTATCCGTAACACTATTTACAGTAAGACTAACACCATCAATAGCAACAGAACCTTTACTGATAAAATACTTCCTCATTCCTTCAGCTACTTCAAAAGAGAATCTTACAAACTGACTTAGTAACTCTTTCTTTAATATCCTCGAAACAAAATCAATATGACCAGAAACAATGTGTCCACCAAGGAATTTAGAAAGAGTCAAAGCACTTTCAAGGTTAACTTTACTACCAATCTTTATATCTTTTAGATTAGTAACACGGTATGTTTCAGGGGAAACATCAGCAGTAAAAGAGTTAGAGTCGTAAGATGTAATTGTGAGACATACTCCATTTACAGCAATACTATCACCTAACGATACATTTTTGAGAATTTCAGAAGCAGATATCATAATCTGCAAAGAATCAGCAAGTTTAAGAACACCCTTTACCTGACCAATCTCTTCAATTATCCCTGTAAACAAACATTAACTCCGATATATTAATTTTCTACCGAGTAAAAAATTTTTCAGCAGGTTCTGTGAGGAGCTCAACACCGTCACTCTTGACCAAAACCATATCCTCTAATCTTACACCGCAATACCCTGAAATATAAATTCCCGGCTCAACAGTCAACACCATCCCCTCTTTGATAACACTTTTACTCTGATAAGAGAGATACGGCTCTTCATGAACCTCTATACCAACTCCATGTCCAAGTGAATGGAGAAAATATTTGCCATAACCTTTTGAATGGATATAATCTCTTGCAACTTTATCAATATCTTTACCTTTTACTCCATGTTTAATATTTTCAATAGCATAATTTTTTGCATCTTTTACAATGTTGTATATATCTCTCTTCTCTTTGTCAGAATCTTTTGACATATAAGTAACTGTTTTATCTGAGCAGTAACCTTCATAGAGTGCACCAAAATCGATAAGTATAATACTTTTATCTATTGGAAAATCAGAAGGAGTGCCATGAACAAGTGAACTTCTACTACCTGATACAACAATTGTTGGAAAAGATATTGAATCTGCTCCATTTTTTATCATCTCATTTTCAAGAAGCCGAGCAAAATCAATCTCCTTCATCCCTGAAAAAAGTTGATTTGTCAATATTGTCAAGCTCTTCTCTGCTACTTTGATTGCAGATTTAATTTTATCAAACTCTTGAGGAGTTTTCTTCGCTCTTCCATCTTCTACAACATCAATGCAAGGCTCTAATTCAATTCCAAGTAATTTGCTGTATTTTAAAAATTGTGCATAGGTAAGATTCTTTGATTCAAAACCAACTTTTTTTATATTATCTTTTTTTATCAATTTCTTTAAAGTATTTTCAAATTTTTTATAAATCAAAATTTGAAAATCTTTAGCAATCTGGTTTTTTGATTGTTCAGAATATCTTCCATCTGTAAGAAAGTAATTTTTATCTTTTGAGATCAAGATCTGACCATTTGAACCTGAAAAAGAGGAAAGATATCTTACATTTTTGATGTTAGTAATAAGTAGAGCATCTAACTTCTTTCTGTTTAAAAAATCTTTTATATGAAAAAGATTCACTTAAAATATTCCCTTGCAGCTCTAAGAGCAAGAAGATAACTGTTAACCCCAAAACCAGAGATACACCCAACAGCAATATCTGAAAAAAAAGAGTTATGCCTAAAATCTTCTCTCTTGAAAATATTAGAGATATGAACTTCAATAAATGGAATATTTACCGCAAGTATTGCATCTCTTATAGCTATACTTGTATGGGTATATGCACCAAAATTACCAATTATAAAATCAAAATTGCCAATACAATCGTGTATTTTACTGACAATATCACCCTCACTATTGTATTGAAATATCTCAGTAGATAAATTTAGATTTTTTGACTCCTCAATAATTTTATCACACAACAAACTATATGTAAGAGTGCCATAGATAGAAGTCTCTCTCTGTCCAAGTAAATTGAGGTTAGGTCCATTTATAACAATTATTTTCATACAACCACCGACAAAAAATATGGGTTAAACATATAAACCACCGTTAACATTTAAAACATGGCCCGTTATATATTTTGACATATCAGATACAAGAAACAGAGCACCATTAGCAATATCTTCAGCAGACCCTATGACTCCAAGGGGGATACTGCTCTTTATCTCATCAAGTATTTTACTATCACTCTTTGCAGTCATTTCGGTTTCAATAAAACCTGGAGCAATAGCATTGACATTAATGTTTCTTGATGCGAGCTCCTTAGCAACTGCTTTGGTGAGACCAATCAACCCAGATTTAGAAGCAACATAGTTAGCTTGTCCCTGATTTCCACTCTGAGCAACAACAGAGGTTATGTTAACTATCTTTCCACTTCTACTTTTTAACATAATCCTTGCAACTTCTTTAATCATAAGGAAAGCACTTTTGAGATTTACATCAATAACTTTATCCCAATCCTCCTCCTTTATCCTGAAAATAAGATTATCCCTTGTAATTCCAGCATTATTAATAAGGATATCTATCTTTTGAAATTTATCTAACCCCTCTTTAACCATTCTTTTTACATCTTCCTGTTTGGAAACATCACCCTCGACAAGTAAATAATCGATACCAAAAGTTTTTATCTCATCTTCTACGCTATTTAAATTGGAGATTTTTGTTGCATTAAGTATTAATTTGGAGTGGTTTTGGGCAAATTTTAAGGCAATACCTCTCCCAATACCCCTTGATGCCCCTGTAATGAAGCTCACTTTATCTTTAAGCATTCTTCACCTCGTTTTCAATCTTGTTAAGATTTGCAACATTTTCTATATTTGTAATATTTACATTTTTATTAATTTTTTTCATAAGCCCTGATAACACTCTTCCTGGTCCAAACTCTATAACTGAATCAACTCCAAGTTGAAGCATTTTGGTCATTGACTCTTCCCATCTCACTGCACTGCTAACCTGCTTTATTAGAAGTTCTCTGACATTATCTTTTTTATAATTAGGCTCTGCACTCACATTTGAAAAAACAGGGATAATAGGGTCACTAACTTCAACATAATTAAACTCATCTGCAAGTTTTTTTGCAGCAGGTTCCATTAATTTTGAATGAAAAGGTGCACTTACTGCAAGCTGAATAGCTTTAAAAGCTCCCTTTAACCGTGCAAGATTCACAGCTATTTCAACACCCTTTGTATAACCTGATATAACTATTTGACCGGGACAATTATAATTTGCAGGCTGAACATAGGAATCTCTTGCAGCTTCTTCACAAGCTTCCTCCACTTTATCCTTTGCAAGACCAAGTATCGCCGCCATTGCACCAAGCCCTATCGGAACAGCAGATTGCATAAACCTACCCCTTGCCCTTACTACCTTTACCATATCAAAAAACTTCACAGATTTTGCTGAAACAAGAGCAGTATACTCTCCTAAAGAATGTCCTGCCATAAATGATGGATTTATGGCAAAAAGTGATCTAAAAACCTGATATGCTGCATAACTGACTGTAAGTATCGCAGGTTGAGAATTTTCAGTAAGATTAAGCTGCTCAACAGGTCCCTCAAAACACAATTTAGCAATATTAAATTGTAAAGCTTCATTAGCTTCATTAAAAATATCTTTAGCTATTTGGAAATTATCGTATAAATTTTTACCCATCCCAATATATTGTGAACCTTGTCCTGGAAATAAAAATCCATAATTATTCATTTCCAACACCCCTATATTAAATTATTTTACAATCTTACTCTGAAGGTTATAAATAATTTTCTCTGCTTCAGAAAAAATTTCCTCTATAATCTCTTTAGCACTCTGCTCCTTTTTGACCAAACCCGCTGATTGCCCCATCATTACTGACCCCCAGCCAATATCACCATCCACAACAGCCGCTCTTAATTTACCAGTGCCTAATCTCTCTATCTCTTCTTTTGAGCTACCCTCTTTCTCCAACCTATCAAACTCTCGAGTGAGCTTATTTTTGAGGCATCTAACAGGATGTCCTGTGCTTCTTCCAGTTACAACAGCATCTCTTGCATCAGAATCAATTATAGCTTTTTTGTAGTTAGGATGAACTATACACTCTGTTGCAACCACAAACCTTGTCCCTATCTGGACAGCATCAGCACCAAGTGCCATAGCAGCTACAACTCCCCTTCCATCAGTTATCCCACCTGCTGCAATAACAGGTAATGATATATTCTCCTCTACAAGTGGAGTTAGGACAAAGCTGTTGATCTCTCCAATATGTCCACCAGCTTCTCCACCTTCAACTATAATCCCATCAACAGAAAGTCTCTCTAATCTTTTAGCAAGTGCAACAGTAGGTGCAATAGGAAAAATCTTAGTTCCTACTGCTTTAAATCTTTCAACATATTTACCGGGATTGCCAGCACCGGTAGTAACAACAGAAACCTTCTCCTTCTCCAGCAGAGCAACAAGCTCATCAATAAATGGATTAAGAAGAAGTAAATTGACGCCAAAAGGCTTATCAGTAAGTTTCCTCGCTTTATCTATCTCTTTTTTAAGTAACTCTCCATTCATATTTCCAGAACCGATAATTCCAAGACCACCAGCATTACTCACAGCTGCAGCAAGCTCAGCAGTAGCAACCCATGCCATACCTCCCTGAAATATAGGATACTTAAGACCTAAAAGTTCTGCAACTTTAGATTTAAACATAACTCCCCCTTAATTTATAATTCAACTATTGCACCACCCCAAGTTAACCCTGCACCAAATGCAGTCATTAATATGGTTGACCCCTTCCCTATCAGACCTTTTTGGTAAGCTTCATCAAGAGCCAACAGAATAGATGCTGAAGAAGTATTACCATATCTTTGGATATTAATATAAATTTTATCTTCAGAAATTTTAAGATTTTCAGCAACTGCATCAATAATTCTTTTATTTGCCTGATGTGGAATAAACATATCGATATCATTTATCGACATAGACGCTTTTGAAAGAAGACTCAACGCTGAATTAGAGAGTGAGTGAACAGCTATTTTAAAAATCTCCTTACCTTTAAGATGAACAGTGTGAAGATTATCTGAAACTGTCTTTTCTGAAGCAGGCATACTTGATCCACCTGCTGGCATATAAAGGAGTGGAGCATACTTACCATTACTCTTAATATCTATACTTTTAATAGAGTTTTTCACCCCTCTTTTTAAAATAAATGCACCCGCACCATCACCAAATAAAACACAAGATGTTCTGTCTCTCCAATTTAAAAAACGTGAAATCAGCTCTGAACCAACTACAAGACAAGTTTCACATTTGCTACTTTTTATGAAAGACTCTGCTACAGAAAGGCTGTAAATAAAACCCGTGCATCCAGCACTTAAGTCAAAAGCAAACGCATTTGCAGCACCAAGTTTATCCTGTAAAATGCAAGCAGTTGAAGGGAAGAGATAATCAGGAGTTGCTGTCCCTACTATTATTCCATCAATCTCCTCAGGTGAAATATTAGCCATTTTCAGAGCATTCAAAGAAGCCATATATGCTAAATCAGATGTATTTTGACCTTCAGATACAACTCTCCTCTCTTTAATCCCTGTCCTTTTCTGTATCCATTCATCAGAAGTATCTACTATTTTTTCAAGGTCAAAATTACTCAATACTTTTTGAGGAGCATAACTGCCTATCCCTATAATTTCAACACCTAATGAATTATTTGCATTCAATATATTTCCTTTCAAAGATAACTACCTTTATTATTTAGGAAAATTTATCCTCTCTTTAATATTTGTCCAAAATCCTCTTTTTTCTATATCGCCATAATATCCAAGCTCTTTTGAGAGTTGAAGATTAAAATCTCTCCCCACAAATTCAGATGCGTGCTTTATACCATTGTATATACAGATAGCATCAGAAGTCCCATGACTAACAAATATTGTTCCATTTAATCCTAAAAGGGGGGCACTCCCATACTCTCTATAATCAATCTGTTCTTTTATTTTTGATAAACTTTTCCTCATAAAAAGAGAACCTACTTTACTCAGAAAAGATGAATTGATCTCATGATAAAATAAATTGAGGAGGTTTGCACCAAGACTTTCAGAAAGTTTGAGGCATATATTACCTACAAAGCCATCACATACAAATACATCAGCAGCACCTTCAAAAATATCTCGCCCCTCCTTAAACCCTATATAATTAAGAGAGGATTTCTGCAACATCTCTGAGGTATGCCTGACTATTTCGTTACCTTTGTTCTCCTCTTCACCATTAGATAGGAGAGCAACAGATGGAGACTTTACTGAAAATAGATTTTTTGAAAGTAAACTTCCCATAATAGCAAATTGGAAAAGATGGATAGGTTTACAATCAACATTCCCGCCAACATCAAGAAGGATTACTCTCTTTTTAAGAGTAGGCAATATTACTGCAATAGCAGGTCTTTGTATCCCCGCTACCCCTTTAAGGAGATGCATCCCATAAACAAGTGCAGCTCCAGTATTACCAGCAGTAAGACACGCCTTAGCATTACCATCTTTTAATAAATTAATTGACACAGATAAAGAGGAATTTTTCTTGCTTCTGACAACTTTAGAAGGGCTATCTGTCATTTCAACAACTTCACTTGCATCTTGTATAAATATAGGTAGTTTCTTGATTTTATGGTTTTTAAGGGTATTATTTATTACCCCTTTATCTCCAACCAAAATAACCTCTATACTCTCTTTTGCAGCAAGTAATGCACCTTCAATAATAGGTTGAGGACCTAAATCCCCACCCATTACGTCGACAGCAATTCTCATTAATCTTTTTCTTTAAGGTCTATTATCTTCTTCCCGTTGTAATATCCACATTTCAAACATAATGAATGAGGAAGTTTTGCCTCTCCACAATTGGAGCATTTGGATTGAGGAGGGAGTGGAACTGCGTCGTGTGCCCTTCTCATGTCTCTTTTACTTTTTGATGTTTTTTTCTTTGGAACTGCCATAATAATCTCCTTTTACTTTTACATTTTAAGATTTTGATAATTAATTGAGTGTTTATTTAAAATTTAGAGTATGCTCCTGAACATCTTCACTTTTACATTTACAATTTCTTATATTGAGATTCTCCCCACATTGAGGACATAACCCCTTACACTGCTCCGAACAAAGCTTCTTGAATGGGATATTTAGGTATATCTCTCCAAATATCATATCTTTTAGATTGATCATATTTTGACTAATATACTCAATCTCTTCGTCTTTTGCTGAATATAAAAAAGATAGTGTAGAATCTATCGGAAACTGATATTCAAGAAGACATCTGTCACAAGGTAGTGATATTTTAGTGGAAAAGTTTAATTCAATTAGGTATTCATCCCTTTTCCTTGATATATTTAGAAAAAATTTTAAATCGTCAATAAAGGTAAAGTTATCATTACTCAACTTGTAGGGTTCAATTACACCCTCTACCCTCTTCTCTTTATCAATATCTGAGAGATTAATAGGGACAAAATTGTGTAGTATTAAGGTATTCATCTAAATTCCTCATATTATAAAAATTGGAGAGCTTTAGTATTACAAATAGGTAATATTGTCAATATATAAAACAACTTAAAGGTAAGTTAGATATTTTTGGAAATTTTATTACATCAAAAAAGAAGAAACTATAAATTAATTTTAAAGGAGTTTCCTTAACATAGAAATTAATGTTTTAAAAATTAAAATATTTTAAATCAAGAAACAAGATTCCCAAAATATCTCCAAAAGGCTTTTAAGATAAGCAAAAAAAATACCTTAATAGCAAACAGCAAAAATAACCTATATTATGGGAAATAAGATTTTTCAAAAGTGAATAAAAAGTCTCAATAGCAGCAAAACTGTGCTATAATTTATGAAGCTCACTTAAACCCCGAACCACTTGATGGACAACTTAAATTAGAAGAGAATGATGATAAAATTTTGCTAACGCTCTCTGAATTACATACAGGACAACGAATAGGTTCTTTATCAGTGGAAAAAATTAATTTTTCAAAAACCTTTCCACATTTTTCACACTTATATTCAAATAATGGCATATAACCCCCCTTATAAATAAATATAAATTTGTTAAAGTAAAAGTTACTTTTGGATAAATATAAACTTTTGCTTAATAAATTAGACTTTCCTAATCTCTCAATGTTGCAACAACTCTTTTATAATTTAGTAGAAGAGATATTGCATTTTCAATATTTTTTACGACTATATCTGAATTTAATAGACTTATTGAAGATACACCCTCTTCCATCATTACAGCTATTGAAAGAGCAGCATTTTTTAGCATAAGTGAATCATTAAAGCCATTACCTACGGCGACACAATTCTCTTGACCAAGCTCTTGCAGAAATTTGTATTTAATCTCTCTGCTACCATTTGAAGATATTATCTTCAACTCTATAGGCAACCCTTCAAGCTCTTTTGAAGCAACTCCAAAAGTATCTGAGGTCATAACAAATATTTTTAAATAGTCAGCCAATCTAACCAAAAGAGCTTTTGTAGATTCTTTTATATGACCATCAACAGAGAGTGTCCCATTCATATCAAAAATAGCATAATCCAATTTAAGATTCTTACCACCAGGGATATCTATAAAAAGCATAATCTATCCTCTCTCTCAATATTAACAAAACCATTATTAAAAATAGTAAAAATAGCTTTCCATATATAAATTAATTTCAAACCGATTTTTGTCAATCAAACTATACTTCCAAGACCTGTCCAACTGAAGCAAAGAAAAATTTATCTTTTAAATGATTAAAAAGTGTTGCACTATTAGCAAGACCTGTGCAGTGAGATGCACCCACTTTCTCAATTTTATAATTTTTTATAATTTCTAATGTCGCATTCATCTGCTTTGGATCAGCAAAACCTAAATGTGTCCCCCCTAAAACCGCATATATTTTATCTTTACCTGTTTTTTGAATAAAATGATTTATAATATTTATAATCCCTGCATGAGCACAACCGAGTATTATTACAAGTCCTTTGGATGTATCAATAGCCATCGAAAAATCATCATTTAATTTATCTTGATAAAAAGAACCATCCCGCAAAACTTTCATATTTGCATCTATATTTTCAAAATCTGTAACCATAGGAACTTCACCTGAAGAGTAAATACCCCTCTCTATCTCAGTAAAATCTTTTATATATTTAAAGTTAGCACCAAGGCTTTTAAGGTAACTCTCTTTGTAAGGGATACCTATGAATTTGGGAGGAGTCCCCTCCTTTATCCAAAACCTGTCAACAAAAATATCTGGATGAGCATATACATCAATTGGAGATTTTTCAAGAAGCAACATCGGAATACCCAATGTATGATCGTAATGACCATGCGAAATATAGAGCCATTTTACACTTTTAAGGTCTTTTTTTAAAACCATACTGTTATTGAGCAAACCTTTACCCTGACCTGTATCAAATAGAAAATTGCCAGACGGAGTCTCCACAAAAGCTGAAAAACCATGCTCTCCAATAACAGAAAATGGGACAATAACACTATTTTCACATAATATTGTAACTCTCAACTCCATATTCATCTCCCTCCTAATTTATTTTATAAACTCTCTTTTCAGGGATAACCCCCCTCACTCCACCAGTAGGATCAGCAATATCACCTTTGAATCTTGGAATAAGGTGAAAATGAAGATGCATAATGGTTTGACCTGCATCTTTGCCAATATTTACCCCAATATTATAACCATCAGGCATATACTGTCTATCAATAAAATCTTTTGAAATATCAATTAGTTGAAGAATAGACTCCCTCTCATCCTTTGTAGAATCAAAGAAACTTGAAAAATGCCTGAAAGGGATAATTAGTAGGTGCCCTTTATTAACAGGGTATCTATCATATATAACATAACAAAACTTATCTTTAAATATAATCTCATCGCTATTAATCTCACAGAAAGGACACTTTGACTGTTGCAAACTGAACCCCCTAAATTGAGTATTTCAAACAAAACCCCTTCAAAAAATAATTATACAACTTACAATTAAAAAGTCAACATATTATTATTTGACTTTGAAATACTGAAGGATAAATAAATTTGTCAAACAAAAGATAAAAGAAACCTTATTGACATATAAAGAAATATATCTTAATGTTATTTCCCAAAAGACATTAAGACATAAACTCCTATGCAAAAATTGTAAGAATATTATAATATTATATCTTGAACTCTGAACTGTTTTTAACCAATCCTACTAATCTTACAGGACCTGACACTTAATCAATGTGGTAAGAGGGTAAGAAGTCCTGCCAATTTTTAGTTTAGGTTGCCAATATGAGCAACATATACAAGGAAATAAAACAAGGATAAAAGATGATGAAATGCAATAATAGTAAATAAATAACAATTAACAAGCAACAAAGATTAGATAGTCATGAAGAGCAACCTTTGCTTATTTCATTAACACACCTAATCTTATGTTAGCATTACTTGTATATAAACAGATTCCTAAGTTTTATTCTTGATTATTCACAAATAATCAATTATCTTATGCATAAGCTTGGGGGCAGAAAATGAGAACAACATTAGATATTCCCGAAGAACTTATAAACAAAGCATTAAGAATAACACAAAGTCGGACAAAAACAGAACTAATCAAACTTGCCTTGGAAAATATTATCCAAAAAAATAAGATAATGGGTTTGAAAAAATATAGGGGGAAGATAGATCTTGATATTGATTTAAATACATTAAGAAAAAGACAATGAAAATATTGGTTGACAGTTCAATTTGGATTGATTATTTTCGGGGCGGGAATAACTCTGAGATAATGGATTCACACATTGATGAAAACATAATTTGCACGAACCATTTAATTTTATCCGAACTTATTCCAATCTTCAGAATCAGAAAAGAAAATAAATTAATAGATTTACTCACGGAAGTATCAAAAATCCCACTAAATATTAATTGGCATAAGATAATTGAGTAGCAGACGATTTGTCTGAAAAATGGAGGTAACAAAGTTGGTATCCCTGATCTGATAATTGTCGACAATGCGATTCAAAATAATCTTATTTTATTTTCTATGGACAAACATTTTAAATTAATAAGTGAATATATTGATCTGGAATTAGTAGAAATATAGAATTTAGTGTAATGCTAACCAGCGTTTCAACACCGACCCAAAACTCACTTAGTAAAAATAAATTTTTTGTTCCAAGTGAGGTGGAGTTTGAAGATGGAACAAAAATCAATACCAAAAATATGGATTATAAATTAATAAAACCATTAATTTGGTGGGAGTAAGTATGGACAAAAATACAGAGTTTCCTATGAATGAGTTTGAATTAAAAGAGCTGATAAACAAAGGTGAAGGGCACCATCTTGAGTTTAAACAAGAAGATGAAAATAATAATGATTTTGCTAAAACCATAGTAAGTTTTGCCAATACCGATGGAGGGAAAATTCTTATCGGAGTTAAAGATGATGGAACCATTGCAGGAGTATCTAATGCCGATTTAGTAATGCAAAGAATAGGCAATATTGCTTACAACAACTGCGAACCACCAATCACTATTATTCAAGAAACTATAACGATTAATGATAAAACTATCATTATTGTCAATGTTCCAAAAGGAACTCAAAGACCATACAGAACAAATAACGGAAAATATTATATTCGTTCATCTAATGTATGCAGAGATGCTTCAAGAGAGGAATTATTAAGAATATTTCAATCATCAAAAAGTATGTTCTTTGATGAAACACCTGTTAGTGCTGGAATTTCAGAATTTAACTTTGAGAGTTTTAAAAAATTTATCAAAAACTATTTCATATTAGAAATCGAAGATGAAACAGATTTATCTAATTATGCTAAAAACTTTCATTTATTAGATGAAAATCAAGTTCCCACTATTACAGGTATTCTTTTTTTTGGTAATGAACCACAAAAATTTTTACCACAGGCACGAATTATTGCCGCTGCCATTAAGGGAACTGACATTGCTATTGAACCATTTGATAAAAAAGAAATAAATGGGACAATACCTGAAATGATAGAAGACATTGAAAGATTTTTAAAAATCCATTTACAAACAAGGCACAAAATCAGCGGCTTTGATAAAGAAAGCTTTGAGGAATTGCCTTTAACCGCCTTACGAGAAGGTATTGTCAATACTATTGCCCATAGAGATTATACGATAAATGCCCCAATTAGAATACTTATTTTTTCAGATAGAATTGAAATAAGGAGCCCCGGTCTTTTGCCAAACACAGTAACCATAGAAAGTATAAAAGTTGGCGGCTCGCATGTATTAAGAAACCCAACTATATACAATATGCTCGTAAAATACAAAATGGTTACTGACTTAGGAAGTGGTGTAAGAAGAATGATAAAACTCATTAAAGACCATACAGGAAAAGAACCAATACTTGAACTTCAGCATAATGAATTTGTTGTAATAATTCATAGGAGTAAATAAAATTTATGGACAACAAAGATTTAAAAAAAGGGGAAATAGTTTTTTA
>DYJV01000177.1 GCA_020722945.1 Candidatus Methylomirabilis sp. | reverse complement strand
ACTACAAAATCGTTTCAAGTAGAATATTCTTAAAATAAAAATATAATCCTTAATGAATTTGATAAATCTTCAAAATCATGACCCCAAAGGGTCTCAAAAAAAGGCACCCATAAGAGTGCCTTTTTAATTGTTCTATAAAAAAATTATGTTTACCTTATTATCACGGCTTTTCTGTTTATCTCGTTCTTACCGTCTCTAAATCTTATGAAGTATATTCCTGACGAGAGATTCTTTGTATTATAACTGTGTTTGCCTACTCTGTTGTTAATTTCATTATGAACCAACTTACCTGTAATATCATAGATGCTGAACTCATTCTCATCTGATAATGCTGTATAACTGACTTGTTTCATCGTTACTCTAAGTTCTGTTATTTTAGGTGTCTCTTTCTTTGCATCAAGATATTTTTCAGATATACCTGTAGGATTATAGAATGATCCTGTTATCACAACAGGATAATGACATCTGAATGAGTTTAATGTTCCGATTATTGTTGATGAATCAGGGTATATCGTGTCACCAACAGCTATCGTCGGAGCAGAAAGTACTGTAGATAAGTTTATTATAATATTAGATTTCGCAGGATTCCATGTTGTTGTGTCCAATGTGCCGAATCCGTCAAGCCATGAATGTCCGTTACTCAGAGTAAAGACATTGTCAATGTTTATCGCATCAATTGTTGCTCCGTTTGTTCTCTGATTAAAGAAGAGAACAATATAGTCATCATCATCTATCCCATCAACAATGTTTGTTCCATCATAAGCCTTCGCAGAATCTATGAGTGTAGGCATTCCAAAATGCGCTTGCAATAAAATGCTGTCTCTATCACTTAAAGCATTGTGATATATTTTTGCATACGCAGTTAATGAACCTGTGTCACTTGAAAGTGCTTTCATTGGTATATGCAAACTATCCTTCATATAAATATTTACTGGAAATTCAAATGATGTATCTATTGAAAATGCTTGATTTGAAATATTTATTGAATCTACTACCAATGTGTCATTCCCGGTGTTCTTCACAAAAAATGTTTCTAATGTATATTCAGTGTTTAAATAAACATCATTAAAGTTGTATGTTTT
>DYJV01000021.1 GCA_020722945.1 Candidatus Methylomirabilis sp. | reverse complement strand
CCGTCCAGCTTCGCTGTCCACCCCTTGAGTAGAGGGGAATTTTCCGTTGCTTTGCTACACTCCTTAGAAGAACAGGCTGAAGTGCTGGAGGGAAAAACTAAAAAATAAAAACAGAGAAAAAACAGCTCTCGAACCTTCCTCACGGCAGAATGAATTTTCACTCAGCTTTGAACAGTTAGAAGGAGATTTACAGGATAAATAATAGTGGTAATATTTACCTGTAACAGTATATTATTGAAAAAGGGTTATATCTATAAATTATTTAATTGATTTTTCTTTAAAAAAAATGTAAGTTTGGCATTTGTTAAGTGGTAACTACTTTATATTAAAGCTAACAAAATAGATCAGGAGGTCAATATGTCTACAAAAAATTTTTTATTTACTTCAGAATCAGTTACTGAAGGGCATCCGGATAAAGTTGCAGACCAGATTTCAGATGCTATATTAGATTCAATAATGGCTCAGGACAAGAATTGCAGGGTTGCCTGTGAAACATTGGTTACTACTGGTATGGCTGTAATAGCAGGTGAAATTACTACTGATTGCTATGTTGATATGCCTCAGATAGTTAGAGACACTATAAGAGAGATTGGTTACAATAGTTCTGATATGGGTTTTGACAGCCAGACATGTGCAGTTATTTCAAGTATAGACAAACAATCTCCTGATATTGCTATGGGTGTTAATAAAGCAGGACTCAATCAGGGAGCAGGGGATCAAGGGTTAATGTTTGGTTATGCTTGCAAAGGGACAGATGTTCTGATGCCTCATGCAATATATTATGCCCATAAGCTTACCAAAAGATTAAGTTATGTGAGGAACTCTGGAATACTTGATTTTTTAAAACCAGATGGCAAATCTCAAGTTACTATGGAGTATGAGCATAAAAGCCCTAAAAGGGTAGAGGCTATAGTGGTTTCGACACAGCATTCACCTGAAGCAAAGAACGAAACTATCCGAGAGGGGATAATTGAAGAAGTTATAAAAAAAGTTATGCCTGAAAATCTTGTTGATAAAGATACCAAAATATATGTCAATCCTACTGGTAGATTTGTTGTAGGTGGACCTATGGGTGATTGTGGTCTTACTGGGAGAAAGATAATAGTTGATACTTATGGTGGATATGGTCGACATGGTGGTGGAGCTTTTTCAGGAAAAGATCCTTCAAAGGTTGACAGATCTGCTTCATACATGGCAAGATATGTTGCCAAAAATATAGTTGCGGCTGATCTTGCAAGTGAAGTAGAGGTTCAGATAGCTTATGCTATAGGTGTTGCAGAGCCTGTATCTGTTATGATCAACTCTTTTGGGACAAGCAAGATAGCACCTGACAAAATTAAAGAGCTTGTTCTTGAAAATTTTGACTTGAGGCCGAGAGCAATAATTGAAAAGCTTGATTTGTTGAGACCTATCTACAAGAAAACTGCTGCTTACGGACATTTTGGAAGAGAGTTGCCGGAATTTACATGGGAAAAGACAGATATGGCAGAAATTCTTAAAGATAAAGCAAAGCATCTCAAATAGCTAATAATTTTTATAAGGGGGGAATCCCCCTTATATCTTTTTTTATCACATATTTTCTGAAATTAACTTTTGTTATAACTGATAAAACTAATGCAGCTATTTTCTGATTTAATCGGTAAGCTTGATTCGGGTCAAAATTTTATTGCAACAAATTATGATATTTCAAGCTTCTCTTTTTTTACTGCTCTTCTAAAGGGGCATAGTAGACAAAATATTGTAATCTTCACACCTGACAGAGATACCTCTTGGTCTATATATAAAGGGGTAAAGGGTGTATCTCAAGAGATAGATGTAAAGTTCTTTAATATACCAAAATTTTTTCCCTTCAGTAATACACTCAAAAATGAAAATCTTATTTCAGAAGTTATAAATCTGCTATACTCACTTTTAAATCAGAGTGGAGTTGTATTTATCCTTCCATGTTCCCTTATCCTCAATAAATTTGTTACCCCAGAAATTGTTGTAAAAAACTTTCTAACATTCAAGAGGGGTGAGAGCATTGACCGAGAGGTTTTATCAATGTTTCTTATTGAGTATGGCTACCAATTTTCTTATCTTGTTTCAAATAAAGGGGAATTCTCTTTTAGGGGTGATATATTTGATATATTTACTCCGATATTTGAATTGCCTTTAAGAATCACACTATTTGATAATATAATTGAAGGTATTAACTTTTTTAACCCTGACAATCAAAAAAGGTCAAAAGAGGAGGTTATTAATGAGTTTATAATCCCTCAAAATAGCCAGTTTATCTACAATGAAGAGAACATAAAAGCTATACTTGATAAGTTATCTTCCTCAAAACATGAGCGTTATCTAAAGGAGAAGCTTTCTTTAAAACAGTCAGATCTCAATATTTCAATGCTTGTCTCTCCTTACTCCACAATATTCGATTATATTAAGTTGAGTAAGTCAAAAGTATTGATCTTTAACCACAACAATTTGAGGAAGAAGTTAAAAGATTACTACAACGATTTGTCTTTACATTTTGAAGAAATAGCTACGGATGGGTATGATGCCTTTTCTTATCAAGATTACTTCATTGATTACGAATATTGCTACACCTCTCTTGATAAGTGTGACATCTTCTTTGAAGAGCTCCTTCTTTCAGAAGAGAGTGTTAATACGATAGATATTGGGAGTAGTAATCTTAAAAATATGAGAAAAAAGATACTTGCCCAAAAAGAGGATCATTTTCATCCACTCTTTGATGATATAGAGAAAAATTTGAAAGATGAGAGTAGGATATATTTTTTCTTTAATGACAAAGTGAAGTCTGACAATATAAAGAATTTGCTTGCGAGTAGAAAATATAAATTTTATGAATCAGAGCACGATTTGCTATCTACCTATATTGATAGAAGGGATAGAATAGCTTTTATAAACGGAGATGGTATAAATGGATTTAAAAGCGAGCTACTTAAAGTTGTAATTATTACCGAGCAAGATATTTTTGGTAAAAAGTCTCAACCTTATAAAAAATTTGAAATTAGCGAACATTCGTTGCAACAATTTTCAGAGCTTAAAGAGGATGATTTTGTTGTCCACATCCAGCATGGTATAGGGAATTTCAAAGGTCTTAAGAGGATAGATATTTCAGGTAGTATTAAAGAGTTTATCATTCTTGAATATCTGAATAAAGATCGACTTTATATCCCTATTGAGAAGATAAATCTACTTCAGAAATATGTTGGTGAAGAGGGTCATCTTCCATCCCCTGACAAGCTTGGTGGAGAGAGATGGGCTAAAGTAAAAGAGAGTGTAAAAAAGGCTGTTGAATCTGTTGCCAAAGAGTTACTTGAATTATACGCATCAAGAAAATTAATTAAAGGTATCTCATTTAAGGGTAATGAAAATCTTATTGAAGAGTTTTCACTCCAATGGGATTTTGAAGAAACTCCTGATCAGCAGAAAGCTATTGATGATGTTTTTTCTGATATGGATGCTGATTACCCTATGGATAGACTCCTCTGTGGTGATGTTGGATATGGTAAAACTGAAGTTGCTATAAGGGCGTCTTTAAAAGCTGTCTTAAATGGTTATCAGGTTGGATTTCTTGTTCCCACTACCATACTTGCCCTCCAACATTATAAAAATCTTAAAGATAGATTTTCTGGATACCCTTTTGTTGTGGATATGCTTTCAAGATTTCAAACAAAAAGGGAGCAAGGTTTGGTGCTTGAAAACCTTGCATCAGGTAAGATTGATATTGTTGTAGGGACACATAGATTATTACAGGATGATGTCAAATTTAAAAATCTTGGTTTTCTGATAGTTGATGAAGAGCATAAATTTGGTGTTAATCATAAAGAGAAGTTAAAATTATTAAAGAAGAGTATAGATGTTTTGTCAATGACAGCGACACCTATCCCAAGAACTTTGCAGATGTCTTTCCTCGGAGTAAAAGACCTATCAGTTATAAATACTCCACCTGCTGAAAGGCAAAGTATAGAAACCCATATAGTAAGATTTAAAAAGAGTGTTATAAGGAGTGCTATCTTAAAAGAGAAAGAGAGGGGTGGGCAGGTTTATTTTGTTCATAACAGAGTAAAATCTATATTTAGTATGGGTGATTTCCTGAAAAATCTTGTTCCTGAAATAAAAATTGCTGTTGCTCATGGACAGATGAATAGAAGTGAACTTGAAAATATTTATAAAGATTTTATTGATGCAAAGTATGACCTTCTTTTATCTAGCAGCATCATAGAATCGGGGCTTGATAACCGCAATGTAAACACAATACTGATAAATCGAGCTGATAATTTTGGTTTATCGCAGCTTTATCAGTTAAGAGGCAGAGTTGGCCGAAGTAATTTAAAATCTTACGCCTATCTGATTGTCCCTTCGGAGGAGCTTATTCAGCCTCTTGCTTTAAAGAGATTAAAAATCCTCCAAACTCATTCTGGTTTAAGTCAAGGATTCAAACTTGCAATGAGTGATCTTGAGATAAGAGGAGCAGGCAACCTTTTTGGTAAGGAGCAGTCGGGGAACTTGCTGTCTGTTGGGTTTGAATACTACATGGATATGCTTGAAAAGAGTATCAACAGATTAAAGGGTGAGATAGTGACTGAGGATGAATTTGAACCAGATATAATTTACGATTCATCTGTTTCTTTCCCTGAAAACTTTATCTCTGACGATAAAGAGAGGCTTTATTACTACAAAAAACTTGCAGTTTCTGATGAATATTCCCAATTAGAGGAGATAAGAGTTGATATTGAGGATAAATATGGTAGATTGCCAGAAGAGGCGGATAATCTAATAAATATATTTTATTTTAAGATACTTTCAAAAAAATTGATGCTTCAGAAAATAGAGATAAAGGATACTTTTCTGATATTGACCATTGACAGTAAAAGTAAGATAGATCCAAAAAAAGTCTTAGAGAAGGTTGTAAAAGGTGATAAAAGATTTATGTTTTTATCCCAAAACTCGTTGAAAATTAATCTTAAAAGTGATACATTGCAGAGAAAATATTCTGAAGCTGACCAAATATTAAAAGAGATATTGTAGATGACATCAAAATTATCTTTATTTTTATGTGTAGTTGTTACTTTTATGCTCATTTCTTGTGAACAGGAGATGAGAAAGGAGAGAGTTGTTGGGAGTGTTAAAAAGGGTGATGATGTTGTATATGCACGTATCAACGGTATCCCAATAACCAAATCTGACTATGAACGTGAAGAGAAGAAGCTTCCTCAAAATTTACGTGAGCTACTAAAAGATAGCTCCAAAAAGAAACAATTTATTGACAATCTTATTACCAAATCTCTTCTATACCAAGAGGCAAAGAGACTTGGTCTTGAAAATACTCAAGGGGTAAAACAGGCTGTTGAAAGTTTTGAGAGAGATGTTATTATTAATGCGTTGATTGAATCTAAAATAAAGAACTCTATAAATATTACTGAAGATGAAGCGTATAATTTTTATATTAAGAATAGCAACAAATATTACTCTCCAGATTTGATGACGTATGAGCAGTTTATATTCAGGGATTATACCGCTGCATCTATATTTCAAAGTAAATCTATCTTGCCTAAAAATTCTTCAGAATATATAGTTGAGAAAGTTGAAGATAAAAAATTAGATACATTGGATATAAGAGTGGCAAATCAACTTAAAAATTTAAAAAAAGGTGAGTATAGTCAAAATATTATTCTTCTTGAGAATGGTTATTATGTTTTTAAATTATTAAATAGAGTGAAGGGTGAAATTTTACCTTTTGAAAAAGTTAAAGGGGAGATATTTGAGGAGCTTAAAAAGGGTAAAGAGAAAGATCTGCTCAAAGAGTATGTTGATTCACTAAAAGAGCTATCAAAAATAGATGTATTAGTAAATTTTGACAATGATTCCACAAAATAGGGGAGATAGATGAAAGTTGTTATTCTATGCGGGGGCAGTGGCACAAGGCTATGGCCATTATCGAGGAGAAGTTATCCTAAGCAGTTCTTAAAAATTAATCAGGAGTATTCATTCCTTCAAAAGAGTATTTTAAGGTTCCTCAATTATGTAAATTCTGAAGATATATTCCTCGTAACAAATTCTGATCAAAAATTTCTTGTTATAGAGCAGCTTAAAGAGTTAAATTTGAAAGATCAGATTGCTCTTATTTTCGAACCAGAAGCTCGCAATACTGCCGCTGCAATAGCATTGTCTGCAAAGTATTTGAAGGATAAAGTTGGAATAAATGATGCTGAGGTGATCTTTTTTTCCCCCTCTGATCATATGATAACTTCCGATGATCTTTTTGTAGATTATTTAAAAAAGAGCAATGAAGCTGCCTGTTACAAAGGGGTTGTTACTTTTGGAATAAAGCCTGATACTCCTGATACAGGGTATGGTTACATTAAAAAAGGTGGTATTCTTGATTCTTCACTTGGACTCTTTACTGTTGATAAATTTGTTGAAAAACCTGATATAGAAACTGCACAAAAATATCTTGAATCGGGTGAGTATCTCTGGAATTCAGGTATGTTTGGGTTTAGATATGATGTAATAGTAGATGCGTTAAAGCGATATCTCCCAGAAGCAGGAAATCTAATGGATTTATCATACTCTGATTTTTTATCCAATTTCTCTAAAATTCCAGCTATCTCGATAGATTATGCTGTGATGGAGAAGCATGACAATGTATCAGTTTTGCCTCTTGATATTAAGTGGTCAGATATCGGTTCTTGGGATACACTTTTTGATATACTTCCAAAAGATTCTCAAAATAATGTTACAATAGGGAATGCTATATCTATTGACACCAAAAATTCAATCTTTATAACAGAAGATAAAGTTATTGCTTCGATAGGTGTGGAGGATATTATCCTTATATCCACAGATGATTCTATCCTTTTAGCTAAAAGGGGTGAATCTCAGAGGGTTAAAGATGTTGTCAAAATTATATCTGAGCGGAGAGATATCTCCTTTTTGGCAGATATTCATACAAAGGTTGATAGACCTTGGGGTTACTACAAGACACTTGAAGAGGCTGATAGATACAAGATAAAAAGAATATCTGTTGCTCCAGGTGAAAAGTTGAGTCTGCAGAAGCATTTTCACAGAAGTGAGCATTGGGTTGTTGTAAAAGGGACAGCCAAAGTTACAAGAGGTGAAGAGCAATATTTTATACATGAGAATGAAAGTATATATGTTCCCAAATCTACAAATCATCGCCTTGAGAATCCGGGCAAGATTCCACTTGAGATAATTGAAGTTCAGGTTGGTGAATATGTAGAGGAGGATGATATTGTAAGATTGGAAGATTCTTATGGAAGATAGAGGTTTATTTTTATCAATGTTGACATTATTTTTTAAAAGGTATAAACATAAAATTTGCAATAAAATTTTTTATGAAGGGATTTAAATGGATGACCCATCGATGTATCTTGATATATTGTATCTTCTAATTTTCCTTATCCTGATACTTCTATCAGCGTTTTTTTCAGGTTCAGAAACATCGTTCTTTGCACTTAATAAATTCAAATTATATCACCTTGTAAGGCAGGGTGACAAAAATGCAACAAAGATTTATAATTTATTAAAAGATAAAGAAACCTTAATTACTTCAGTGCTTTTTGGGAACAATCTTGTTAATATTGCTGCATCCTCTATTTCTACATATCTCTTTATCAAATATCTTGGGAATACAGGGGTTATACTCTCTACTATTGTCGTTACATTTGTTATTCTGATATTTTCAGAGATAACACCTAAAATTTACTCCTCCACCTATCCTCAAAAGGTTGCTTTTTTTTCTGTTCATATAATAGAGAAGATGATTTTTATCCTTAAACCTTTTATTATCTTTATAACCTACCTTATCAAGTTATTAATGAAGATGTTCTCTATTGATATCAAAAAAGACAACACAAATATATCTAAAGATGAGCTCAAAACCATATTTATAACTGGTGAGAGTAGTGGGTTTATAGACCCTGAAAAGAGGAAAATGCTCAATAATCTCCTTGAAATTGGGAATTTTATTGCCAAAGATATAATGATCCCGAGAATAGAGGTTTTAGCCATTGACCTCAATGATAGTATGGAAGAGATATTCACACTAATAAATGCACATAATTATTCAAGATACCCTGTTTATGAGGGGAGTGTTGACAATATTATAGGGATACTCCATACAAAGAAACTTCTTAAATTTATTGCTGAAAGAAAAAATATATCAAAAGATGACATTAAAGCTTGTCTTCAGAAAGTTTATTATACTTCTGAATTTACAAAAGTTGAGTATCTTCTAAAAAAGATGAAGCAAAACAATATTCATATTGGGATTGTTGTTGACGAATATGGCGGGTTTGAAGGTATTGTTACTCTGGAGGATATTTTAGAAGAGATAGTAGGTGAAATACAGGATGAATTTGACGAAGAGGGTGAAAGGATAGAGAAGATAAATGAGAAGAAGTATATTATTGATGGAGATTTCTCTATTAAAAAGTTTAACGAAATATTTCTTGCAGATTTGCCGTATGAAGATGAGTTTACCCTTGCTGGTTTCTTTATTTCATTGGTTGGCTATCTTGCAAAAGAGGGTGATAGCGGAAGGTATGGAAAATTTAATTTTACTGTTCTCAAAATGGAAAAATTTGCTATAAAAAAGTTACAAGTTGATATATTGGACGATGAAAAAATTATTGAGTAAGGGACTCCTTCTGATTATTTTTATATCCCTTATATTTATAGGGATAAAATTTAAAGAGGATCAAATAGTATATCAAAAAGCTATCTCTGTATGTTTGAGTTGCATCGGGATAAAGTGATACTATGCAGGTTAAGAGAAGAATCTTTCAATTTATAGCACTTTTGCTTAATAATAGTTACATCTACTCCCTTTTTAAAGGCACTATTTATCAAGGTAAACTAAAATATTTCTGTTCACCGGGTCTTAATTGCTATTCATGCCCTTTTTCTCTTCTATCTTGTCCTATAGGAGCAATACAGAGTATTTTCTTGTCATTGAAGCTAAATCTCTCACTTGGTAAACCTATTTTTGGTTTTTATATTTTTGGGTTTCTTGGAAGCATAGGAATTTTGGGTGGAAGAGTAGCTTGCGGTTGGGTCTGCCCATTTGGGTTTTTGCAGGATATAATCTACAAAATACCCTCAAGAAAGTTTAATTTTCATATCAATAAACTCAAAATATTAAAATTTATTATACTTCTCTTAACAGTTATCCTCTTCCCTATGATTTTTGTTGATAACTTTGGTTATGGAGAGCCATACTTCTGTAAATATATATGTCCTGTTGGGACACTTGAGGGTGGGGTAATTCTCCCTTTTCTAATCCCATCATTGAAAAAGATGATAGGTTTTTTATATTTTTATAAAATTATCTTCTTATCTATCCTTTTATTCAGTTTTTTATTTATAAAAAGACCTTTTTGCAGATTTTTATGCCCTTTGGGTGCAATTTATTCAATTTTTAACAAATATTCTATTTTAAAACTGAATAAGATAAAGAGCAGTTGCAACTCCTGTATGAAGTGTGTAAAAGTTTGTCCAATGTCCCTATCTTTTAAAGAGATTCCTATTGATCACGATTGCATAAGGTGTCTTGAATGTATAAATGTATGCAGTAAGGGTGCAATAGAGTTAAAATTTAAAGATTAACCTAACTTCTTTTTCTTGTATTCTACACTCTTTTTATATTCAGGGATAAGTTAAAAATTTTTTAATATAAGTCAAACTTATTGTTGACTTTAAAATTTATTGATGCTATACAGTGCAACACTTTATGCGGGAATAACTCAGCGGTAGAGTGCAACCTTGCCAAGGTTGAAGTCGCGGGTTCAAATCCCGTTTCCCGCTCTTACCTGATTCCCCCTTTAAAATTTTTTTTGGCGCCATCGCCAAGTGGTAAGGCAGAGGTCTGCAAAACCTTTACCCCCGGTTCAAATCCGGGTGGCGCCTTTTTTAAAATCATCTCGAAAAATTAAATAATAGAAATATAAAATCGAATTTTACATCCAAAGGTAAAAACCCCTAAATTTAATAGTTTATCAATTATTATTTAAAATCTTAAGGTTGTATTTCTATAATGTCTATCTCAAAATATGATATTTTTTATATGGGGAAGCTTTTTGAAGTAGCAAAGATAGCAGGATGTTCTGGAGATGTTCCTGTTGCTGCTATGATTGTTATTGATGATGCCATTATTTCGTATGGGCACAATCGTAAAGAGGAGAAATCAAATCCTACTCTTCATGCAGAAATTCTTGCAATGGAGAAAGCATCTCAAATCATAGGAGATTGGAGACTTTACGATGCCACTCTATATACAACTCTTGAACCTTGTGTTATGTGTGCAGGTGCAATTTTGCATTTTAGAGTAGGGAGAGTCGTGTTTGGTATTACAGAGCCAAAATTTGGTGGTGTTGTGAGCAAGGCAAATCTTTTTGATATAAAATTTAATCATAAAGTTGAATATGATTATGGGATATTTGAAGATGAGCTGAAAAATCTTATGAAAGATTTCTTTAAAAAATTACGTTGTAAAGATATCTAACTATCTTTTCCTCTCCTGATTTCGTCAACTTTGTTGTCCCACCACTCTATATTTGAAGGCAGTTGACCTATCTCTCCTATAATGATTGTAGTGAATTTGGGGTTGAGCTCTCTTTTATTTACAATCTCCTCAATATTCCCAAGATTTCCAACAAAAATTTCTTCATTTTCAAGAGCTAATTTGTAGCCTATTAATATTGCTGTATTTTTATTATATACCTTTAAAAGCTCTGTTTTCAACTCTGATAATTGTATGTCATTCATATAGATGATCATAGTTGTGGTAAAATTTGTAAAATCTGCTAATTTAAAATATTTCAGTTTCTCTTTAAGAACTTTTGTGTTTAAAATTGTAATCTGGTTTACTGTGGACGATGGATTAAGAAGTTTTTTTACCCTTGCTGCAAGATAATTGAAAAAACCGATTCCTGATATTATCTCTGTTTTTTCGTTAAAATAGTTGATAAAAGATGAGAAGGGTGAAAATATTGAGAAATCTCCCGGCACCATAAAACTTACATTTTTATCCTCTTTAAGAGCTTTTTCAATGATGTTTTTTATATCTTCAAATTTAAAATCGAAATAAAAATAACTCTCCTTGTTTTGTATAACATCGGCAAAGATCTTATCAAATGGTGGGAAGTAAAATATTATTTCAGAGTTTTTGAGTATATTTTCACCCTTTTTGGTTATTAACTCTCTATCTCCCGGGCCACACCCAACAAGGTAAAGCTTTGCCATTAGAAATGCCTATAACCTAAATTTTTTATATCGGAAGATGTAAAATTAAAGATATCTGAATCGATAAATTTAATTCTACTTTGAGAGTTTCGGTTTACAACTTTTCCAACATTAGAGAGTTTTACGTTGTGTTTATTACCTATCTCCAAGATTGAATCTCTATTGTGATACGAAGATGTAAATATAAGCTCATACTCCTCTCCTGAATATAAAGGTATTTTATAAAAGTCATCATTGAGGAGTGATTTGATTTGCAAATAATTTTCTGAAATAGGGATTTGAGCAATAGTTATCTCTGAAAATTTACTGCTTTGGCTAAGAATATGTCCAATATCTTGAATAAAGCCATCCGATATATCAATCATAGAGTTTATCAATTTATTTTTGTTTAACTCAAAGATAAACTCTGGGTGTAACTCTTTTGAAAAATGTTTTTTTATAAAATACTCTTTTAGAGTCAGATTGGGTATTTTGATGTTTTCTAATATTATCTGTAACCCGATATGTGAGTCTCCCAAATTTCCAGTAACCCATATATCATCATCTACATTTGCATTTGAACGATAAATAGGTTGATTCCCCATAAGATCCCCAATAATTGTGATTGAAATTGATAGATTTTGACTTTTTGAAGTATCTCCACCAGCGAGGGTTACTCCATACTTCTGAGATATAAAATTTATGCCATCAAGTAAATTATCAATTTCTTCAAATGAGTATTTGGGAGGAATTCCCAAGCCTAAAAAGAAATGGGTGGCTTTCCCACCCATTGCAATTATATCGCTGATATTTGAAATAAGGGATTTTGCTCCAATATCAAAAAAATTGTTATCTATCTTAAAATGAATATTTTCAATAAGTAAATCTTTACTAATCAAAAGAGAGCCTATAACTGCCGCATCATCACCTATAAGTGGTGCATTGAACTTACTTTTTATAACTGAGATAAGCTCAAATTCATTTACCATTTTTTTTATCTAATGCAATATCTAAAACTTGATCCATATTTGTAACAAATTCAAATTTTATATTGTCTTTTACCCTTTTTGGTATCTCTTCAAAATCCTTTTTATTCTTTTCAGGTAAAATTATAATCTTCTTTTTAGCTCTTAATGCTGCAAGACTCTTCTCTTTTAATCCTCCTATCGGAAAGACTCTTCCTGTGAGAGTTACCTCACCGGTCATACAGACTTCAGTTTTAACAGGGATCTTACTGAAAGCTGATACGATTGCTGTGGTAATAGTTATCCCTGCTGATGGTCCATCTTTTGGTATTGCACCTGCTGGGAAATGTATATGTATATCTTTTTTAGTAAATAGCTCTTTATCTATGTTGTAGAAAGTAGCTCTGCTTCTTGTAAAAGTAAGAGCCGCCTGAGCAGATTCTTTCATTACATCTCCAAGGTGACCTGTAAGAATAAGTTTCCCTTCCCCATCAACCAGAAGAACTTCTATGTATAGTATCTCACCACCATACTCTGTCCAAGCAAGACCTGTCGCAACCCCAACACTATTTTGAGATATATCGTCGTCAGGCAAGAATTTGGGAGGTCCTAAAAATTTGGTAAGATTTTTGGCATTTATATTAAAAAATGTGCCTTCATGTGAGGCTATATTTTTTGCAACTTTTCTACATAAAGATGCAATATTCCGTTCAAGGTTTCTCACTCCTGATTCGGCTGTATATTCATTTATAATTTTTAATATTACTCTATCTGTTATTTTTATGTTTTCTGATGTGATTCCATTTTCATTAATCTGTCTTGGGATGAGGTATTTCTTAGATATTTGTAATTTCTCCTCATCGGTGTATCCTGATATTTCTATGGTTTCCATCCTATCCTTTAATGCAGGGGGGATAGGGTCTATGGAATTTGCAGTAGTTATAAACATAACATTGGATAGATCAAAAGGGACATTTAGGTAGTGATCAGAAAACTCCTTGTTCTGCTCAGGGTCTAATACTTCAAGTAGTGCAGATGCAGGGTCTCCTCTGAAATCCATACCAATTTTGTCAACTTCATCAAGCATAAATACAGGATTGTTACTCCCTGCCTGTTTTAATCCTTGTATTATTCTTCCGGGCATTGCTCCAATGTATGTTCTTCGGTGACCACGTATCTCTGCTTCATCTCGAACCCCACCGAGCGAAAGTCTGTAGAATTTTCTTCCAAGAGCTCTTGCTATTGATTTCCCAAGAGATGTTTTCCCCACGCCGGGTGGACCTACAAAGCATAAAATTGGACCTTTATGTGTCTCTTTTAATTTTCTTACACTCAAAAACTCAAGAATTCTCTCTTTTACTTTTTCTAATCCGTAGTGATCTTCATTTAAGATTTTCTTACCCTTTTTTATATCAAGAGTATCTTTTGTAGATTTTGACCATGGGATATCTATCATCCATTCAAGGTATGTCCTTATTATATTTGATTCAGCAGTATCGCTATGCATTTTGTCCAATCGTTCTAACTGCTTCATGGCTTCCTCTTTTGCAATTTTGGGGAGTTTTAATTTTTTTATCTTTTTCGATAACTCTTCAATCTCTTCATCTCTTTCATTTGCTTCCCCAAGCTCACTCTTGATTGCTTTGAGCTGCTCCCTTAAAAAATAATCTTTTTGGACCTTGTTCATTTCGTCTTTGGCTTTTGATTGGATCTTGTATTGCATATTAAGTATCTCTACCTCTCTTGATAAGATAGAGTGAACTTCTCTTAATTTTTCAATTGGATTATTGTTTTCGAGTATTTTCTGTAACTCATCAACTTTAAGGCCTATGTTGGCAGCGACTAACTCTGATAATCTGTTGGGGTCATTGATACTTTCCAGAATCATAACAACTTCAGGTGATAATATTCTCCCCATCGAAAGCATTTTTTCGAGCTTTTCTTTGATATCTCTTATTAGAGCTTCCTCTTCGTTGGTAATTGCTTTATCTTTATCCTCTTCTATTTTGTTTATCTTTACAGTGTAAAAAGGTTTATCTCTTACGATAGATTCTATTTCAGCTTTTGCAATACCTTGAACCAAAATTTTTACCTTGCCGTCAGGAAGTTTGAGCATCCTTATTATCATTGATACTGTCCCTATTTTGTATATATTGTCAAACTTTGGAGGGTTTTCATTTTGATTTTTCTGTGCTGAAATAAAAATTAATCTATCTTTTGAGAGAGCCTCATCAATAGCCTGAACAGAAAAATCTCTTCCTACAAACAGAGGTATTATCATATATGGAAAAACAACCATATCTTTAACTGGAAGTAACGGCAACTCTTCTGGTATGTTAAACTCTTCAATTTGTTTAACTTCTTGTTCCACTTATTCTCCTCCTAATATTATGAATGTTTTTTTATTGTAATGTGTAGGACACCATTTTTAATATAGTGATCAATACTCTTTAAATCAAATTTATCTGATATTTGGATGTTATTTCTGAATTTGCCAAAGCTCCGCTCTGCTAATAGATATTTCCCCTTTTCGTAGATATCATCTCTATCTTTTACCCCTTCAATGATTAGTGAATCGTTTTCGTTGTAGATATTTATACAATTATTGTTAATTCCGGGTATATCAATTTTTATAATCAGGGAATCTTCTGATTCAAGTATGTCAGTATAAAGAGTTAGAGTGTAGTTGTTATAATAAAAGTTAATCGAATTTGCTATCTTTTCAATCTGATTTTCAAAAAGAGATATTTTGTCTAATAATTTTGTAATTTTCCTTCCCATAAAATCCTCTTTTTAATGACTTGATTCATTTTCTATATTGGATAAATATTTTAAAATATTTTTTACGATTTCAGAGAGTAAAAATTATGATAGCAATATTAAAATTTAGATATCAAAAGATAGTTTATCCATAATAAAATTTTTAATAAAAGTAAGAGTATTAAAAAATTATAACAGGATGTTGAACATTTAATGATTGTTTAACTTTTTCTATTTTTTGCTGAATATTTTCTTTAAAATTAACAAAAAAAACTATTTTTTCTGGCAAAAGGTTGTTTATTTCATTTTTGAATAGAATGACACACTCTTTCTCATTTAGGAACAGCTCATTATTATATAAAAGTTTGCTAATTTGACCATTTAGATAAAAATTAAAATAACTTAAATTCCCTTTTAATGGGTTAGTGCTCTTATCTATGAAGAGGAATATAGCATTATTCATCTTTGTAAAGCTCTTTTTTGTATATTTTGTCTAATATCCCATTTATAAAGGTTTTTGATTCTACACCTGAATAAAATTTTGCAAGTTCTACAGCTTCATTTATAGAAACCTTTATTGGAACATCATCTATAAAGAAAAATTCGTAAATTGCAATTCTAAGGATATTCCTGTCAATTATCAGTATCCTTTCAAGTGTCCAAGCCTTTGCATAATTACTAATTATTTTATTTAGTGTATCCCACTCATCTTTTATCCCTTTTAGTAAACCACTTGAATATTCTATTACTTCTTGATCTATAGGGTAATCGTTGTAAAAAATATCATTATCATCGTTTATTTCGTTGAGTATCATATTTTGTAGATCTGAAAACTCTGCTATTACACTCCTCATACAACTTAAAATATCGGGCTCTTTTCCTACTTCAAATTGGTAAAGAACCAATAAAGCAAGCTCCCTTGCTTTTCTTCTCGATTTCATTTTGTAGGCTATATCCCTTTAAGTAGATTTGATGATTCTATAAGTGAAAGTGCTGCATCATAACCTTTGTTGCCAGATTTTGTTCCTGCTCTCTCTATAGCTTGCTCTATGGTATCGGTGGTCAGGACTCCAAAAATTACAGGTTTATTATGTTGTAATGAAACGTGAGCGATACCTTTTGAGACTTCATTTGCAACATAATCAAAGTGAGGAGTAGAGCCCCTTATGACAGCACCAAGACAGATAACTCCGTCGTAATTTTTGGATGCTACTTTTTGAGCAATAAGTGGGATTTCAAAAGCTCCGGGAACTTTATAAATGTCTATATCTTCTTTGCTAACTCCGTGCCTTGTCAATCCATCGATGGCACCTTCAAGCAGCCTTTCTGTAATAAAGCTATTGAATCTACTAACTATTATAGCTGCTTTTAAGCCATTCCCATTCATATGGCCCTCTATAATTTTCATTGCTCCTCCCTATTTTATACATATAGTTCTAACTTAAATAACATTAAATTCCCCTTTTATCAAGAAGTAAGTTTTTTAAATTTAGAGTTGATATTATGGTAAAAAAAGAGAGGTTATTGGCTACTGAAATTTTATAACATATTGAGACTGATCAAATTTAGAGTTGATATTATTGTAAAAAAAAAGCGGGGATAAACCCCGCTTTTAAAAATAAGATATGAAAATTGTTAGATTAGAATCTCCAAACAAGTTCTGTAGTATTTACAAACATTGTGTCATTATAATCTTTGCTGTTTCTCAAATCTTCAATAGCATTATCAGGAATTATTACAGTAGATGTATTGAGAACAGTGAAGTGTTTGTTGAGTGCATAAGATAGATTCCATGTGAAACCCCAAGCTAAATCATCACTAATTTTACGTCCTGCATAATCTTCAAGAGCGCCAGTATCTTCATACTGTAAATAGTATGTTTGGATTTTGTATGATAGACCTTTTGCCATTACATCACTTAAATCACCTTTAAAACCAAGACCTAAGAAGATAAGACCAGGCTGAGCATTTTTGCTAGCTCCACCGATTCCACCGTAACCAGAACCGAGTGCTGCACCAGTTGGTGTAACTAATATAGGGTTGATATCGTAGAGAACCATCCCAAGAGCATTTGTATCAGTCATAGCATCGCCATAACCCATACCGAATGTAGATGTGAATTTGGAGATACCGGTAATACCTTGGAAGTTACTGATATCGCCATCATTACCATCGCCATCACCACTGATGTAATATCCACCAATATAAGGGTTGAAAGCTTTATTAACAGCAAATTCAAATGACAAATAAGCTGCCCATGCAGAAATATCAAGATTATCTACTGTTTTGTCAGAGTTTGTAACACCATCTTGTTTACCACCAGCATAAACAACTTCAAATCTTGGTGTAATCATACCAAGTTTACCATAACCTTCAAATCCAAAATAGTATGAATTTGCTCTTGCTATAGAGTTATTTTGGTATGCAGCAAATGGAGATACTGTAAATTTTCCTGCACCTGTATCAAATGTGTAAGCAAATTTAGCTGTGTAAGCAAAAAGGTTATCTTGTGACCCATTAAAAGTAGCACCTGGTCTTACTTTTATATTATCTTTACCATCATTTCTGATTGAGAGGAATAGTAATTCATAGTTCCAATTTTTCTCTCCACCTTTAAAGCCTATAAATGGATGGTCATCACCATAGAGTAACCCACCAGATTGAATATCAAGAAATTTATCGTTCCAACCTGCTTCTAATACAAAACATTTGCAGAATTCATAAGTAAACTGTAACTTCTCAAGACCAAATCCACCTGAACTATTAAGACCATTTTCTACACGGTCAGTGTTGGTCTTGGTGGCGTTAATGTCATCTTCTAAAATAAAGAAGCCTGTCCATTTGTCACCTTGAATATCCCAACCCATTCTGAATTGGTTTCTGATATCAAATTCTCTTTCGTTACCATCTTCTCTACCGATAGCTCCTTGCACATCTGAATTGAAGCTTGCATTTGAGATGAAAGTAGGCCACATTTGCTCACTACCAAAAAGCTTGATGTCCACATCGCTTGATTTAGCACTAACATAACCCATAGCAGCATAAGAGTTAGCTGCAAAGCACAACAATATAGCTACAAATAAAAAACTAATAAATTTCTTCATTTAGATATCCTCCTTTAATTTTGGTATATTGCTTTATGATGTATAAAGTGTAATTTTACTTCTCCACCTCCTTTCTTTATTAATAACAAAAGATAATTTGCAAGAATTAATTTTTATTAATTAACATTAATTTTTTTTTATGTCAAATACTTTTTTTGAAAAATATAAAACATCGTTTAAAAATTTTTTTTTAAACGATAGTATCTATCAGTTTTAGTTAATAAAAATGAGCATAATACTCTATTTTATTTTTTTATTTGCTCTGAATTTATTTGACTGCTTAGCTGACCACATGCTGCAAGTATATCTTGCCCCTTGCTTTTTCTTAACGTAGTTGAAATTTTTTTTGATGATAAATAATCTTGAAATTTAATAATTGTTTCATAATCTGATGTTTGATACTCTGAAGATGGGAAGCAGTTAAACTGTATGAGGTTTACTTTACTTTTTAGCGGAGAGAGTAATTTGACAAGCTCTTTTGCATCTTTAATCTTGTCATTGAAGTTTTTTATCATAAGATATTCAAAGGTTATCCTCTGTCTATTTAACAAAGGGTATCTTCTACAAACATTAATCAACTCCTCTAAATTATATTTTTTGTTTATAGGCATAATAGTATCTCTCTCCTCTTTAAAAGGGGAATGTAGAGATATTGCAAGATTTATTTTAAAATTTTCCCCAAATTCTGTGATCTTGTCAGTAATTCCACAGCTTGAAACTGTGATTTTTCTGTAAGAGAAATTAAATCCGTATTCATTCATTATTACTGATAACGCTTTTTTTAAATTTTCAAAATTATCAAGAGGTTCACCCATACCCATAAAAACAAGATTAGTGATTTTGAAACATCCATTATTTAAAAGAAATTTTGCAGCTAAAATTTGATCAACTATTTCGCTGACTTCAAGATTCCTCTTGAATCCCATCTTTGCAGTAAAACAGAATTTGCAACCCATTCTGCATCCAACCTGAGTAGATAGACAGAGGGTAGTTCTATCCTCATCAAAGATCAAAACAGATTCAATTATGTGGTTGTCGTAAAGTCTGATTGCAAACTTTATTGTCCCGTCGATAGATTGGGATGATTGGATGATTTGGGGTAAAGATATTTTAAAATTGTCAGACAAGAGTTGATGATCTTTTTTGGAGATATTGCTCATCTGGCTAAAATCAAAGATACCTTTCTGGTATATCCACTGAAAAATCTGATTTGCTTTGAAAGGTTTTATGTCAATTAATGATAGCTGCTCTTTAAGCTCTTCTATTGTAAAATTTTTTATCTCTTTCATTGGTTGTGTTATTTTATATTAAAAACTCTCTCAATCCTTCTACTGTTATTAGATTAGCAGCAACTGAGAAATAAAATATTAATTCATCTCCATAAGGACTTTGGATGTTTTTGCTATTATTAGATCGAGGTCATCTTTTGTATGAGCAAAAGAGATTGCACCTCCTCCGTGCATTACATGAATACCATTATTTAAAAGTCTCACTTTAAATTCATGCTCTCTTTTATAAATGTCAGTTTTCCCTCCTATATCTGAAGGAGAGTTGATTTGGGTATCAGAATCAAATGGGAAGCTTACCATATAAAGAGATTCTGTGCCGGTTACAATAGCTTTTATGGAGTTGTCTTTTATGAATTTTCTAATACTTCCTCTGACATAATCCCCTTTCTCTCGTAGCTCGGTATATATATCGGGGTTGTTTTCGAGAAAATTTATTATTTCTGTCCCAGCTCTCATTGTATAAGGTGTTGCCGAGAATGTCCCACCACCTATTAAAACTTTATCCTCACCTTTATATTTGGGTGAGGATAACTCCATAATTTCTCTCTTCCCTCCAACCAAACCGATATTAAATCCACCACCGATTATTTTTCCCATCGTTGTTAAATCTGGGGTAATGCCATATACACCTTGAGCTCCACCTAATGATAATCTAAAACCTGTTATCACTTCATCGAAAATAAGTAGAGAGTTCATTTTGTGGGTTTCTTCCCTTAAAAACTCAAGAAAATTTTTTTCGGCAGGTAAAAACCCCCCCTCACCAATTACAGGCTCCAATATTATGCAGGCAATGGAATCTTTGTATTGCTTCAAAACTTTATAGCTATTCTCTATGTCGTTAAAAAATATATAATCTGTCCCATCAGAGATATTTTTGAAAACACCCGTTACACCATTGACATAAGGGTATTTTATTGCTTTTGATAATTCAGAACCTGCTCCATGCCAGCCCCCAGCCATTTTTATAACTATCGGTTTCTGTGTGTAACCTCTTGCTAATCTGAGTGCATACATTGCTGCTTCTGTCCCTGAAGTGCAAAATTTTAATGATTCTATACTTGGAATATTTTTTGTAATTTTTTTAGCCAAATCAATTTCGAAAGGGTTAACAGTCCCTAAATGAGTGGCATCTTCGATATTTTTATGATTTATTTTTTTTATGATATTTGGATTGTGCCCTAATATGTGTGCATAGTGCCCCATCCATAAATCAATGTATTCGTTCCCATCAACATCAAATATTTTTGAACCCTCACCACGATTCATAAAAACAGGATGTGGGGCATAATACCTTATGTTATGTGAAACACCCCCTGGCATAAGTGTAGTGCTCTGTTTGAATAACTCTGCTGATTTTGCTGTTTTCTCTGTATAATATTTGATAAAATCCATATTTTGACTCCCAAAAGAATAATTATTTTTTTGATACCACAATAATAGTAAAAAAAAAACTAAAAAATTTAATGTAAATAAATTATTGACACTAAAAAATATTTTTGTTAATTAAAACCCCTTAATAAGATATCAAGGAGTATAAAAATGTTATGTACTACATTAAAACCGAAGAAAGATTGTAAATTTATGTCACCTCAAGGGTGTAAATACAGAGAAGGTGCTTGTAAGCCTATAGTAGAGCAGTGTGAAGGTTGTGATAGGACGGAAGAGTTTAATGGTGTTAAATATTGCAAGATTTCTCCTGAGCCTGCAATAAAATGGCAGTTTGGTTTGTGTAATTTAGCAACTCACAAAAAGCCTGTGTATGTTGAGGAGAGCAAGAAAGTTAACCCTCTCAAAGCTTCTAAGCGAGCTGTTGCAAAGAAAAAATAAAATTCAAGCTCCTGTTTTTTAAGCAGGAGCTTTCTCTTATCCTACACACACTCTTGCAAATTCTATTTTATATCGATAGATTTTTTAATGATTTTTTATCTGCTAATTGGTCATAAATCTCTTTCAAATATATAGAAAAACTTTTTGATAAAGTTATTATTTCATGTTTTACCTCTTCATTCCTTGTTTTAGAATACTCATCCAATTTCTGATGTATGATTGAATGGTCATCCTTTATTTTATCTAATGTTTCTGGTTGGATGATTATATCTTTTGCATCTTCCTCCATCCATTTTTTCAAAAAGCAGGTATCAATATCGCTTTGTGGGGTAGAAGTAGAATCTTTATCTATCATAATTATTGATTCAATTATCTCCTCTTCATGTCTATTTGCAGCATAAGTTAGGAAAGACTCTTTTTTAAATTTAAATTTATTAAATTCTTGGTAAATGGTTTTAAATAGTTTGCTTGATTCTTCTATCTGAAAAACAATTTCTGAAGCAGAACAAGATATATTATTACTCATTTGGGTATTTTGGTTAGCTATATCAATAATTTTATCCATAGATTGTATCTGTTCATTAATATAAATTTTGATCTCTTCTGTTTGTTTTACTACTTTAGGTATCCCTTCTATTATTTTATCCACTTCACCCTTTGTTGCTAAAACTGCTGTGTCTGTATCAAATACGGAATCCTTTATATTTTTAATTTCTTTAATAAATTGGTCTTTTAAATCTTTAAGAACTACTGCTGAATCATTTATTTTGGAGGTTATATTTATTAATATTGTTGATTTTTCTATAATGTCATTCCCCGCTACTTGAAGGTTTTGGTTCACTTTTTCAATATTTGAAACATCACCTAGCACATTATCTACGGTTTTTAAAATACCGGTGCTCACAATACTCTGTTCGTCTGTTGCATGTGTTATCTGGTTGACATAGTTTAATACTTTATTATTGGTTTCTACTATATCGATAATTATATTACTCGATTCATTTGCGAGAGTAACCCCGTCATTTACTTTTACTTTACCATCTTCCATTTTTTTTGTAGCTTCTGAAACTTCTTGTTGAATGGAGTTGATTAATCCTCCAATCTCTTTGGTTGCGGACGAACTTCTCTCAGCGAGTTTCCTCACTTCATCAGCAACTACTGCAAAACCTTTTCCGGCCTCACCTGCTCTTGCAGCTTCAATTGCAGCATTTAAAGCAAGCAAATTAGTTTGGTCAGATATCTCATTAATAACATCTGTAATTTCTCCAATATTAAGTGCAGATTTTCCAAGCTTGTCTATTACATTTGCTAAATCTGATACCATATTTTTGATTTCACTCATAGAATATATAACTTTTGAAAGAGATTCTTGCCCTAATTGAGCTTTTTTCTTTGCAGTCTCTGTAATACTCAAAGTATCATTTGCATTTGAGGCCACCTGTTCTATGGAAACAGTTTGTTCATTCACAGCAGCAAGGACATTATCAATTGCATTTTTTATTTGGATAGTGGCTTTTGAGGATTCTTCAATTACTTTAACCATATTATTACCTGCATCATTAACAACTAAACTGCTGTTATTAATATCTTTTATCCCTGATGTTACATTGTTAATAGAATTATCCATATTTGATACTGAATTTTCAATACTGTTTGCTTGGTTACTTAATTTACTTGAGTATGAAATTAAGTTGAGAGATTGATTTTCTACATTTGAAATTATCTCTTTAAGGTTCAAAACAAATTGATGGGTTTGCTCTAAATGTTGTGATGATTTTTTTGAAAAATCGGTTATTTCAGAAATGGATGAAAATATTTCTTCACTTGAAGATTTCTGATTTCTACTGGTATTATTTAGATTAACGGTAGATAAGAGTATTGTTTTCTCTGCTACATTAGCATTCCCAGATAGATAACCTATTGCAATGATTAATGTGTGTAGTTTATCGATGAATGAGTTGAAGTAGTGGGAAAGTTTCCCTAACTCATTTTGATTGTTATAATTTAATCTTGACCTTAAATCACCTTCACCTTCAGATATATTTTTTAATAAATCTATGATGTTTGATAAAGGGCGTGTTATTGAAAAAGATAGTGCTACTCCTATTATTATCAAAATAATAATTGATATTATTGAGATAAGAAATATGCTTTTGCCGAGAGAATCTACTATGGCAATATTGGAAGATATTTTATCAGATACAGATTTTAGTGAATTGTCTGTAAGGTTGTGAACGTTGGTCAATGCTTCTTTAAATAGTATATTTACGCTCTCATTTAGTTTACTATTTACAGATATTAATGTTTTAAATGAATCTTCTATATCTTCATTATCATAAATTAAATTTTGTATATCTTTGCTGTTATTTAATTTTCTGATTATATCATTATTTTTTTTGAAATTATTTAGTATCTCTTTTATTAATAACTCATCGTTATTTATCAGAGCAGGTTCTATTTTGGTAAGGATAAAATCAATATTTGAAAAAATTGATAAAGTTTGTTGTTCAGGTAATTTTAAGGTAGATATATTTTTCTTTAACTCTTGGATATTTGAAAATACATCTTTTTTATTCTTGTTTAATGAGCTAATTCTGATTTGAACATTTTTAACTTCTTGTTCAAGCTTTTTGATTATATTGTTTTCATCAGAATTTTTAAATTTATTAGATAGCTCATCCCTTATATCAATTAATTTTTTAAGGTATATCTCTTGTTTAAAGGTGGTATAATTTCTAAATGCTTCTTCATAATTAATCATTAATAGGAGAAATTCATATTTATATTTGAAATTAATATTCTCCTCTTTTATCTTCTTTTCATTATCTTCAATAACATTAAACTCTATTGTTGAGTAGTATGTTATTCCAATAAGTAGAAAAACTGGAAGCATAACCAGAGAGATTATTTTGAATTTAATAGATGTATTGCTAAAGATTTTCTTTACCATTTTGTTACTCCTTAAAAAAAAAGGGGAGTATCCCCCCTTTTTTTATTGGAAAATCAGAATTTGCAATCTATAAGTAAATAATAATTTCTCAAAATATTATTAAGCTCTGTAGGTTCTCCGATATGCCAACCGCTTAAGCTATAATTATAATCTATATATGTAAATCCTGTCCTTAATTGAAGGGACTTATTAATTGGTTGGATGTAGTAAATATCGTAAGCATTACCCCTTGTTGCAAGTTTATTAAATAATTCGGTAGAGCCTTGAGTAAAACTGAACCAATATTTGCTTCCATAATTGTATTCAACCCCTAATATGGGATTGTTTAATGGTTTAAATGGTATATCGTATGATACTCCAGTGTATATAGAGTAACCTGTATGAGAGTTTTTGCCGTTATCATCAAGTAGCCCTCCTGATAAGAACATAGTTTCAGGAGATGATACCATATACTCTCCATTTGGGTGGCTTATATCCATTCCAAAAGATGTGAAGAGATTGAAATTAGAATTTAAAAATTTCTGTGTTTGCAGATGCAACCCAAATAAATCCATACTGCCAATGTTCATACTTGTATTTAAAGGCGTATCTACAAAATCAAAGCCTCTTACATAACTTAAAACAAATAAACTATTAGGTAGTGTAGGGATTTCACCTTCAAAAAAGAGTCCAAATACATTTAGATCATCAAGACCACCTCTTTCGTCATAATAAATATTAAAATCGTCATCAGATTGATAGCCTTTGCCATAAGCGATTCTGAACGCATTATTTTTTATATCTGTCCATTTTTCTAACCCAAAAGTAAAAACAATCCCATCAGCTTCACCGTCAAACAGAAGAGATGGGTATGTGGATAGACGCTCTTTATTTTCTTTAAATTCAAAAGGTGGACCTTCGGAAGATGGTTGTCTCCCAAAAGTAATTGAAAATGGGATAATATCATTAGGTATTACCCAATCAACATAGGCTCTTTCTAATTTTATTGTAGTGTCACTTGGAGTTTTACTTCTATTGGGGTCAGTATACATTACAAATCTATCACTATCTGCCCAGTTTTTATACATTGTTGCTTTTCCAGTAAATTTAAGATTTTTTGTGATTTCAGCATCAAGGTTTAGACGGAGTCTGTTTGACCAGCTATTGTTGTTTGTGATAGTTTCTTTTTTGTAATATTTTGTCCAGTAATATGGGTCAGCCATCATCTGATTTTGCATAACCCCATTCATATACTCTTTCATATATGTTTTATAATCAAAACGCATATTGTCGTTAACTTTATAATTATCCACTCTTGTTCTTAATTCACCCGATAGATTAATCCTGTCTTTTAAGGTTTTGGTCTCTACTTTATCTACAGTATTGTAAATGCTGTCTATATCTTTGTTGACCTGTTTGATATTTTTCTCAACTTTCTCTATTTTGTCTTCAATCTGGGTTTGGTTAGGATTTTCTTTTTCTATTGTTTCAACTCTTTTTTCAAGTTTCTCAAGTTTCTCAATAAGGAGATTATAATCTTTTAAAGGGATTGTTATGTTTTCATTGTCTCCATAAATGTTAGCTGAAAATAAAAATAAAGATAAAGAAAATAAAATTACGAAAAATTTTTTAAAATTCATCTCATACTCCTCTATATTTTATTTAGGGATAATTGCTGCTTCAGGATGCTCACTATCAGCAGCATTGTTCATTAGATAATTTAATATTTTTTTTGAATTCTCTTCTCCTATAGAAGACATCATCTTTTCATTGTCAGGGTGTCTCCCCCTTGAAAAATATTTCTTCCAAATTTCCCCTGCTTTATCTGCAGGATTGATTACTGGTGCAGAACCACCAGATTTATGGCAATTTGCACAATTCTTTATAAAAAGATCTTTCCCCTCATCACCCCAGAGGTTTGTAAGTGCCATAAAATAAACTGTTAAAAAATAGATTAAGAATTTTTTGAATTTCAATATCTTCCCCTCCTTTTATAATTTTAATCGATATCTTTTTTGAAGATATCAATATAAGCTATTAAAAAATATATAAATAAATATATATATATAGCAAAAGTATATTCTATAAGTCAAGAATAAATTCTTTAAATTTAGAAAGAATAAGGGGAATTGTGGATATTAGAAGTAAAATATAATTGGTAAAAAATTATAAGAAAAGTTAATTGACCGAGTTAATTATTTTAATTTCTGTGCCATTTCTATGTAAAAATCAGATATTGGGTGTGGTGAGTAAGATTCAGAAGCTGCTATATATGCCATTTTTAGATAAAATGTTATATTTTTGACGTTGCTGAGTCTTTTAATCTTAAGTTCGTTTAAATTTAAAGAGTTTATTAACTTTATAAATTGATCCCTTCTATTGTAAATAGTATGTTGTTCTTTGACCAAATTGTAGCCGTTTGCTGCTATTTCATTGGTTTCATCAATGTTTTTGGTAAAATATTCTACCTTATATATGATTTCGTCGATATTATCTCTGTTGTAACAGATCATATCTCTATTTTCCTTGAAAATCTCATCAAATCCATTTGCAACTATTCTCTCATTCAATAGCAGAGAGCCACAACTCATAGCTTCAAAAGTCCTGAAGTTTATATCATTATTTGCAGCTTGATTTAAAACTAATATAGATTCATTGAATTTATCAACGAATTCCCCTTCGCCAACATAAAAATTATCAATTTTATTTTTTAATCTACTAATAAAGCTAACTCTGTCATTATTTAAATTTTTGTTTAGAGAGCCGATGAAACATAGATCGTATTTTTTTGTTAAATTTAATTTTTTATGAATATCAGGGTTGCAGTAAAGGGGGAACCAGAGCCTTATATTATTGAAATTGTAGTTTATTGTATCTTCTAAAGGGAATTTTTGTGCAAAGAGGACAATGTCAAAAATACCTGAGTAGAATATATGCCATTGGTGGAGATGGGTGTCAACAGAATACCAAAGGGTTGGGATGTCGATACTTTCAAGTCCTGTGAAAAGTATAGGGAAGCTGTTGTCTCCAATAAATATTAGGTCAGGTTTCCAAGGTGCTAAATTTATTATTTCATTTATGTCATAAATTTTTATATCTATCTTTCTCTGATTGTAATCGTAAAATCCAATATTGTAGATGTCGTATACTTCTCTTAATTTATCAAGGAAGAATGTGTGGCATAAAGATAATATTTTCATCTATTGTTATTTTATCCTTTTTAATCAGTTAAAAATAATTTTAAGTTAAAAATTATAAGTAGTGACATAAAAAGTCAAGATAAAATTTTTATATTACTTTAATTTTTAACTTAAGAAGAGTGTAATTATAAAAATTGTATACAGTATACAAAGCATTAAGCATTTGTATACAATTTTTTAAAATAATGTTCTTAAAAATATGTTGCAAATATTGTTTTTGTATGGCATAATTAATTTTTAAGATTATTGTATACAAAAAACATAAAGGAGTAGCCAATGCTAAAAAAAATAAATTTTGATTACGATTTTAATTATAGGTTTAATGGTAAATATCTCTTTGACTCATCTAAATTTATTGAAGATTTGAAAATACAAATTGGGGAAGAGAATTTTTTAGCATTAAAAAAGCAGGAAGACTTTATTGGTGACGGGAATAGTGTGGTTGTGAATGTGCTTAAAAGATTAGTGACAGGGTTGGTTGGTTATCCTATTACTCCATCAACGCCTATTGCAGAGGGTATGGCGAAAGCTTATTCAGATGGTTTTGTTAATGTCTATGGTGAAAAGATATTTTATTTTCAACCTGAGAGTGAGTTGGGTGCTATGGCTTTTCTTGAAGGAGCTGCTTCTCAGGGTGGACGATTTGCTGATAACACCTCTTCCCAAGGATTAACATACAAATTTAAAAATATGTTTTCAATAGCAGGTAAAAGACTCCCAGCTCTTATGACTCTCCAAACAAGAGAGGTAAATAAAGGGGGTTTGAGTATTCATAATAGTCATGCTGATCTTTATGCAGCAAGAGGGACTGGATGGGTTTTACTTATGAGCAGCAACAATCAAGAGATGCATTACCTAATTCCTTTAGTATGCAAAGCTATTGAGCAGAGACAGGTGATGCTTCCTGCAATCATTGCTGGAGAGGGTTTCCTTAAAAGCCACAGCATTGAAAATGTTAAAGTTTTATCAGATGAATTTTTGAAATATTTTGTTGGTTCTCCCAATCGTATGTTTCAAACTGATTTTGAAAATCCTGTTCTAATGGGGACTTTTACAGATATAAATGTTACTATGCCTACGCAAGTTAAGCAAGACTATGCACTTAAAAATGTTAAAAAATATGTTAAAGCTGTTATGGATATAGCAAACAAAATTCTTGGCACTAATATAGATGTTGTAGAAAATTATTTTACAGAGGATGCAGAGTTTGTAGTTGTTATGATGGGAGCAGGTGCTGAAACAATGAAAGAGGTTGTTGATTATTACAGGAGTAAGGGAGTTTTAGTTGGCTTGGTAAGACCTGTTTTATTTTACCCCTCTTGCACAGAGGAGATAGCTTTTGGCATTCAGAGTGCCAAAGTTATTACTGTTCTTGAAAAAGTTGCTCAGGCAAATGAGAAATTTTTATTTAAAGATGTTAATGAAGCTGCAAATTTTGTCAATGTAACTCCTAAAATAGTGAGTGGTGTTTATGGCCTTGGTAGTCAAAATTTTAGTATTGAAGATTGTATTGGAATTATTGAAAATATGCTATCCCAAAAACCTAAAAATAATTTTTATGTTGGAATATCTGGGATCAACTCTATTACTCCTGTAAAAAAGGAAGATTTTAAGGAGAAGGAGACAGGTATCACCTTTGTTGGCATAGGAGCAGAAGGTGTCAAAACTTCTCAGGAAACGCTTGCAAAAATAATTGCAAAATCTGGGAAATATGTTCAGACAAGTGCAAAATATGGTGCTTCAAGGAAAGGTGGAATGGTTGTAATGAGTTTGAGGGTTTCTGATTTTCCGATTAGAAACTGCTCTAATTTAACAAAGATAGAGATACTGGGAGTGTTTAATGATAAATACCTTATTGATGATTCACTTGTTCCTTTTCTTAAATCTATAAAAAATGGTGGATATCTCCTTGTTAATACTGCAAAAGATGTAGAAAATCTTATGAAATCGGTATCTGCTAACATAAAAAATATATTAAATGATAATAAATTTAACTTAATCATTTTTGATGCTACTTCTGCTGTGTTTTCTGTTTTAAAGAAAAATTTACCGGGGACACCAATGCTTGGTATTATTAATCACTTTGTTAAAATTTTACCGGAAGATAAATTCTTATCAATTTTTAAAGAGGAGCTTCTTCAAAAGTTTGGAGATAAGAAACCTCAAGTTGTTGAAAAAAATCTTTCTCTTCTGAATATTCCTTTTACTTCAATACCATCCTCAGATAAACTTGAAATTAGAGATGCAAATACTACAACTGATAATTTAAACAAAATTAGCACACCTAAAAAGTTAAAATTTTACATAGATAAAGTTGAGTATTCAACTGATGATGAACTTGCAACTATTGATTTTCCTAATCTTTATGGAGAGAAATATTTTGATAGATTTGTTAATAAAGTTTTAATTCCTGTTCAAAATGGTGGTGATATTCCATGGGAAGATTTTTTAAATATAATTCCAGGTAAAACTTCAAAATTTAACAAAACAAATCTGATAGGGTCAGAACTGCCTGTTTTTCAGGCTGAGAAATGCGTTAATTGTGGATTATGTGTAATAGGTTGTCCAGATAATGCACTGAGAACTACTATATTGAAATCTGAAGATTTTCTAAAATTGCCGGATTCAGTTAAAAAACTTTTCCAAAAGCTAAATTATAAGAGATTTACCGGTAAAACATCTGAAGAAGATAGAGAACTTTTTTTTAATATTAATGTAGATTCTGATTATTGTAAAAGTTGCGGAGTTTGTGTAAAAAATTGTAAATTTGGTGCACTGATATTAAAAAATAAAAATGATGTAAATTTTACATCTGATTTTACCCCTCAAAGTATAAAAGATCTTGATATATCAACATCTTTGGCCTCTGAAGTTAATGAGAGCAAAATACTGCAAAAGGTTATGCTAAAATACTCTGGACAGAAATTTTTACCCGGTGGACACTCACTTTGTCCCGGTTGTGGAGAGGGTGTGATAGAGAATCTTGTTTTTACTGCTGCTGAAATGGTTAGGGAAAATCCTAAAATTATTGAAGAAACTTATAAATCTTTACCTCAATTAATTCAGCGTTTTCATGCAAAAGGGATACAGCATATGATTGAGAATAGTTTTTATATTTACACCATTAATGCAACAGGGTGTGCAGAAGTATCATGTCTTTCCAACCCTTTTAATTCAAGAGTTTACCCAAGTGGACATTTTGGTTTTGGAACTGCAAGTGCTGCTGCTCTCGGAACTCGTATCTCTCTTTTTAGTGCGTTTAGAAATTATTATATAGATAAATTGACTAAAGTTATAGTTTTTGGCGGTGATGGGGCTTTTTACGATATAGGGAATCAAGGTTTGAATTTTGCGTTAGGTGAAAATCAAGATATTACTTGGGTTATATACAATAATGAAGCATATATGAATACAGGCTTCCAAAAATCTGGAGCAAGCAGATTTGGTTCTAACAAAACCACCTCTCCATATGGTCTGGAGTTGAAAGGGAAAGAAGATTTCCATAAAGAGTTGGTTGCTCAAGCAATTGCGATTCCAGGGGTTTATGTAGCGAGATTATCCATTCATGATCCTATTTACTCTCTTAAAATATTAAAAGAGGCTATTGCTTATAAGGGACCTTCAATTATTGAGTTTTTCTCAACATGCCCTACTGGTCAAGGATTAATGAATGATGATTTAACTTTTGATATTTCAAAGATGATGGTAGAGTCAAGAGCATGGCCTATACTTGTAAGAAAGCCTTATAATGGAATAGATATTACTGCTAATCCTGATTATGAGAGTATATATCCAAATCCTAAAAAGGTAAAAGGTGAAGTCAAAAATCCAGCATCTTTTAGAGATATTGTAACTCTTATGGCTCAATTTGCAGGAGACAAGAAAACCATCGATGAAATTGTCAGAGTTAATGAGAAGCAGAATATATATAGGTGGAATTGGCTACAGTATCTTTCAGGTGTCAGTGATAAACTTTTATCAGAAAGTGATATTATTAAAATGGCGAATGAGAGATAAATTTTTAATAAGCATCAACGGATAATTTAAGAGCAATATAAAGATTGCTCTTAAATGTTTCCATTTTTTATGATAGAGCTTAAATAAGTAAGATGGTCTACCATTTAGATATTTTATGTGGCAGCTTAATTATTGAAAATTGGGTATGATTTGTGTGATATTGAAATATGCCCCTAGCAGGACTCGAACCTGCGGCACATGGATTAGGAATCCATTGCTCTATCCGCCTGAGCTATAGAGGCATGAACATTTATTACCATTAGGATGCCATAAAGTCAAGATAGTTTGTTTTTTAAGATACTATAAAACTTTAGATTTTTTAGATACAGTAAGTAAATTATAAAAATCTTATTTTAAGTGTGCAAGTAGTATATTTCAATTTTTAATTTTTATAATATTTACAGTAGTATTGAGAAGTTACACATTAAAATATAATTGTTTATAAATTTCATTTGACAAAAAAATACAGATTATATATATTCCCAAAATGGAGATAATAATTTTATCTTAATTTTTATTAATTGTGAAAGGAGTAAAAAATGAAAGTTTCAAAAGTTTTAGTTGTTCTGATTTGTGGATTATTTATATTTGCTGCTTGTTGTAAAAAACAAGTTGTAAAAAAAGAGGAGCCTACACCTCCAGCAAAACAAGAAAAAGTAGCTGAGAAACCTGTAGTAAAACCTGTAGTAAAACCTGTAGTAAAACCTGCAGAAGTTAAAAAAGACACACTTACAAGCTCTTACAAAGTTAAAAAGGGTGAGTGTTTGTGGAAGATTTCAAGTTATAAAGATATCTATAGTGATCCTTTTATGTGGCCTTTAATTTACAAAGCTAACAAAAAGATTATTAAAGATCCAGATCTAATTTTCCCAAATCAAGTTCTTGCTATAAATAGAAGTTTTTCTCCAAATGATAAAGCAGCAGCAGTAAAATTTGCTAAGACACGTGGAAAATGGTCGCTTACTGATGGTAAATAGTTAATCAATTTTAAGAAATCATCTTTTAAAGCCATCTGTTTTTATAAAAAAGGTGGCTTTTTTTTTAGGATAATATTTTGAAAAAGAAAATTGCTATTATTATTTTAATTATTCCAGTTATCTTTATTTTTTTTAAGATTACTACACTACCCAAATACTCTTATCAAAAGTTCAGCGGATATTTTTATCTATTATTTAAAGAGAACCTAAATATTTCTAATTCAGATTTTAATATTTTAAATCCTTTTCACTTAAAGCTTCAAGGACTCTATTCAGAGGGATTTTATGCAAAAGATATCAAGATCGATTTTTTTAATAATGTTGCCTATATAAACAGTGCAATTATATCAAAAAATTTTTCCGATAAGCTTGGCGAATTAATCAATAACTACAATTTACTACTACCTATAAAAAAGGTTGTTTTTAAAGATTTTACATTTTACTATGAAGATATCCTTATTAAAAAATGTTTTGGAGAGGTATCTCTCAAAAAAGACCATCTTATTTTTGAATTAAACTTTTTTTTAAATGGGACCCCTATCAAATCTACTGGTAGAATCTCAGATAATTTTCAAGTTAATATAAGAAATTCATTTGATAATTTATCATTAGAGAGTATAGCTAATCTTCTCGATTTTGAATCTCCGGACAAGTTTAATATCCATTCACTTAAAGGTGAGATAATATTTTCAGGTAGTATTAAATCTAAATCTGAATTTAAGAAAAATCTTAAACTAAATTATTTAGATTACCTTGTTGAGGTTGATATATCTAAGAGTAACGATACAACTTTCTTAAAAGATGGAGTTATCCACCTACCCAATAATCAAAAGATAGTTTTTAATGGTGAAACCAATTCCTCCTCTCTTTATAACTTAAATTTTATTGCTAATGAACCTGTATCATTTATCTTTAAAAATTTTAAATTTACTGCTCTAATATTTGATTTGCTAATTTCAAATGAATCTGGGGTTCGTAAAGCTAATATAAATTTTAATGGTGAGTCATTAGAGACCGATAAATTTCAACTTAGTTTACTAAGAGATTATATTAAGGAGTGTAATGGTAAAATTAGCTTCAAAACTTTTAAGGTTAATAATATACTCCTTGACAACTTCGAATCACACTTTAATTATCAACCTAAAAAAATTAATATTGATAAATTAAATTTTGCTTTAGGGGAAGGGAAATTTATGTTCACCTATCTTACCGATAAAAATTTTCAGGTAGCTGCAGAGATAACCAATATAAATATCAAAAACTTACTTAAAATTTTTGATTATAATGCTTTTTTTGATGGAAGGTTCAATTTGTCATTTATAGGTGAGGGGGCTGATACTCTTTTTTCTAATGGTCAAGGGCACTTTTTTATTGAGGATTTTAATGTTAATGGTGTTGAAATTTCTAACCTAACCAACACATTAAAGATGAATGGTATATTTAATATTGATATTTCTGGGAAAAGTCTCAATTTGGATCATAAAGATTCACTTAATTTTAACTCTGCTGAAGGTTTATTCTCTGCTGAAAAGAGTAAGTTAACTTTCTCTAAAATAAATCTAATGGGTAAAGATTTCTCTTTTTATTTATATGGAAGTCTCGATATCAAAGATTACAAAAATATTATTCTTGATGGCAAATTTTCAGATAAAGATTACTCAACTAATAATATTTTCAATATTAATTTTGAGAAGCATCTTCTTCAAATTATAAAGAAGTGATATGATGTTACCTCAGTTAAACCTTTTTGACATTATAATAATTTTACTTTATCTCTTTTTTCTTATTAATGGTTTCAATAAAGGGTTTTTCTCTTCTATTGTTTCTTTGTTGATTATAGTAAGCTCTTTTTTTATTTCTATAAAATCTTTTATCTTGATAGAATCTTTCTATATATTCCAAATAGAAATTAAGATTATGATATTGGTTGTTCTGTTGTTTATTTTTATATTAGCAGGTTTGTACCTAAAAAAATTTATTATGGCAGCAATAGAGAAAATCACAATATTTTCAGCACTTGATAAGTTATTAGGTTTGATATTTGGTTTTCTGAAAGCTACTTTTATACTCTTTGGGATATCTTACATATTAATGTTTTACACTAACTCTTTTCTTTTGAAAAATTCAAAGATTTTCCCATATGTAGAGAATTATATAAGGAGTTTGAGTGAATTTTTTATCTGATTCTAAATTTTTTATTTTAATTCTATTTTTTATATTGGCATTTTCTTTCAATATCTTGGCATCAGGCGATATAGAATCATTTGAAGTAACCGGTTTGAGTGTCCTCACTCAAGATGTAGCCCTAAATCGTCAAGATGCTGTTAATGATGCACTTAAAAAAGGGATGTCTCTCTTGATTGATAAATTGAAGTTGGATAAAGAGATTGCTGCCAAAATTTTAGCTGACCCTTCTAAATATATATCTGGATATGAAGTAGTTGAGGAGAAACAAGTTGGCAACATTCTAAATGAAACATTGAAAATAGATATATCTGTATCAAAAATTATTGATGATTTTAAAATAGATTATAGCAGCAAAAAATATTATGTTACTATCTCATGTTTCAAACATGACAATATTACAGGTATCTCTGAGGTTGATCATATTTGTGAAAGGAGTATCTATGATGAGCTAAAGGGGATAAATGATATTGTTGTAAATATTAGTAATGGTTCTAATGAGAGTAAAAGATTTGATCAAAGTTTAAAATTGAAATTTATATACCAAAAAATTAAGGTAAATGAAGTTTATAGTATTGGTAAAAAGATCGAAGATCTCTCTTTTGATATAAATGTATATTCTGAAGATAACAATTTATTGAAAACCTTCAAAGAATCAGCAAAGATATTTTCGAATCTAACTGACAATAATTCTACATTTAATTTTAATGTAAATTTTTTTGCAGAGTTAAAAGAGTTTTTAAAAAATGAGAGCAGTAAATCTGTTGGTAATAATTATAGCAAGAGAGTGACCCAAATCCCTCTAATTATTTATAATTCACAAAATTATGAAGATATATCTCATATCTTCTATATCCTTGAAAAGTCTAATATCTCATTCTCTATTTATCGTATCAATAAAAGTGGTTTCCATCTCATCGTAAAAAATTATACTGTGGATGATTTGGTGAAGATTATAAAATCATCAAATATAAAGTATAAAGATATAGAGCTAAAAGATGGTGTGAGAGTGATTTTAAATTAATCCTCTTTAAAATTTGATATACATTTCAACGTTTATTCTTGAAATAATTTTTTACTTTGATTATATTTATATAGTAAAAGTATTTCAAAAAAATAGGAGGTTTTATTATGAAATTTAGATTTGTTATCTTTTCTTTAGCTATTTTTATGTTACTCTCATTTGGTGTTTTATTTGCTGGAACTTACACCTGTGGCAGTGCAGCACCTGCTTCACCACTTGATGCAGTTCTTTTTCAATTTGGTAATACACTCCCTAATCCTTCTGAGAATTCTATTGAAGTAGTAGCATGCGATCAGGTGATGATGCAGCCACAACTAAATGTTCCAACTGTTGATGTTGGTCAAGAAGCTAATCTCGTTATGATGGTAAATCTAAAGTCATTTAACATCGCTATTCCGTTTCCCTCCAAGTCTGTTACATTATCGGCTACGCAGACTTTTGATATTTTAAGCAACCCTTTAGATTTTTCTGAAGCAAGTGGGATGAGTTTTGATGTTTATTACGGTTACAGAAATAGTAACAAAGAACTTAAATATAATGCTTATGAGGTTACTGTAACTGCTACTACTCCTGCCCCAATTGAGCCTCCTGTTTGTGAAGGTTTGACTGAATCAGAGTGTGCTTCAAATGAAAATTGTAAAAAAGATCTTGATTTTTTTGGTGTTTTTAAAGAGTGCCTAATTAATTGTGCTCAGTTTGATTCTCAGGATAGTTGTAATTCTGCTTTTGATGGAGAGACTTGTTCTTGGACATCTTCATTTTCTTTATGTGGAGTCAAATAAAAATTTACACTAATAATATCTTGTAATAAATAGATTTTTTATTTTTTTAAAAAAAATAAAAAAAATTAGTTGACAAAGAAGATATGAAGTGATAA
>DYJV01000176.1 GCA_020722945.1 Candidatus Methylomirabilis sp. | reverse complement strand
TATAATCGTTTATTAAAAAAAGGTTAATTTATATGAATAAAAAGTTATCTGTAAAAAATTTAAGCACTTACTTCTATACTTCACAAGGAGTTGGGAAAGCTGTTGATGATGTAAGTTTTGATCTTTACGATGGTGAGACAGTTGCAATAGTAGGTGAATCAGGTTGTGGTAAAAGTGTTACTGCACTATCTATACTTAATCTAATTAATCCACCGGGTAAAATAGTTTCTGGTGAAATAATTTTTAAAGGAGAGAATATCCTCTCTTTTAAAGAGAGTGAAATGAGTAAAATCCGCGGGGGGAGTATCGCTATGATATTTCAGGACCCTATGAATTCATTGAATCCTGTTTTGACTATCGGTGATCAGATTACAGAAACCATCCAAACCCATAAAAATTTTTCAAAAAAAGATAGTAAAACTCTCTCACTTGATCTTCTAAAAAGAGTGAAGCTCAACAATGTTGAAAAAATTTTTGATTCGTATCCTCATCAATTGAGTGGAGGTATGATACAGAGGGTGATGATAGCTATTGCTCTTTCGTGCTCACCATCAATACTTATAGCTGATGAGCCTACTACGGCTCTTGATGTTTCTATTCAGAGGAGCATTCTTGATCTTCTTATGGAGATAAAAAAGGAGAGCAACCTCTCAATAATTTTCATCACTCACGATTTTAGAATAGTAAAAGAGATAGCTGATAATGTCATAGTAATGTATGCAGGTAAGATTGTAGAGAATAGGAGGAAAAAAAATATATTTGATGACCCAAAGCACCCTTATACAGAAGCTCTGCTTAAATGTATGCCACCAATAGATGCACATAAAGATAGACTGCCACAGATAAAGGGTAATGTTAAAAATATCTTCTCTTACAGTAGTGAGATATGCAGGTTTTATGAAAGATGTGAACAATCTGCTGATATATGCAAAAAGATGGCTCCTGAGAGGATAAAATTAAACGATTATGAATATTTTTTATGTTTTGACTTTAAAGATAATTTGAGCAATTAAAAAATAAAAGTAGAGTAAAGATAAATAATGTCCCTGTAAAAAAAGAATGAAAAAGTGTAGAATTTAAATTTTTAATGTT
>DYJV01000020.1 GCA_020722945.1 Candidatus Methylomirabilis sp. | reverse complement strand
GTTTTTAACAGGAGATATCTATTTGACAGGCTGAATGAGTTATTTGAGCAATCTATCAGGACTGAAAGATATTTTGCTATTGCAATTCTCGATATTGACTATTTTAAAGAAATAAATGATAAATTTGGGCATCAGGCTGGTGATTTTATTCTGAAAGAGTTTACAAAAATAATTGCTCAAAATATAAGACCTTACGATACATTAGGAAGGTATGGTGGTGAGGAGTTCCTCATTATATTTCCTGAAGCTGACAAGAGTTCTGCCAAATCTGTTATTTTGCGTATCCTAAATATTATAAAAAGTAAAACTTTTACTTTCAAAGATTATAGTATAACCTTTACATTTAGTGCTGGGATAGCTGATTCATTAGAATTTGAGAAGAGTAGTTTTTCGATAGACAATATGATATTAGTTGCTGATAAAAATCTTTATTTTGCCAAAAATTCAGGTAGAAAAACAGTAATCTAACTTTTAAAAATATTTTTTAAATAATTTTTCTATCTCCTCTATCGTAAATGGTTTTTTGATGATGTCAGTAAAGCCATACTCTTGCGGATTTGATAGTATAGGGTGATTACTATAACCACTAATTACAAAAGCAATTATTTTATCATCAATCTCCTTGATTTTTTTTAGGGTAGTCACACCATCTATGCCTCCCGGAATTGTCAGGTCTAATATTAATCCATCAAAAGGGACATTGTTATTTTTTGCTTCTAAAAATTTGTTTACTGCAGTATTACCTTCAGAAGCAGTGACAACTTGAAATCCTAATATATTCAATATCTTTGATAAGATGTTTTGCATGAAGAGTTCATCGTCCATAACAAGAATTTTACCACCTTTAAGATGTTTCTTACTTTTTGGGGAGATTAGTTTTTTATCACTGTTTTCTAATTTATCTGCAGAGGGTAGAAATATTGATACAGTGGTTCCACTATTGATTTCGGACTCTATTTCTATGATTCCATTATGTTTTTTTATTATAGAGTAGCACATAGATAGTCCGAGTCCATGTCCTTTTGGTTTGGTGGTGTAAAAAGGCTCAAAAACTCTGTTTATAAGGTCTTTTCGTATCCCGATGCCTGTATCTTTGATCGATATAACTACATATTTCCCTTTATTGAGGAGAGGTTTGCGATCTTCAGAGATATAGAGCTCCTTTGCAGTAACTACAATTTCTCCGCTATTTGACATTGCTTGACAGGCGTTGATAACTATATTGCTTATAACTTGTGCAATCTGATTTTTGTCGATATTTAGAAAAAGATCCGGAGATACATTGAATTTAGCTGTAATATTTGAACCACTTAATGCAAAATTTATAGTATCTTCTAAAAATGGTGAAAGTGGCTCATGATTTTTGTGTGGCTTTCCACCTTTGGCAAATGTAATGAGCTGATTACTGAGAGAGTGTGCCTGCTCAATAGTATTGTATGCTTTTTGTAAAGAATCTTTAACTTTTTTATCTTTTGTATTTAGTATTGCTATCCCAATGTAACCAAATATTCCGGTTAGAAGATTGTTAAAATCGTGGGCAATACCTCCAGCTAAAACCCCAAGAGATTCTATCTTCTGTGCTTTCTGGATTGTTTCAAGAAATTTTCTCCTATTTGTAATATCTCTTATGACTATAATTGTCCCTATGATGCTATTTTCAAATTTAATAGGGGAGATACTATACTCTACAAATCTCTTTATGTTCCCTTTTGAACAGATTATTGTATTGTTTACAAAATCAATCCCACCACCTGTGTTAATTACTTTATTAATTAGATTGTCAGAGATAGTTGATGATTTTTCATCAATAAAATTAACTACTTGATCAAATTGAGCCCCTAAAGCTTCAGATTGCTTCCAACCTGTGAGCTCTTCAGCAATGGTATTCATTAATATTATTCTGCCATTGTTGTCTGTTGTTATAACTGCATCGCCAATACTTTTTAGTGTGACAGATAAACGCTCTTTCTCTTGAATCAGGGCGTTTTGAAATTTTTTACGCTCTGTGATATCTATCAGTGAAAATTGAAGAAATATTTTGGAATCACAAGTAAACTTTAGTAGATGGACTTCAGCATCCCAGATTGTCCCATCATCTCTCATATGTTTCCATTCAAAAACAACAGAACCGTCCTTTAATGCTTTATTGATGTAGTAGAGTGCTTTTTGGTTTGAAGGAGTGTTATCATACTGGATGGGGGCTGACACATCTAAAGGAGTTTTTCCAAGTACTTCACTTTTTGAGGTGTATCCATAGATGTTAACTGCAGCCTGATTGCAATCTATATATTTAAAAGTTTTTTTGTCCATTATGATAATTGGGATACGGGAACTCTCAAATACCCTATTTTTGAATGAGAGTTGATTTCTGTGAATTTTGAGGAGATTTGAATATGAGTGAATATTCTTTGATATCTTAACTTTTTTTAGTGTAATATCAATAAAAAGGGTGGCAAAGATATTTTTGTCGTAAGAATATATGTAAACATCAAAAATTTTTTTACTATCACCAAAATAGTTTTCTACAGTTTTTGAACCACCATTTTGTGCTATTTGAACATAATCTTTAATGAAGTCAAGGTGGTTGCTCTTAACCATTTTAAAAATATCTGATGCTTTTTGGTTGATAATCTGATTGTAATCCAAAGATAGTAAATCTTCGAATGCTTTGTTAATAGAGATAAACGTGTAATCAAATTTATCGACATCTTGATAATAAATCAATTCACATAAAGCAAAGCCAAATGGAGCATTGTCAAAATTGTATGGATTCATTGAGTATCTCCGTTTATTAAATACATAAATAAATATATATAAATGTGAAATAATTGTCAATAAACTATTTCAATAATCTTAATATTAATATTTTTATTTTTCAAAAAGTTAAATATCTTTGATGGATATCTACAAATTGACAGATTGCCATTACTCTGTTATTATAAAAGATATTAAAGGAGTTAATGATAAGTAATATCCAAATACCCATATATTGTTCCTACAATTTTATAGATAGAAAAATATTACTGTATTTATAGAGGGTTAATAAAATAATTACTGAATATCTTATTGATAATAGTTTGATACTATCTCAAGATAAGGTAGATATTATTTATATATGTTTTTATTTTACAGCACTCTTCCTTTTATTTATAAGTTTATATCTCTTAAGATCAGATCCAAATTGCCTTCAGGTTTTGACTCTAAATCATTTTTAGATAAAGATTGGAGAATTTGATGAAATTTACCATTAACATAATTTTTATTTTACTTTTTGTTTCCAATTTGCACTCTTTTAATATTGATGAAGCAGTTGATAGAGCATTAAAGGGGAATCGTATCCTAAATTCAAAGAAGCATGAGTTACAATCTTACCAATTCAAAGAAGATGCAGCCAAATCTCTCAGGTATCCTTCAATATTTTTTGATAGTAACTACAATGTTTTTAATGATGAGAAGAATGTTTTGTTTGATACAGGATTAGGAACACAGAAATTCTTATTAAATGAGAAAGATTATATAAATCTTTCAACAGGAGTTAGGTTAAATTTATATACAGGTGGTCTTGTTTCAGGGGGTATATCTTATGCAAATTATCAAAAACTTTCAAAAAATGAGGAGCTTCAAGAGGTAAAGCTTGATATTATATACAATTCCAAGATTGCTTATGTAGATATTTTAGAGTTAAAGGCGTATAGGTCTATACTTCTCAAAGAGGTTGAGGCACTGAGTGCACATTACAATGATGCAACTTCTCTTTATGAGCAGGGGGTTGTTCCTCAAATTGATGTTTTGCAGACTGATGTGAAGGTTAAAAGAGCAAAACAGAGATTAACAGAGATAGAAAATAGTATCAAAGTTGCAAAGGGTAATCTATCTGTAATTATGGGTGACAAACCTGATGATTCTTTTGATGTAGATGATATTTTGTTTGACATAAACAAGAATATAGATATTGAATTTTTAAATACACTTGCAAAGAGTTATAGACCTATCTTAAAAGATTTTGAATATAGGGTTGAAGCGTTAAACTCATCTATAGATATAAAAAACTCTGAATATAAACCTAAATTATATCTTACAAGCGGCTATAGTTATTCAGATATACAAGATGATCTTGATAACAAAGGTAGTTTTTTCATTCAGGGTGGTATCAAATTTCAGATAGATTGGGATAAAACTTTCAAGGAGAGAAATGCCTTAAAGGAGAGGAAATTTTCGCTTCAAAAGGATAAAGAGCAAGTTTATCTTCAAATTTTACTTGCTATAAAAAGGAGTTATGAAGATTATATTACTGCAAAATCTAATTTTGCTCTATCAAAAAGCTCTGTAAATAGTGCTGATGAATATTTCAGAGTTGTAAAGATCAAGTATAAAGAGGGTCTTTTGAAAAATTCAGATCTACTTGATGCAGAGGCAATGCTGACTGATTCTATGATGGTAGAGAGGGCGAACTATTTTAACATTATAAAAAAAATTTTTATGATTGAACGGGTTGTAGGGAAGGAAGTGAGGTAAAGTATGAAGAAAAAAAGGATAGCTTTAGTAATATTATCGTTGTTTTTTACTACTCTTCTGGTTGGAGTTTATAAGTATATTAATTTTACTAAAAATTTTGCTGTTACAGATGCTATGTTCATCAGGAGTGACTACATTTCAAACCTAAGCTTCAAAAGAGTAAAGGGTAGAATTGATGCAATATATTTTAAAGAGGGTGATTTTGTTAAAAAGGGTGAATTACTTGCATCTATTGATCCTGTTGATTACAAAAATTCACTTAGTCAGCTCAGTAAACAGATAGAGGGACTCAATAAAGAGTATGAGAGGGTTATAATTCAGAAGAGTAGATTGGATAAACAGCTAAAATTAAAAAGGGAAAATTCAGTAAAGAGCACTGAATATTTTGCAGACAAAATTAAGGCTCTCGATTACAACATAAAAGAGGTTGAAAGCAGTATAATTCAGCTCAAAAAAGATTACCAGAGGTATAAAAATCTTTATGAGAAAAAGGCTGTTGCAAAGAGAGATTATGAGAAGATAGAGACAGAGCTTAAAGTTTATGAGAGCAAGAGAAATGCTTTAGAATTTGAGAAAAAAAGTATTCAAAAGAAGCTGGAGATAGAGTTAAAAAGTATCAAGATAGTTGAGGAGGATTTTAAACAGGTAAGTGAGATCACTAAATCTGCTGAGAATATTCAAAAACAGATAGAGCTTCTTGATGAAAAATATAAAGACCTACAAAATTCAATATCTTACTGCCAAATATATGCACCGTTTTCAGGGAAGATAGGTAAAAAATTTGTTGAAACTGGAATGAATGTGGCGAGTGGATACCCTATTTTATCACTTGTTGGAAACGAATTTTTATATGTTGAAGTCTGGCTTGAAGAGACCAAGTTAAAAGGGATAGAAATTGGGAGTAAAGCCTATTTTAGTGTTGATTCTTATCCAGATATCCATTATGAGGGTGAGGTTGAAAAAATTTATCCTGCTACTGCTGCAACTTATGCACTTGTCCCCCGCGATATATCAGCAGGTGAATTTACAAAAGTAGCACAAAGGGTGATGTTAAGGGTAAAAATATTAAAAGGTGACAAATCTATACTCCTTTCAGGTATGGGTGGAGAGATAAAGATAAGCCGAAGAAAATAAATTATTATTTTTTGAGAGGGATAGAAAGCTCTTTCATAATCATCTGCATATCTTCCCAAACAGGTTTTTTACTTTCAGGGTGATGGAGAAGGTGGGCAGGGTGAAAGGTAGGCATAAGTTTGATACCTCTAAAATCGTAAAATTTACCTCTTAATTTTGATATCTTTTCATCTGTTGCGAGTAATGTTTTGGAGCTAACTCTTCCAAGAGTGCAGATTATTTTAGGTTTTATTATATCTATCTGAGCCAGAATAATATTTATGCAAGCATCTATTTCGTCATTTTCTGGGTCACGATTTTTGGGAGGACGACATTTTATTATATTACCGATATAAACTTCCTCTCTTGAGAGATTCATCGCATTAATTATTTTTGTTAGTAAAATTCCTGCTTTTCCCACAAATGGTTTACCTTGAAGATCTTCATTCTCCCCCGGTGCTTCACCTACAAAAAATAACTCTGCATTAAGATTACCTTCGCCAAAAACAATATTTGTCCGTAAAGATGAAAGTTTACAATTTTGGCAATTTTTAATTTGCTCTTGGAGCTGAGCCATCTTATCAGCTTTTGTAATAGCAATGTTTTCAGAAGTTTTAACCGTAGTGTGATATTCTGTTTTGGCCAAACCAATCTTTTCTTGGGTAGCGGGTGTATATTTGGGGAGAAAAAGTATCCCATCTTTTTTTAATAGTTGAAGGTTTTTGATTAAGTCATCAGATAACAAAGATTGTCACTCCAAATAAAACAACTAATTCAGATAATTCAACTGAAAGCCCAAATATATCACCTGTTACTCCACCAAATTTTTTCTCAACAAAGATAGAGAGTGCGATAAGTAGAAAGAGTAGATCAATTAGAACAAAGATGGTTTTTGGAGAGAGTATAATAAATGTTACCAAAGTGAATATCAGAGTGAATAAAAATGTTTTGAAATCTGTATTGTCTGCAATAGATTTGCCAAGTCCCGACTCTTTTGCGTAGTTGAGTCTCCATGCCATGAAATTTATAGCAAATCGTCCTGCTATTGGTGGTAATATTATAAATATAGGCTTGAGGAGAACGATATTTTTTATAATTATAAATTTTGACAAAATTACTGAGATAAGAGCGATTACCCCTATTGCACCAATCCTTGAATCTTTCATAATTTCGAAACATCTTTCACGATTTTTTACAGCACCAATTGCATCAAAAACATCTGCAACTCCATCGAGATGGAAGCCACCAGTCAATATTATCCATAAAAATAGGATCAGTAATGATTTTAGTTCATATCCAATAGGGATAAAAGTTACTCCATAAAAAATTATTCCGAGGAAAAGACCTACCATTGGGAAAAATTTGAACGATTTTTTAAAATTATCCTCAGTTGCAGATTGTAGCTGAACAGGGATAATTGTTAGAAATGAGAAAGCTGTTAGAATGTTTTTCAAATTGCCCTCGAAAGTGTCGTTTTAGTTTATTTTGGGTATTATCACTGGGAAATTTATTTTAATCTTAAAGGGAAACCTGCAAAAGCTATATAAAATTCATCTGATATCTCGGCTAATTTCTGGTTTGCAACTCCTGAAATATCTCTAAAAATCCTTGCTAATCTATTTTCAGGGACTATCCCCATTCCAACCTCATTTGAAACAATAAATAAATTGTAGTTTATATTTGATATATTTAGAATCAATTCATCTATTTTTTGATAAATAAGAGAGATATTATTCTCATCTTTAAGTAATAAATTGCTTAGCCAGATGGTTATGCAGTCAATTAGGACAATATCACTTTTACCTATTAGGTCTGATACTACAAATGGGAGTTTGTAAGGTTCTTCGATAAGCTTATCCCATTTTTTACCCCGTTTTACTCTGTGCATCTCAATTCTCTTTTTCATCTCTTGGTCAAAAGGTATAGCTGTAGCAATGTATGTTTTTACACCTTCTAAACTTTCAGCATATTTTTGGGTAAAATCACTTTTACCACTTCTATTGCCCCCCAAAGTAAAAACAATTTTGCTCACAAAAATTTCTCCTAAAAATCAGTCTATGGTATAAATATCAGGTAATCCACGATATTTTTCGTTGTAATCAAGCCCATAGCCGACTATAAATTTGTCATCTTCAAGTGTAAATCCTGAATATTTTATAGGGATGGTCAATTTGTCGTAACTTTTTTTATTTATTAAAACAATTATCTCTAATGATTCTGGCTTTTGGGAGAGGAGTTTATGGTAAATCTGTTCAAGAGTAAACCCTGTATCCAATATATCTTCAACAATAATTATATTTTTCCCGCAAACATTAGGAATAGAACCATCTATATTTAAAATTCCTGAGGAATGTTTACCTGAATAGCTTTTTGCTCTTATGAAATCAACAGATATATTATTTTTTACTCTCGATAGCTCTCTGAAAAGATCAGAAGTAAAGATAAAACTCCCTTTCAGGATTGATATGAGCATCAGCTCTTTGTCTGGGTAGTCTGAACTGATCAATAAAGATAGCTCTTTTACCCTCTTTTTTATTTTATCTTGGGTGATAAAAATGTTCATTTTTTAGAATCCATAATTAAAATTTAGAAACAGAGTATAAAGCCCGATTGTTATTTTCAGGATACACCCTGTAATTCTGCTAAATAGTGATAAGAAGCCTCTTTTAAATGCTACACCAAAATTTTTGGTAGTTGAATATTCGTATATGAATGTTCCGCTAAAAGCACCTATAAAGACTCCAAATAGTGCACCAATGCCAAAAAATAGTGGTGACATTATTATACCAAAGATAAAAGATAAAACAACTGACAACCAGAAGCTCCTATTTGATATCCCAAAAAATTTACTGCTAAAATAACCTATTAGAAATTCTACTAATTCACCAAAGAGAATTAATAATACAATTATTAGAAAAATTTGCCAAGTAATAAATTTAAAAGTGAGAAAAATCAAAGGGATTACAATTGAAACTAAATTGCCGGGGAACCCTAAAATACTTGACAAAATAAGTAAAAATTGTATTAGAATTAACAAAAATTTTACAATTTCCATACTTAAGTGTTATTAGCATAAAAATTTTTTTATAGAAAGGGTTGTTTTTGAAAATATTACAATTAATTAGTGCACATCAGTGGACAGGTCCTACAGATTATGTGATTACTCTTGCAAAGTATCTTCAGGATAAAGGTTTTGATAGTATGATAGGATTTAGAAGTTTTCATAAGGGGAGTCTGAAGAGACACTTTATTGAAAATAGTATAAATTTTACAGAGGATCTCAAATTTCCCAAAGGTTTCCATCCTATACTTCTTTTTAGAGATATATTTGGTCTGTTTAAGATAGTAAAAGATTTTACACCTGATATAATTCATTGCCACAATGATATTGAAAATATACTTGCTGTTTTTATTAAAAAATTTTCAGGTGCAAGTTATAAAGTAGTGAGAAGCATTCATAATGAAAAATTTATGAAAAGAAAAATTTTTAGCTCTTTTTTACTTAATTTTAACGATTATATTATCACAAACTGCTCTGAATATAGAGATCTACTTCTCTCTTTTATGGAAATTCCTTCTCATAAATTAGAAGTTATAAAAGGATTTGTTGATAAAAATAAATTTTGTGGTGAGAGCAGAAGAAGTAACTTTTTCATAAAAAATTATGGGATTGGTGATGAATATATAAAGATAGGTATGGTTGCAAGGTTTCAGGAGAGCCGAGGTCATAAATACTTGATAGATGCTTTTCAATCTTTAAAAAGATTAGGGTATAATAACATCAAACTAATACTTGTTGGACGTGGTGAGGTTTTAGATTCTCTCAAAATTTATGTTAAAAAGCTTGGTATAGATTCTGATGTTGTCTGGACAGGTTATGTGAGGGAGAATTTGCCAGAGCTACTTCATGGATTAGATATATTTGTTCTTCTAAATAGGGGGAGTGACGGAAGTTGTAGAGCAATCCTTGAAGCTATGGCAAGTGGCTTACCTGTTGTTGGTGTGAGGAGAGGTTCTTTTATTGATACAATAATTGAGGATAAAAATGGTTTTTTTATTTATTCCAAGAGCAATGTTCCGATGTTAGCTGAAAAATTAAAAATCTTAATAGATAATAAAGAGCTGCGGCTGAAAATGGGAGAAGAAAGTCTCAAAATAGTGGATAGTGAATTTTCTAAAGATAAACAAGTTGAGAAATATCTCCTATTTTACAAAAAAATAATGGGGTATAGTGACACAACTTCATAAAAGCTCAAAGTTACCATTACTTTGTAGATACTTTTTTACTAAAAAAAATTTTTAAATTAAAATCGGAAGCTATTTTGCATTGGTTATTTTAACATATAAATATAAAGGTATCTGTGGCCAAGCTCAATGGTTTCTTTGTATTGATAATTTTTAAGATAAGGTTCTACATCTTTTACAGACTGTTTTTTTACTATAATTGTTGTAAACTTTTTATCTACAAAATCTGATAACTCTTTTATATCTGTAGTGTGAAAAACTGTGTTCTGTTTGAGATAAAAGTTTAGTCCAGCATGGTAAAAATTAAAAAAAGCAGTTTTATCCCACTGGACATTATATTTTGCAAGTTTCTCTATAAAAATTTTTGGACTTTTACTCTCGTTGAATATTGGAAATATAAATATGTATACATTAAAAAAAGTTATCCATACTATTGTGGCAGTTGATATAAATCTAATATTTTTAAAGTTTTTATGATATTTTACCATAAAGAGCCCCACCCAAAAAGTTAATGACGAGAGGGTGATAAAATATGGGTTTAAGGTTTTTGTTTTCAAGTAGTAGAAAATAAGTAGTGCAATACTTGTAACGGATATTAATATGTTAGTTATATAAAATGCAAATTTGAGATAGTTATCTCTACGATATGTTTCATCTGATAAATAGTAACCACAAATCACACTTAAAGCAGGATATAGTGGAAGTAGATAGAGGCTTCTTTTTTCAGTAGAAAAGGACATAAAGATAAAATTTACAGATACCCATAAGATAAACCATAGTAAATTTTTGTCTAAAGGTTTTTTCCTGTCCATTATACCTTTTACAATTACAAAAGGGAGAAACAGCGACCATGGAAGGGTATCAAATGGGAGAGAGTAAAAATAGTATAGAAAATTTTGAGGATGGCTTATCCCTGAGGCATATCTTTGAATTGTGTGTTTGAAGAGTAACCCGTATGTATACTCTTTGCCCCCTGCAATAGCAGCAGGGAGTATCCATGCTAATATTACTGAAATTGCTATTGCCAATCCCCAAAACCAGGGAGTTTTTTTGAATATATCTTTATCATTTGTAAAAAAGGCGTAAGATAAAAGTGTAAAAAGTGGAAAAATCAGTGCAAGAGGACCTTTTGTCAAGACTCCTAATCCTTGAAAGAGGCAGGAGATTAAAAAGTATAATCTCCTTTTTTGGGTGTCAATCAGTCCGAGGTGAATAAATATAAATGCTAATAGTATAAATAGTGAGAATAATGTGTCAATGTTGCACCTTCTTGATAAATTAGTTATTCCCACAGTGGTTAAGAGGATTATAGCAGAGTGTGCAGCAACATTTCTGTTAAATACTTTTGATACATAGAAATATGTGAATAGAACCATTAGAAAGCCACTTGCGGCAGGAACTAACCTTACCACCCATTCAGCATCAGATGAGAAAAGTTGCATAACTCCTGCTATTGCCCAAAAAAACATAGGAGGTTTGTGTCCATAAATTGCACCATTTAAATGTGGCACCAGAAAATTATCAAAAGCAAACATCTCTCTTGCTACTTCTACATATCTTGGTTCGTCAGGATTCCATAAATCTATTACATTTAAAAATCCGAAGCATAGAAGGATAGCCATTAAAATAAGGTATGTAAAGTAGAGATTATTTTTTAGGTTATTCATATTTACTCCTCTAATTTTATACTACTACTCTGATGATTTGAAAAACTTTTTAATTTTTTCCTGCTATTGAGGATAGTAAAGCTTTTGAATATTGGGTCTTTGGATTTCTAAAAAAATCTTCATTTGTTGCAAATTCTACTACCTCTCCATCTTTTAGAACTGCAACTTTTGTTGCTATAAATCTTATTACACTTAAGTCATGGGATATAAATAACATTGTAATATTGAATTTATGATGAAATTGTTTGAGGAGATTAAGAATTTGTGCCTGAACAGAGATATCGAGAGATGAAGTTGGTTCGTCAGCTATTATAAACTCTGGTTTTAATATGAGAGCTCTTGCTATTGCTGCTCGTTGAGATTGTCCTCCACTTAGCTGGTGAGGGTATCTATCGTAATACTCCCTTTCTAATCCGCAATTTTCAAGCATTTCAAAAACCTGCTCTCTCCGTTCAAATTTTTTCTTAAATATTTTGTGAATAATAAGGGGTTCTTCAACTGAATAGCCTACTTTAAGTCTTGGATTAAGAGAGCTATAAGGATTTTGGAATATAAATTGAGTTTTCCTTCTAAACTCTTTTAATTGTTGGCTCGAGTAATTGGATATATTTTGACCTAAAAAAAGTATTTCTCCCTTGTCAGGCTTCTCAAGACCTATAATAATTCTTGCTGCAGTTGACTTGCCACTTCCACTTTCACCCACGAGACCTATAATATCGTTTCTCTCTATTTTCAAGTTAAAATTTTTTAAAGCAGTTACAACTCTCTTTTTTGAAAAGATTTTTGTCTGGAAGTAACTCTTTTCAATGTTAATAGCTTCAATCATTAAATGTGAGTGTTATTTATTTAGATAAAAAGTTGATAATTGAAGTGAATATAAGCTTGCCATCACTGTTGCCAAGTATATCTTCTGAACATCTTTCAGGGTGTGGCATCATACCAAAAACATTTTTATTTTTATTACAGATACCAGCTATTGAGTTAATAGAGCCGTTTGGATTTGATTCACTATCAACAATCCCCTTCTGGTTGCAGTATCGAAATATTACTTGATTGTTGTCCTCGAGTTTTTTTAGTGTGTCACTCTCACAGTAAAAGGAGCCATCTTTGTGTGCAATAGGGATTTTCATTACACTTTTGCAGGAGTTTGTAAATGGTGTATTGCTATTTTCAAGTTTTAGGTAAACATTTTTGCATATAAATTTGAGTGAGCTATTTCTCAATAAGACACCGTCAAGCAAACCTGTCTCTACAAGTATCTGAAAGCCATTACATATACCAAAAACCAACCCACCTTTATCTGCATACTCCTTTACTTTCTGGATTATTGGTGAAAATTTTGCTATGCCACCGGGTCTGAGGTAGTCGCCGTAAGAGAATCCACCCGGTAAGATTATGCAATCGTAAGTGGATAAATCTCTGCTGTCTTTGTGCCATAATCTATCTGTTGGTATATTGAAGATATTGTTTGTCACATTTATACAATCATCATCGCAATTTGAACCTGGAAATGTAACTACTCCAAATTTCATTGGCTACTCCTTTGTCTATGCTTCATTTATAAAAAGATATATCCCCTTTACAAAAAATATTTGCAAAGGGGGATATATTTGTAAATTTAATCTACTATTTCGTATCTGTATGTCTCCATAATAGGGTTGGATAGAACCTTGTCTGCAATCTCTTTTATCTTTTTGTTGAGCAGCTCTTTGTCGGTCAGATCGTCTGATATCTTTATCTCAAAATATTTACCAAGCCTTAACTCCTCAAACTCTTTATATCCAAGTGAGTGTAATGTATCGAGCACTGTTTTACCTTGTGGGTCAAGGACACCTTTTTTGTGAGTAACATAAATTTTTAATAGCATCTTTTCAACCTCTGTTAGTTTTGAAGAGCTGGTATATTTTTGTAAAGATCGAGTGAAGCAGGGTTTGCAAGAGCATCCCTATTGGTAACTTCACCACCATTGATAATTTTGTTAACAGCTACTTCAACTTTTTTCCCATTTAGAGTGTAAGGGATATCACTTATTGTAATTATTTTAGCAGGGACATGTCTTGGAGTAGTCTCTGTTCTTATTTTGGTTTTGAGTGATGATATTAATTGGTCTGTCAGTTGATGACCATCTTTCATTATTAGGAAGAGGATAACTCTTACATCATCCTGAAAATTTTGTCCCACAACAAGACTATCCTTTATTTCGTCAAATGTTTCGACTACTCTGTAAATCTCTGCTGTCCCTATTCTTACACCGCCGGGGTTGAGAGTTGCATCTGATCTACCGTAAATTATTACCCCCCCATGCTTTGTAATTTCTATAAAATCTCCATGTCTCCATACATTTTTATCTTTGTAATAGTCGAAGTAAGATGAGATGTATTTTTCAAATTTGGGGTCATTCCAGAAGAAAACAGGCATTGAAGGTGCAGGTTTTACGCATACAAGCTCAGCTTTTTGAGAAATTACAGGTTTTGCATTGTCGTCCCACGCTTCAACAGCCATACCAAGACCTCTACACTGAATCTCACCGAGATAAACAGGTAGAGTAGGGCATCCAAGAACAAAGCATGAGACTATATCTGTCCCGCCTGATATTGAAGCAAGAAGGACATCACTCTTTACTTTTGTATAAACATATTCGAAGTTTTCAACTGTCAGTGGTGAGCCTGTTGAGCAGATGGTTTTTATTTTGGATAAATTACAAACTCCCTCAGCTTTAAAATTCTCTTGCTCCATGATGGATATAAATTTGGCACTTGTTCCGAAGATGGTGATTCCAACCTCCTCTGCAAGTTTCCATAGAGCTGATATATCTGGAAAAGCAGGATTCCCATCGTAAAGAACGATTGTTGCACCTGCAAATAATCCACTTACAAGCCAATTCCACATCATCCAGCCGCATGTTGTGTAGTAGAAAAGGACGTCATCCTCTTTGAGATCAGCATGTATAATATGCTCTTTTGCATGTTGTATAAGTGTGCCTCCAACTCCGTGGCAGATACACTTTGGTGTCCCAGTTGTTCCTGAAGAGTAAAGGATATAAAGTGGGTGATTAAATGGAACAGGTTCAAAGTCTATTTTTGTGGCATTATTGTTTATAAAATCTTTAAAAACAACCCCATTTTTGACTTTAGATATGTCAGGGTCTTTTTCGGTGTAAGGAACAACAACAACTTTTTTAATAGATTTTATTTCGTTAACCACTGTTTGAATCTTTTCAAGTGAATCAAATTTCTTCCCGCCGTAAAAATAACCGTTTGCAGTAAAGAGAACAGTAGGTTCGATTTGACCAAATCTGTCCATTACACCTTTAAATCCAAAGTCAGGGGAACAGGATGACCATATTGCACCTATACTGGAAGTTGCCAACATTGCCATTACTGTTTCTGACATATTTGGCATAAAGCCTGCAACTCTGTCTCCCTTTTTTACTCCAGCATCTTTTAATGCTTTTGAAAGTTTTGCGACAATTTGATAAAGCTCTTTATAGGAGTATTTAACAATAGGCTGATTCTCACCTTTAAAAACTATTGCAGTTTTATCTTTGTCTGAATGTTTGAGAAGATTTTCAGCAAAATTCAACTCTGAACCCACAAACCACTCTGCTTGTGGCATTTTTGAAGAGCCGAGCACTTTTGTATATTTTTTTTGAAATTTAATTCCTGTGAAATCTGCTATTGATTCCCAAAAATTGTCAAGATCAGTAACTGACCAATTGTAAAGTTGGTCGTAGCTATTAAAATTTTTCCCATATCTGCTATTTACATAACTGGTATATTTGGTTATGTTAGCATTTTTTATCCTCTCCTCTGACGGAACCCAAACTGGTTTTTTTGAGCAACTCATATTCATCCTCCTAATTTAAATTGTAATTTATAGATAATAATTTGTTTTCTAAAAATTTTAAAAAAACTTTTTCACTGTTTTCAAATAGCTTGCCTATAAGATCTCTCTTCTTTTCAATGTAAATTATTTTAGGTTTGTCTGGTAAATTTAGTTCAGCTTTTATGATACTGATTAAATCATTAAAATTTCCTATTTTATCAATAAGATTGTATTTGAGTGCTTGCTCCCCTGTAAAAATTCTCCCGTCAGCAATCTCTTTTAGTGAATCTATAGGGATATTACGATTTACAGATACAGCATTTAAAAATTGATTGTAAATGTTTTGGACTACTTCTGAGATCCACAACTTCTCATCCTCTGTCATGGGTCTAAATGGATTCCCTGTGTCTTTGAATTTCCCACTTTTGATAAAAACAGCATCTATACCTATTTTGTTAAATAGTTTTTCAAAGTTTGTAAATTCTATTATTACACCAATACTTCCTGTCACTGTGCCGGGATTGGCAATTATCTTGTTACATGCACAACCTATATAGTATCCACCTGATGCAGCCAGACTCTGAAAATATGCATATACCCTCTTCTTCTCCTTTACTTTTAATATTTCGGAGTATATCTCTTGTGATGGCACAACCCCACCACCGGGTGAGTTTATCTTGAAAATTATTGCTTTTATGTTTTCATCTTCTGAATATTTGGAGAGAGTTTCGAGTGCATCCTTGCTGTCATTAATAATTCCTGTAACCTCAATAACCCCGATACTGTTGGGCTCAGTAATTAGGGGGGTATCGTCATTTATAATTCTTATTAATGCAGATAAAAAAAGTATAAGAGATATAAAAAAAATTCCAAAGCTAAATAGAACAGTAAAAAATATCTTAACAATAGGGTGATTGAAAAAATTATAAAGCATTGCCGATCCCTTTGTATATATAGTAAAATGTTATAAAGTAAAGGGATATTGCAAAGATAGAATCAATACCTAATCTAAAGAATCTTCTCTTTGATTTGAGTAGCATCCCTATAAGTAGAATATTGGTGTTGATTATAAAAATAGTTGATGTGAGAAGATTTATTTTGTCAGAGGATGTAAACAATGAGCCTCCTCTGTAAAAGAAATCTGATAGTCCCAATATTGTAATATTAAAAAAATTGCTCCCAATGATATTCCCTATTGCCAAATTGAGTGCACCCATTTTTATAGAAACAACCGAAACTACTATCTCAGGTAAAGAAGTAGCTGTAGCAAGAAATAGTGACCCTACAAAAGTTGAGCCTAAACCTGTTATTTTGCTGATTTGATCACATGTGTAGGTTATGCTTACTCCTGCTGCCACTATAAGAGCGGCATTTATAAGGAAAAGAATTGCCAACTTGGGGGTAGATATATGATTGCTTGAATTTTCTATTTGTATAGTTGGAGAGTTGTCCTTTTGGTGTAGAGCATTTCTGTAAAGTATATAAGAACCAAAAATATAGATAAAAAATACAATAAATGTGTAAATACTTATATTGCCTGCAAATATAATATCTTTGTCAGTAATCATCCCGATGCAAGCAATAGCAGTTATAATTATAGAGAAAAGTCCTGTCAATATATTTCCGTTATCAAATACTCTAAATACACTACCCCTCTTTATCAGAAAATCACAGAAAGCGAGAACAGTAATATTGAGTAAATTGCTACCTAAGATGTTTCCCCATGCAAGGTTAATGTCTTTTACTAAAGAGACAGATGAGATGGTTGTAATAAGCTCAGGGAGGGAGGTGATAAAGCCAATTAGTATTACCCCTACAAATCCTCCACCTAAGCCTGTTTTGTCAGAGATAATATCTCCGTAAGTTGAGAGTTTCCTCCCTGAATAAAAAATTATTAATATAGATATTAGAAAATTTATCCAGATCATTTATTATCTTGATTTAGGATCTCCCCTAATTTTACTGCTGAAGAGTTGTTACTCTGGTAATTTTTAAGCTCTTTCTTCTCTTCACCCTCGATAAACTCTCTTATGCTTAAAGATATCTTTCTGTTTTCGAAGTCTATACTCTTTATTAATGCTTTTACTTTATCTCCTATTTTGAAAATTGAGGCAGGGTCTTTTACTCTTTCAGGAGATAACTGTGAAATATGGACAAGCCCTTCAATTTCGTCAGATAACCTAACAAATAGCCCAAAATTTTCAATCCCTGATACTTCACAGTCAACAACATCACCAACTTTGTGGGAATTGTAGAATGCCTTATAAGGATCAGCTGATAAGTGTTTGATGCTTCCACTGAATTTTTTGTTGTCCTTCCCTATCTCTAATATTACAGCTTCAATCTCCTGACCTATTTTATAATTTGATTTAAGGTCTATACTCTTTTTAGACCAAAGGATATCATTTTTGTGTATAAATAGATTCTCATCCTCTCCAATATCAATGAAAAGACCGAAAGGTGTAATGGTTTTGAGTGTTCCTTTTACTTTGTCACCCTCTTTGTATTTGGTTTGGAGAATTTCCCATTGTGTGGGCATGATAGCTTTGAGACTGAGGGAAATTCTTCTGTTTTGGACATCTATATCTTTTATCATTACCTCTGCAATCTCACCTTGTTCAAATATTGTATTGGGATTGATCTTCTTTCTACTCCAAGATAGCTCTGATACATGTATCAACCCTTCAACTCCGGGTTCTAGCTCTACAAATACTCCAAAGTCTTGTATAGATGTAACTTTCCCTTTTATTTTGGAGCCTTTTTGGTATTTGTTTGCAATATTTTCCCAAGGGTCAGGGGTCATGTGTTTGATGCTTAGTATGATTTTGTTCTTCTCTCTCTCTATCTCTGTAATTTTTAATTTTAAGGTATCACCCTTTCTTAAATAGCTACCTGCTGATTTAATTCTACCCCATCCTATATTAGATGCTGGTAAAAATCCCCTTATGTCAGCTCCAAGAGTAACAACTGCCCCTTCATCTTTAACAAATTCGATCTCACCTTCGATAATTGTGTTTACTGCAATTTTTTCGTATAGCTCTGCTCTTTTTTTCTCGATATTCTCAATAAGTAAAGATTTTCGGTCAAGAATAATATTAAAATTCTTCTCCTCGAGGCTGATTATTTTAAAGTCGTAGTATCTATTTATGAAAAGATCTGGATTTTTAATTGGTGCTGTATTTGCAAGAGAAAATGGTAAAAATGCTCTTGCACCATTCAAGTCTACTTCAAATCCGCCATTAACTTTCTTTGTAACAAAACCGTTAATAGGTTTGCCTTCATTAAAACACTCTTTTATTACCCCCCAAGACATAAGCTGTAAAGCTTTTTTCCTTGATAATCGTATCCTTCCAAAACCATCCTCTTTGCTTAAAACATAAAGTTCTATCTCATCATTAGGCTTGACAGTAATTTCCCCTTTTGAATCTTTAAACTCTTCAACAGAGATAAACCCTTCTGATTTGAATCCTATATTTACCATCACACCTTTGTCTTGAATCTCAACTACGCGCCCCTTTATGATGCTGTTAGACTCTATTTGAAGATCCTCAAGACTTTTCTCGAATAGTTCTTGAAAAGTTTCTTCGTTGTTAACATTTACTGCTTCCATTATATTTTTATCCTCCTATTTTTTTTGAAACTATTTTTTAACACATATAAAAAATTAATGCAAATTTTTAATTTCATTGACTACTTCTTTAATTATTTTCTGAGGAGTTGATGCACCTGCTGTTATTCCCACTCTTTTTTTGTTTTTAAAAGATGAGAAATTGAGCTCATCTTTGCTCTGTATGTGAAATGTGTCAGGTTGTATAGATTTTGAGATTTCGTATAATCTTTTGGTATTTGCACTATGTTTGCCACCTACAACTATCATTATGTCAGATACTTTTGCTACCTCAATTGTCTCTTTTTGACGCATATCAGTTGCGTTGCAAATAGAGTTAAATATACGTATTTCACCCTTCATCTTTAATATCTTTGCAGATATTTTGCTGAAATTTTCAAAATTTTGAGTTGTCTGAACTACAATGCCGATTTTTTTATGAGATTGGGTTAGGAAGTTTATAAAAGTTTGGTCATTTTCATTTTCAACAACCAAACTTTTTGAAGGGTTAGCAAAACTGTAAATTGCCTTTACTTCAGGGTGTCCCTTATCGCCTATGATAATTACAAAATACCCCTCTTTGGTAAGCATATCAACATAATTGTGTATTTTTGCAACAAATGGACAGATAGCATTTACAACTATGTTGTTATTTTTGTTTAAAATTTCAAGGATATATTTTTCGACTCCATGCGAGCGGAGAATAACATAGCTATCTTTTACATTGCTCACTTGAGATTCATCTAATGCTTTAATTCCCTTAGCTTCAAGCTCTTTTACAACATTGTCGTTGTGTATGATAGGTCCTATTGTATATATTTTGTTGGTTTGGATATTTTTATGAGCTGTTTCCATTGCAAGGTCTATAGCTCTTTTAACTCCAAAACAAAAACCTGCTGATTTGACTATGTTTATCTCCATAGTTTTATCTCCATTATTGTGATATTTAGTATCTCTTATTTTCTTAAATATTAATTTGTATCCCTTTACAAAAATAAGATTGGATAAAAGTTGTGCTCTTTAGATTATTTACCCTTTTTAAAAGGGTTTTTTTTGACTTGGTTGATTATTGTATCAATAATCTGATTAACTGAAAGATTTGAAGTGTCTATGTATAGAGCATCTTCAGCTTTTCTGAGAGGAGCAAGTTCCCTTTCGGAATCGTTCTTATCTCTTTTCTCAATTTCTGAAAGTATATCAGTTATCTTTACCTCTTCTCCAGATAATTTTAGCTGAGCTGCCCTTCTCGCAGCTCTGATACCACTATTTGCGTCGAGAAAAAATTTGTATTTTGCATCAGGAAAGATTACTGTCCCAATATCTCTACCCTCCAAAACAGATGGTGCTTTGAGTCCTATCTCCCGTTGAATTCGTCCAAGATTTCTCCTTACAGACTCTCTTTTTGAAACTTCAGATGCGAGCATACTAACTCTATTTTCGTGAACTTTTATAGAGTAATCGTTACCTTTGTAGAAAATTTTCCCATCTTTGAATCTGATATCTTTTGCAATATCTTGACATAATTTTGAAATTTGTTCCTCATTATCAAATATACCTAATGTGTCGGCAAGTAAACCGATAAGGCGATACATTGAACCTGTGTTAATATATTCGTAGCCGAGTTTCTCAGATAATATCTTTGAAATAGTGCTTTTACCTGAACCTGAAGGTCCATCAATAGCAATCACATTTACTTTATCCATTTTATTTATCTCTCTCTTTTAAGATGTTTTTCAATGCTTGAATAAAGATTTGATTCTCTCTCTCTTTTCCAATTGTAACCCTTAATGCTTTGTCGTAGCCGAAACTTTTTAATGAGCGTATAATTACCCCTCTTTTAAGAAATTCTTCAAAAATAGTATCATTGTCAAATTTGGTTTCAAAAAATATAAAATTTGTCTCACTATCTATATAATTTATTTTCAGTTTTGAAAACTCTTTGTAAAGGTATTTTTTACCTTTTGAGATAGTTTTGATTGTTTTATTAAGAAATGCTGTATCATCAAGTGCTTCCAATGCAGCTGCTTGTGCAAAACCGTTTACATTGAAAGGTTGTCTAACTCTGTTAAGATAATTGATAATGTATTCATTTGAAACAGCGTATCCTATACGAAGTGATGATAACCCATATATTTTTGAGAATGTCCTTGATATAAGTATATTTTTATTTGGAAAATTTTTTAAAAGGGAGATTGAATCTATCCCAAGTGATTTATCAGTAAATTCGATATAGGCTTCGTCTATTACCAAAAGAGAGTCGTCATTTAAAGAGGAGATAATGTCTATAATAGCTTTTTGTCCAATTACTGTGCCTGTAGGGTTGTTAGGGTTGCATAGTATAACTATCTTTGTATTGCTGTTGATATGTTTTATGATTTGAGGTGTATCTATAAAATTATTTTTGAGGGGGACTTCTGTAAATTTACCCAAAGTAGTTTTTGCACATATTTTATAAAATGAGAAAGTTGGAAAAGATGAAATTATCTCTGAGCCTTCAGATATAAAAGCTCTAAAAACAAGCTCTATTATCTCATTTGAACCATTGCCAAAGATAAGATTTGAAGGTGATACATCAAGTATTTTTGACATCTTTTTTATTAGCTCATAACATGAGCTGTCAGGGTATAGATTTGCTTTTTTACTAAAATTTCTTATTGCTTTTAGTGCTTTTGGGGAGGTTCCGAGTGAATTTTCGTTGGAACCTAATTTAATTATCTTTTCTATATTGTATCTTCTTTTGATCTCTTCAATTGTCTTCCCTGCTTTATAAGGGATAATGTTTTCTATGTTGGCAGTGGGTTTTATCATAGTATGTTAGCTCCAAAATGTGATCTTTTTGTGGAAAATATAATAAAATAGAATGTAATATTTCTAAACAAGATACAACTCTTATATTATTATTGATTAAAAAGCAATATCAAATTCTTTGTTTATTTTGAACTTTTATCAATGATTTATTAAGGTTTAGCATTAATAATGATTAATCTTCTTGACTTTTATTGGTAAGAGATATAAGTAACAATTATCAATAAATGATATATATAATTTATTCTTATATATTTTTGATTGAATTTTTATAATGTGGGAGGGATAGATGGCTTGTTTGAAGAAAAATAAACCGCAAGTTGCTGAAGTTGTGGAATCAAGTAATAACATAAAATATGAAGGAGGAGAAGAGATGTCAGTTAAAGCAAAAGTTGGATTAAAAGCACCTGATTTTGAAACAACAGCTTATTTTAATGGTGATTTCAGAGAGTTTAAACTTTCTAACTATCTTGGGAAGTGGGTAATGTTATGTTTTTATCCTGCTGATTTTACCTTTGTTTGACCTACAGAGTTAGCAGCAGTTGCTGCTCAAAAAGATAAGTTTAAAGAGCTTGGAGTAGAAGTTTTTCCAATTAGTGTTGATAAAGAGTTTATCCATAAGATTTGGGACGAGACAGAGCTTTCAAAAATGGTAGATGGAGGTCATTACCCTTATACCCTTCTTACTGACCCTACTGGAGCTATTGGTAAAGATTATGGTGTTTATGATGAGGCACGAGGTTTAAATGTCAGGGGACGTTTTATAATTGATCCTGATGGAATCATTCAGGCAATCGAAATTCTTTCTCCGCCGGTTGGTAGAAATGTTAATGAAGTTATAAGACAGTTCAAAGCTTTTCAGCATGTAAGAAAAGCTGGTGGCACAGAAGCTTGTCCAGCAGGCTGGGAGCCTGGCAAGAAAACATTAAAACCTTCTCCAGAACTTGTTGGCAATGTATGGAAGGTATGGAAGGTTGGTGAATAGTCCAATTTTTATCTAATGTATCAAATTTCAAAAAAGGCACAGCTCTTTTAGTTGTGCCTTTTTTATTGTAAAAATATTTTTTTAATAGTATTATCTATCAAATATTTTTACCCTATTTCAATAATTCACACTCACAAAAGTTACTTTTCATCAAATAAATATAAGGGAAAATATCCAAATGGAAGATAGTATTAATTTTCAAAGATTAAAATCTTTGATAAAAGATCTAAGAGCACCAGATGGTTGTCCATGGGACAGGGAGCAAACTTCAATCTCTTTACTTCCTCAATTTTTAGAAGAGGTTTACGAATTTGCAGATGCTGTGCATGAAAATGATAAAGATAAGATAAAAGAGGAGCTGGGAGATCTTTTTCTACATCTCGTATTTCAGATTGTTATTGCTGAAGAGCAGGGAGAATTTTCTGAATACTCTGTTTTTGAAGAGATAATATCAAAAATTATAAGAAGACATCCCCATGTTTTTGGTGATCTCAAAGGTGCAGATATTGCTACCATAAACAAAAATTGGGATGATATAAAGAGTAGAGAGAAGGGTAAAGAGAGTAGAAGATTCTTTGACAGTATCCCCAAATCTTTACCAGCTTTGTTAAAATCTTACGAAATTACAAAAAGGGTTGCAAAAGTAGGTTTTGACTGGAGCAGTGTTGCTAATATATTTGAAAAATTGGGGGAAGAGTTGGATGAAGTTGAAGAGGCTCTTATTGAAAAAGATAGTCGCCACATTGAAGAGGAAATTGGAGATGTTTTATTTATGATTGTTAATTTATGTAGATTTTTAAATATAAATCCAGAGCAAGCTTTAAATAATTCAAACAGTAAATTTATGAAGAGATTTCTCTATATAGAGGATAAACTCTTGGAAAAAGGGAAGAGTTTGGATGCTTCATCGCTGAAAGAGATGGATTTTTACTGGGAAGAATCTAAAAAACCTTGAAATATGTGAATAAATCCTTATGATCTTTAATATATTTTTATTTATTTTTATTTTTATTAAGTTATTTCATATATTTACAAAAAATGAGTATTTGCTGATAATTATAGGCTGTAATCACAATAATTGTTAATAACCTGTTATTAGAGTTGTGATTAAGTCTGCTTTTGTTAAAAAATTGTTAATGATTTATTGGGTTGAGTAAAAATTAACCATAAAATGAATCTTCTAAAAGTATTAAATTTACCATCTGCATATTTCAATTATCTTTTCAAGAAATCTCCACTTCTTGCTGGGTATAAGATTACCTACAAATGCAATATGAGGTGTAAGCATTGCCCTTTCTGGAAAAATAGTGATACGCCCCTTATATTTGAGAAGGTAAAGGAAGTTATTGATCATCTATCAAACTCGGGTGCAAAGATAATTATTTTTGAAGGTGGAGAACCTACTCTGTGGAGTCAGGACGGTTATAATTTTACTGATGTTATAAAATATGCAAAGGGTAAATTTTTTAGTGTTAATTTCACAACAAATGGGTTAAATGGTTTTGATTATCCTGCTGATTCAATATGGGTAAGCATTGATGGGATAGGTGATACACACGATATGATAAGAGGTCAAGGGAATTTCCAGAGAGTTATATCAAATATAAAGGAGTTTGCCGTAAAGAAGAGAGTAATAAAGGGGCTTCCTAATATTTATGCTAATATTTGTATCAACTCTCTAAATTATTTAGAGATCCCTGCTCTTGTATGTTATCTAAAAAATATTGTAAATGGGATTACAATCCAATTTTACTATCCTTATAATGAGAATTTTGACCTTTTTCTTGAAAAAGATAAAAGAATTTCACTCTTAAACAGATTAATAGAGCTAAAAAGAGAGAAACTCCCATTACTTGATTCTGTTGAAGCTCTTGAGGCACTCAAAAACAATAGTTGGAAATGCCACCCCGAAGGGCTTATAAATGCTGAACCTAATGGTGTTATTAACCATGGATGTTACCTTAAAAATAGGGACCAAATCAACTGCAAACTTTGTGGGTTTGCGGCACATGTGGAGTTATCTATGGCATTGGATCTTAGGATATCATCAATTATTTCAGGGCTTAATATTTTTTTTAAAAACAGCTAATACTTCCTTTGCTTCAATAAAATCTGGGTCTATTTTTAAAGCTTTTTCAGCAAATGTAGCTGCTTTTTCGATATCACCTTTTTCGTAATAAGTTCTGCTCATATTGTAGTAAACATTTTTGTCCTCCCCCCCATAGGTGACGGCTTTTTTATACGATTCTATTGCTTCGTCAAATTTCTGCTGCTTTCTGTATGCTATTCCCATTTTGTTGTAAGCGAGAAGGTAAACAGGATTCTCTTGCACTATTTTACCGTAAATTTCGATAGCTTTGTCGTAATTTCCACTTTCAAGATAGATATCTGCTATTTTATTTTTTGTTTCTTGTGTGTTGTCAGTATTTAGTGCTATTTTTAGGTATTTGTCAGCTTCATTTTTATTTGATATCTCTATATTTATTTGAGCTAAATTTATTATTCTCTCTAAATTTTTAGGATTAAGTGAGTAGGCTTTTTGAAAATATTGTATTGCTGTTTTTATATCTTTTTTGGTTTTGTATATATCGCCTAATATCTGATAAGCTTCAATATAGTTTGGGTTGTGCTTTAAAGATTCATTTATTACCATTTCAGCTTTGTCAATCTGATTATTTTTAATAAATATGTTTGCCATTCCAGAGTAAGCTTTTGAAAACTTTTTATCTATTTTTACAGATTCTTTGAATTCATCAAGAGCCTCAACAAATTGGTTGTTGTCGTAGTATTGGACACCCTTTATGTAGTGGTAGTGGCTTTTTTCTGGGTTTATTAGGGAGTTTATGGTTGATTTTATCTTTGTTTCTAAGGTTGTTACGAAAAAAGGTTTTATCAGGTATTCGTCAGCTCCTACTTCTGCTGCATTAGCTATGCTGTTTTTGTCAGTTTCACCTGTGATTACAATAATGGGTATAAATTTTAATTTAGGATCTTTTCTGATAACTTTGATAAATTCGATTCCATTTATTATAGGCATATTAATGTCTGTTATTATGAAGTTAATAGGTTGAACTTTGACCTTTGCAAGTGCAGCCCTTCCGTTTTCTGTCTCAAAAATATTCTTATAGCCTAAATGTTTTAGCATATTCCTCAATGTTCTACGCATATTGGGAATATCATCCACTATTAGAAAAACAATATTTTTGTCATTTTTGTTTTTAAAATCTATTCTTGACATTTTTTAAAGTGTCAAATCGAGAATTTTTTGGTCCAAGACATTTTTGTCTTCCTCTATTGGTAAAAATATTTGAAATTTTGTCCATAAATCTTTTTTGCTAAAAACTTTTATAATTCCGTTGTGTGTTTCCACTGCGAGTTTAACAAAGGTTAATCCGAGACCTGAATTGTCTTGCCCTCTCTGTATTGAATAAAATTTATCAAAAATTTTAGTGAGCTGATTGTTGGCGATTCCAACACCTGTATTTTTAATTTCTATAAGGATGTTATTATCTATTTTTTGGGTTAGAATATAAATACTTTTTTTTATAGGTGAGTATTTTATTGCATTGTTGAGGAGATTGTAAAAAATCCTTAATATTAATAATTTGTCGATATTTGTAAGTGGAATACTTTTATCAAGATTGAGATATAGCTTCTGTTTCTTCTCTATTATAAGACTATAGAGTTTGTGAACAGTCTCTTGTAAAAGATTATTTATATCTTCAAGGTTTTTGTTAAGAATTAGATTATTCTGCTCAATCTTATAAATATCTACAAGATTCTGGATCATTGACATCATATCTTGGGCACCCTTGATTCCTGCATCAACAACATCAAAAAGATTATCCTTCACGTAGCTATCTCGATACAATATATCAAGATTAGCAATGATTTCTGATAAAGGACTTTTAAGATCGTGGATTATCATATTGGACAATTCATCTCTAAATTTTTGTGTTTTCTTCAATTCATCAAGGGTGGTTGTAAGTTTACTGTTTTTATTTTCTAATTCACTTGTAAGGTATAGATTTTCTATTAATATTGATATTGATTCTACAAATTTGCTTATAAATTTTGTATCTTTATCAGTAAAATCTTGATCATTATCTTTTTCTGTGAGGTTGATTACTCCGTAAGCGTCATTATTTACCTTTATTGGGGTAATCAAGAATGTTGTAAAGTTTTTATACTGTTTTTTTGAACAGTCTGTTTTTAGGTTTAGTATTTTCAGCTCTTTGAATGCTTTAACTGCTGGGCTACGGGTATCATCTAATGGGGTTGATACTCCTATTAATTTGGCATTTGTAGAGGCAACAATCTCAAGAGTATCGTTGTTTTTTAGCATAATAGAACCACGGTTACACTTTGTATGGGATAGTATGATAGAGAGAGCTCTCTTTAATTTTATCTTATGTGAAAGCCTTTTAGAGAGGAGAGTTTTTGTAAGTTTGTTAAATACTATAAAATCTTCTTTTTTCAACTCTTAAAATTCCTTGTTTTTATTGTTGTGATACAAAGGGTAACCTTTGAGCATAATATCAGAAGAAATTTTCTTTACTCCCTTTATATCTATTTTAAGCGGGTTTTGTAAAGGGAAAAATATATCACCACCTACCATAGGGATAGAATCTTTCCCACCCATGATACTATTACCATAAAAGATATATATTTTATCAACGCATTTATATTTTAAAAGGTAAGATGTCAGAGTGCTGCCACCCTCTGCTAATAGTGTATAGATACCTTTTTTGTAGAGTGCCTTATTTAGAGTTGTGAAATCTAATTTTTTGTCGAATGTTTCTGGGAGTGTAATAACATTGTAATCTTTTACTTTTTCTCTATTTTTTTCAGATGTTACTATAATAACTTTTTCTGGAATTTTAAATATGTTAGAATTAAAATCAAGTTGAAGGTTTTCTGATACAACTATCTTGTAAGGTTCATCTATAACTTTTAAACCATTTCTTGTATTTAGATAGGGATTGTCTCTCTTTAATGTAGTTGCACCTATTAAAATAGCTGTTGATAAAAAACGTAATCTATGGACAAAAGCTCTTGATTTGTCAGATGTTATCCATTTGGAGTATCCACTTGGTTCTGCTGTTTTACCATCAAGGGTTGCTGCTATCTTTAATGTGATAAATGCTTCTTTTTTCTGAATAAATTTAATAAATGGTTCGTTTAGCTCCCTGCATTTATCTTCAAGAATATTAGTGTAAACATTTATCCCATTTTCACGTAATTTTTTTATTCCATTACCCCCAACCAAAGGGTTAGGATCTTCCATCCCAATATAAACATTTTTTATTTTCGATTTGATTATCAGATCTGCACAAGGTGGAGTTTTCCCAAAGTGGCTACATGGTTCAAGATTGACATAAAGATCAGCTCCACTTACATTTTCAGTAGCATTGTTAATTGCATTTACTTCAGCATGTGGATAACCGTGCTCTTTATGGTAGCCTTTGGCTATTATTTTATTATTTTTGACAATTATACAGCCTACCAGAGGGTTTGGGTAAGTTTTGTTACCTGCTTTTTGAGAAATATTTAGACATTTCTGCATATACTTTTGGTGTATGTCCATAAATTAAACTACTCCGTTAAAAATTTGCTTGGGATTTAGTAGTGGTTATCTTAGGTCATTCCAATATCTTTTAACATCTTTTTTAGTGTTGTAATTGTGTAAGGTTTTGGAAGAGCTGCATCAAATAGATAATTTTCATAATTTTTGATTATATCATTGTCAGAGTAACCACTTGATACTATAGCTTTAAAATTTTTATTCATCCTTTTTAACTCTTTGACTATCTCTTCACCTGAGCAGGAGCCCTGTAGAGTAAGGTCTATTATCGCAATATCAAAATGGTGTTCTTTAAATTTTTCAAAAGCCTCAATATCTGTTGAAGCAGTGTGAACATTAAATCCCAATAATTCAAATAATTCACGGCCAACTTCAAGAATATCAGGTGTATCGTCCACTATTAAGATACTCTTTTTTTGATTATTAGATTCTGAAATTTCAGATTTTTCAGCCGATAGCTTTTCTGTAGGAATCTCTTTGCAATTACATGGCAGATAAATGTAGAAAGTTGTCCCTTTATCTTTTTCAGATTCAACTGTAATAGCTCCATCGTGATTTTTGATTATTGAATGACATATTGAGAGCCCTATCCCTGTATTTTTAGGTTTTGTGGAGAAGAATGGGTTAAATATCTTTGGAAGTATGGATTGATCAATGCCTACTCCTTCATCTGAGAATTTGATCTGAATGTATTTCCCGTCTTCGAGTATCTTATTTTCTGATATATCGACTTTTTTTACTTCTATATGGATATTCCCACCATTTGGCATAGCATCTTTTGCATTTATTGCCAGATTTTCAAAAACCTGACTTATTTGGTTTTTGTCGATATTTAGGTATAGTGTTTCTTCAAAAAATTCACAAACGGTTTTTATATTTGAACCTGAAAGTATAAATTCAACAGTATCTTTTATAATATCGGGGATTGAAGCGATACTCTTTACAGGAGAACCACCCTTTGAAAATGTCAACAACTGATTGGTGAGATATTTTGCCTTGTCGATAGAGTTTTCAGAGTTAGCAAGAAGATTTTCTGCTTTTTCTGGATTTTGAGTGAGCAGCATCTTTGCAAGGCTTAAATTTCCGTAGACAGATGTAAGAATATTGTTAAAATTGTGAGCTATCCCAGCGGCAAGTTGCCCAAGTGATGCAAGTCTCTGTGATTTTATAATTTCCTCCTCTGTTCTCCTCTTTATGGTTACATCTCTAAATACCAAAACAGCACCTAAAACTCTATCTTCAAATATTATGGGTGAAGCAGAATCTTCTATAAATTTTTGGCTGCCATCTTCCAATTTTAAGATTGAATGGTTTGATAATATTTTGATTTTCTTGCTTTTTAAAGCAATATGGACAGGATTTTCTATATGCTCATCACTATTCTCTTTAAAAATATGAAAGATTTCATCTATGTTTCTGCCTATAGCGGAGTTTTCTGTATATCCAATTATACTTTGAGCAATAGGGTTTATCATAGTTACGCAGCCAGATTCATCTGTAACTATTACACCATCGCCAATAGATTTGAGAGTTATCTCTAATTTGTCTCTCTCCTGTTGCAATTTGATAAAACTATTGTATACTTCTGTCATATCGTGAATATTTATGAGGAATTCATCTTTGCCAAAAGGGAAAAACGATATTCTAACCTGCTTCCTTTCACAATTTTTTCTGAAACCATTTTCATTAAGGCTGATAAAATTAAAAGAAGTTTGCTCTTTTAAACAATCCTTGATAGGACATAATTTGCAAGGGTGATCACTTTCTGTAAATACTGTGTAACATTTTTTGCCAAGTATGCTATTTAAAGGTTTTTTTAGGTAATTCATCTCCTGTTTATTTATCATTGTAAGATTAAAATCTTTGTCAATTGTATAAATCCCGTCAGTTACAGTATCAAATAAAAGATTCAGCTTCTCCTCTTTTAACTTCGTATCTTTATAAATATTATCCTTTTCCAGCATAATATCGTGAAGTTTCTTTGCTGTATCTTTGAGGGATTTAAATAGTAAACTAAGCTCATTCTTAGGGATACCTTTGGGGTCTATATCTATGAGCAATTTACCCTCTCCAATATCCTCAGATAATTTGAGTAATCTATTAATAGGCTTGGTAATTGATTTTGCTATGTAGTAGATTAGTAGAAGTAGTATAAACAACCAAGCTGATGAATAAATGAGAGCATTATATTTGTATAGATTTATTATCCTCTTTTCATTTAAATAATCCCCCTCAACTCCTGCAATAAAGGGGTATTTATTTAGTTTGCGAAGTGCAATGGTGTGAGGTGTCTCTTTTAAGGTTATGGGGTCTTTGATTATCTGATTGGAGTAGTATCTAATATCATCAGAAGATTGTATCTCATCTTTTGATAAAAAGGAGTAATCTCTCTTTGCTAAAACAAAATTATAGTTGGAGTGGTAAAGAAGTTCTCCTTTTCTATCAAGGATAAAAAAATTGTCATCTTTCAATTTTTCTTTTAAAAGTTTTAGATCTTTGAATATATTTTTGAGTGAAATCTTATATATTATACGAAAGAGTTCTCCTTGAGAAGTTTTCCCTGAATCATTTATAAGGAGTTTTTTTTCGTTGTCCTCATCTATTATTGAAATTCCCTCTGAATAATTATAATTAGTCAGTATGGTCCCACTTTTTATAAAATTATACCTTGAAAGGGATGATAAAACATTATAATCTGCATCAGTAATATTGATCTCTGAGATCTCTTTGTTGTTATAAAAAAGTATTTTGAGAGCTTGATCTCTCATATTGAAATTTATTGATATAAATTTCTTAAAATTGTTTACTAAATAAAATGTTTTTTCAATATTTTTTGATATTTCTAATGAGATAGTTTCTACTGAGAGCTTTTGGTGTAACAGTATATCTCTATTTATATAGCTGGTGCTCTCTTTATAGAAAAAATAAGATACTATTATTAATGGAATAAAGATGCACGATAAGATTTTTATGATACTTTGAAATAAGAAGGATGTTTTCACTCTTTTAATCCTTTCTAATTTTGATGATATTGATAGTTTTGCTCTTTAAAGAATATCAAATCTTAATTGATTGCTATAAATTGGGAAAATTTTTTTTAATATTATTTGATTATTTTATCTGCAAAATGAAGGTAATCTTTATTGAGATACTTCTCTAACCCGAGCCGTTTTATCTCTTTTAGATTGATTACGAGAAAAATTTTCTCAGGATATTCTACTGGAATGTTGGCTGGCTGGGCACCACTAAAAATAAGATTAGCTATATGGGCAGATTGTTTCCCTACTTCATAAAAATCTGGTGAATATCCTATACAGCCTCCCTTTTCAATAAAAATATTATCCAGAACCATCATTGGGACTTTGAATTTATCAGCAAGTGAGTAGTAAATATCAGAATTTGCTGTCATAAATGCATCAGGTGCCCAGAATAGAGCGTCACTCTCATTAGAAAGTGAAATGTCAGAAGTTTTTTTTGTCAGATCGTTGATGTCTTTAATAGGTATAATGATGGGCTCAATATTAAGATTTTGAGCTGTAGATTCAACCTTGTCTATTGTTTCATTTTTATAATTTGTGCTGCTATTGTAAAATACAAATATCCTCTTTATTTGTGGGAATACAGATTTAAATATCTCTATCTTTTTAGGGACTAATTTGGATGCAATATGGCTTACCCCTGTAAAGCAGCCATTAGGTTTTGATAGAGAGTCAACAATGCCACTTAATACAGGATCGTCAACCTCATTGAATATTATTGGTATTTTATGTAGTGAAATATACTCCTTGACTTTTAATGCAACGAAAGTTGAAGTTGTAAATATTATATCAACTTTCTCTTGAGAGAATTTTTGAAGTATCCCTTCAATCTTATTTAAGTCAGTGTTGATTGTTTCTGGGTAATATACGATATTTTTACCCTCTTCATACCCAAAATCTTTTAATCCATCTTTTAGACCGAGAAAAGAGTTATAAAATGGCTTGGCGTAGAGAATAGCCCCTACTTTTTTGACCTCTTCAGAGAGTAGATTAAATGGAATCATAAAAATAATAAGTATAAATATTAATTTTTTCATCGATTCCTCCTTTGATTAAAGGGTGTGTAAAAAAACTACTGTATAGCTATATATTTCTGCTATAAATTAATCTTAACCCTTCGAGAGTCAAAAATTCATCAACTATATCTATCTCAAGAGATTTGTCTGCAATAAGTTTTGCTATGCCACCAGTTGCAAGGACTTTGATATCGCCACTTTTCTCTTTTTTTATCTGTTTTATTATACCATCTACAAGACCTATATATCCAAAAAACATCCCTGACTGGATAGCTGCAACGGTATTGGAGCCAACAACCTTGTTTACATGTTTTATCTCAACATTTGGAAGCTTGCTTGTATTTTTTATAAGTGCATCGAGTGATATCATAAGCCCAGGAGCGATTGCTCCACCTTCATATACACCTTTTGATGAGACAAAATCAAATGTTGTGGCTGTCCCAAAATCAACAATTATTAATGATTGTTTAAATTTATCGTATCCTGCAACTGCATTTACTATCCTATCTGCTCCAAGCTCTTTCGGATTGTCTAAATGTATTGGCATCCCTGTTTTTATCCCATGGGAAACTATCATTGGAACAATGTTAAAACATCTTAGGCATGTCTCCTTGATAGTGTATTCGAGTGACGGGACAACTGATGAGATTATAATCCCCTTTATAATTGAAGTTTTTATATTTGAGAAGAAAAAAATATTCATAAAATCAATAACATAGCTGTCTATGGTTTTGCTTTTGTCTGTGCTCAGTCTCCAATGATTGATAAGGGTTTTCTCTTCAAAAATACCAAAAGTGATATTTGTATTCCCAATATCTATTACTAAAAGCATATAAACACTCCTACTCTTTTTTTATTTATTTTACTGAATTTGACAGATAAAGTCAAATTATTTCATTTTTATAAAAGTAAAAGAGTATTCAAATTAAGATTGATAACTCTCTAAAATATTATCAGATTACTATTTTTAGTAGAATTTTTAAAAATATTTAATCTTTTTAAGTTTTATCTAATTTTTTAAAAATGTTAAGGTTTAAAAATAAGTTTGATATTTTGAATAGGGGAAATTAATTTAAACAATAAAAAAATAATTCAATGCTGTTGTATCAAAAGTAAATTTCACATTTTGGAGGGGAAAGAGCTTTAACTCCCCATTAAAGTGATAAAAGTTCTAATTTAGCAAGTAAATATCCCCTTTTTATGGGTATAAAATATCTTTACAAAAAGTAAGTAAAGTAATATTGAAATTAACATTTAAAATAAATTTTAAGGAGGAAATTATTTGATATGACTAATATTGCCACTCCAAACATTATAGAGAATTCGCAATATAGAGGGAGAGTAGCACTTATTACAGGGATTACCGGCCAAGATGGGAGTTATTTGGCTGAATTTTTACTCAAAAAAGGTTACATTGTCCATGGGATAAAGAGGAGAAGTTCGCTATTCAATACAGACAGGATTGACCACCTTTATCAAGATCCACATGTGGAGAATATAAATTTTATACTTCATTACGGTGATATGACAGATAGTATGAACCTTACGAGGATCATACAGGAGGTCCAGCCTGATGAAATATACAATCTTGCAGCTCAATCTCATGTAGCAGTAAGTTTTGAAGAGCCAGAATATACTGCAAATGCTGATGGAGTTGGGACCCTGAGAATACTTGAGGCAGTGAGATTGCTTGGACTCAAAAACAAAACAAGAATTTATCAGGCGAGCACATCTGAACTTTTTGGGAAAGTTCAGGAGATCCCACAAAAAGAGACCACGCCATTTTACCCAAGGAGCCCTTATGGCGTAGCAAAGATGTATGCTTACTGGATAACAGTTAATTATAGAGAAGCCTATGGGATATTTGCATGTAATGGGATACTTTTTAACCACGAATCTCCCGTCCGTGGGGAGACTTTTGTCACGCGCAAAATTACCCGTGCCACTAGCAAAATAGCTCTGGGTTTGCAAGACAAACTCTATCTTGGAAATCTCGATGCCAAACGCGACTGGGGCCATGCCAAGGATTACTGTAAAATGATGTGGATGATCCTACAAGCTCCAGAACCTGAAGATTGGGTAATTGCAACAGGTCAGACAACAACTGTTAGAGATTTTGTGAAAATGAGTTTTGCTTATTGTGGTATAAATTTGGGCTTTAAAGGTGACGGAGCAGAAGAGATTGGATATATTGAGTCTATAAATCAAGAAAGAGCCAAAGAGCTTAATTTAAATTTAACTCATTTAAATATTGGCAAAGAGATTGTAGCTGTAGATCATAGATACTTTAGACCGACAGAGGTGGATATTCTCCTTGGTGACCCTACAAAAGCAGAACAAAAATTGGGCTGGAAGCGCGAATTTAAACTCCAAGACCTCGTCGATGATATGATGGAATCAGACCTCAAACTTATGACAAAAGATGTATATCTCAAAGATGGTGGATATAAAATTATGAGTTATTTTGAGTAAGTTGTGGTGGTGTATTGGTTAGTAGTTAGAGGGAGAGAAAAGAGGTGGAATTAGGTAAAAGTTGGATGTATATAAACTTTCTTTTAATTTAAGCATAGAAATATGGGAGGTATATTATAGTTTGCAAACTGATTTAAAATACAATATTGAAAGTCAGGTAATCCGTTCCATAAATTCAATAGGTGCAAATATAGCTGAAGGATATGGACGGTTTCACTATAAAGATAGTTTGAAATTTTACTATAATGCAAGAGGTTCTTTATGGGAGTCTAAATATTGGATGTACTTGCTATATAAAGAAAATTGATAATCAATGAAAAATATGAAAAAGTGTTAGACGATTTAGAATTATTAGGTAAAAAATTAAACGGATTTATCAAAAAAATAGAAGAAAAAATATTGGAGGCATGACCTAATGAGCAACAAACCAACCCCCAACTCCCAACCTCCACTAACCAATACACCAATAACAAAAAACAGCAAAATTTTTGTAGCTGGTGGGACAGGCCTAGTGGGTAGTGCAATCATCAAAAAACTTTTAGAAAAAGGCTATGCAAACATAATTGCAAGTTACAACAAGAGAAAACCAACCCCCAACCCCCAACCCCAACTAACTGCTAACCAATACACCACTACACCAATAGCATGGAAACAAATTGATCTCACCAACCAAAAAGCAGTTGAAGAGTTTTTTGAAGCAGAGAAGCCTGAATTCGTATTTCTCGCTGCCGCTAAAGTCGGGGGTATTGTTGCTAATAATACTTACCGTGCCCAATTTATTTACGAGAACCTGATGATCCAAAACAATATTATTCACCAAAGCTATATTAATGGTGTAAAAAAACTTCTATTTTTAGGGAGCACTTGCATATATCCAAAAGATGCACCGCAGCCTATGCGTGAAGATTGTCTTCTAACTTCACCACTTGAATACACAAACGAACCCTATGCCATAGCAAAAATAGCAGGGATAAAGATGTGTGAGAGTTACAATTTACAATATGGAACCAATTTTATATCTGTTATGCCAACAAATCTTTATGGACCAAATGATAACTTTGATTTGGAAAAGTCTCATGTGCTTCCAGCACTTCTTAGAAAAATGCATCTTGGTAAATGTCTTGAGAGTGTTAAATGGGATGCGCTAAGTGCTAAGGGGGAGGATGAGAATTGGGAGAAAATAAGAGCTGATTTAAACAAAAATCCTATAGAAGGTATTACAGGAGAAAACTCCAAAGAAGAGATATTAAACATTTTAGAAAAGTATGGTATATCAACCAAATCTAAAATCCAGGACACTAAATCCCATATCCTGAATCCTAAATCCAGTGTTAGCATCGAAATTTGGGGTAGTGGCACCCCAAGAAGAGAATTTCTATGGAGTGAAGATATGGCGGATGCCTGTGTATATTTAATGGAGAAGATTAATTTTGAAGAAATTATCAAACAAGACACTATCAATTACTCACTACCAACTATTCACCCAAACGAAGTTCGTAACACCCACATCAACATCGGCACAGGTAAAGACATAAATATCAAAGAACTTGCAGAGCTGGTAAAAAAAATCATTGGTTTTAAAGGTGAGCTATATTTCAATACTGATAAACCAGATGGAACGATGGTAAAACTCACAGACCCATCAAAACTCAATAATTTAGGATGGAAATACAAGGTGAAACTTGAAGAGGGAATCAAAACTATGTATGAATGGTATCTAAAAAATCAAGGAGTGAAATAAAATGAAAGTATTATTACTTGCAGGTGGTTATGGAACGAGGATTAGTGAAGAAACGGATCTTAAGCCAAAACCGATGGTTGAAATTGGTGGTAAGCCGATACT
>DYJV01000175.1 GCA_020722945.1 Candidatus Methylomirabilis sp. | reverse complement strand
GGAAAAAACAATAGGGGCAATGATACGGTTTGCTGTTATAAGTTACCCTGATGTTTCATTTGGGTAGTATTTTCTTTTTATTGCAAATGGTTTTAAATTATGGTAATCACTCTCTTTCAATTTTTTGGAGGGGAAATATAGATGCCTAAAAAAACTTTACCGTTTGATAAAAATCTAATTAAAAAGATAATTGATAAATACCCTACACCTTTTCATATTTATGATGAGAAAGGTATCAGAGAAAATGCAAAGAATCTAAACCGTGCATTTTCTTGGAACAAAGGTTTCAAAGAATTTTTTGCAGTTAAAGCCACTCCCAATCCATACATAATGAAAATTTTAAAACAGGAGAATTTTGGTGCAGATTGTAGCTCTTTACCTGAGCTTACTCTTGCTCAAAAAGTTGGGATAAGGGGTGAAGAGATAATGTTTACCTCAAATGAGACCCCTATCAATGAATATAAAAAAGCTCTTGAATTGGGCTCAATAATCAATCTTGATGATATTACACATATCAAATACCTTTCAGATCACTGTGGTTTACCGGAGCTTATCTGTTTTAGATACAATCCTGGTCCACTCAAAAGTGGAAATTCTATTATAGGGAATCCTGAAGAGGCTAAATATGGTTTTACTAAAGAACAGCTATTTGAAGGTTATAAAATATGCAGAGATAAAGGAGTCAAAAGGTTTGGACTCCATACAATGGTTGCTTCCAATGAATTGAATTGTGAATATTTTATTGATACTGTGAATATCCTTGTTGATCTCGTTATAGATATTAATAGAGAGATAGGGATAGTTTTTGAGTTTATAAATATGGGTGGAGGTATAGGTATCCCATACAGACCTGAGCAAGAACCTGTAGATCTTAAGTTTTTGGGCACTCAGATAAAAAAAGTTTTCCAAGAGAAGGTAGCTCCTTCACCGATGCCAGAGCTCAAATTGTATATGGAAAATGGGAGGATGGTGACAGGACCTTACGGTTATCTCGTTACAAGAGCTCTCCACAAAAAAGAGATTTACAAAAATTATATTGGTGTAGATGGATGTATGGCAAATCTTATGAGACCCGGAATTTATGGAGCATACCATCATATCACT
>DYJV01000093.1 GCA_020722945.1 Candidatus Methylomirabilis sp. | reverse complement strand
ATATTTGTAAGTTGTTATGGAGTAATCAACTTCTCCATTATAGCTTTTTGAACGTGCAATCTATTTTCAGCTTCTCTAAAAATATAATTTGAGTTTTTGTCAAATATTGCAGCTGATATCTCTTCACCTTTGTGAGCAGGTAAACAGTGAAGCACAAAAGGATTTTTTTTGGCTTTCGATAGGAGAGATTCATTTATCTGAAATGAGTGAAATGCTTTCTCTCTTTTCTTCTGCTCCATCTCCTGCCCCATGCTTGCCCATACATCTGTATTTACAACATCAGCTTCCATGACCGCTTCTTCTGGTGAATTTGTAAGTATAAGCTCACCTATCCCATCTTTTTTAGCTTTTGCAACTATTTGACTATCAGGTTCATACCCTTTTGGAAATGCACAGTAAAGCTTAAAATCAAGTTTTAGAAGGGCGGTTATCCAAGAGTTCATCATGTTATTGCCATCACCTACAAATGATACAGTTTTACCTTCAATATCACCTATTGTCTCAATTATGGTAAAAATATCTGTCAATATCTGGCATGGATGCCTTAGGTCAGTCAGTCCATTGATAACAGGAACTGATGAATATTTAGCAAAAGCCTCTATCTTCTCTTGTTCAAATGTCCGTATCACAACCATATCAACATAACTACTCAAAACTCTTGCTGTATCTACTATATCTTCACCCCTTCCAAGTTGTGAATCGTTGGATGAAAGGAATATTGCACTTCCCCCAAGATGAGTCGCTGCAACTTCAAAAGAGACCCTTGTCCTTGTCGATGCTTTTTCAAATATCATTGCTAATATCTTATTGTTGAATATCGAATGATACTTGTTCTCTTTAAAATATTTGGCTTGTTTGAATATATTGAGTATCTCCTCCCTTGAAAAGTCCTCTATTGATAAAAAATCTCTTTTCATTGAAGCTCCTTTAAAGTTTCTTCGATAATGTTGCAGCATATATCTATTTCATTTTTTGAGATTATCAGCGGTGGAACTAATCTTATAACAGATGCTCCAGCTCCAACAACAAGTAATTTTTTCTCTATAACTTTTTTGATAATTTCTTGCTGCTTGCTCCCAACATCTATACCGAGCATCAACCCTTTCCCTTTAACTTCTTTGATAATAGGGTATAAAGATTGGAGAGTTTTTAATCTATTGTAAAAATAATCTCCACAAATATTAACATTTTGCAAAATATTTTCCTCTTCGATTATATCAAGAACTGCTATTCCAGCAGTAGTTGAAAGGTAATTCCCACCAAATGTTGCTGCATGAGTTCCGGGTGAAAAAGTCTGCATAAATTTCTCTCTCCCCAAAAGTGCTCCTATTGGGATACCATTGCCAAGGCCTTTTGCAATAGTCATAAGATCAGGGGCTATTTGAAAGTTCTCGTAGGCAAAAAGTTTCCCTGTCCTTCCAATGCCAGTTTGGACTTCATCAAATACAAGAGCAGAGTCAAATTTGTCACATAGATTTCGGAGCTCTACAAGAAAATCTATATCGATCTTATTTATTCCGCCCTCTCCCTGAATCACCTCTGCAAAAACACCAGCGACATCGTGATTCATTGCTTTTCTTAGCTGTTCGGTATTGTTAAACTCGATAAATTCAATGTCAGGTAGAAGCTCTCCAAAACCTTTTTTATGTTTCTCTTGACCTGTTATTGATAAACTACCAGTTGTCCTTCCATGAAAAGAGTTGATACAAGATATGATCTTTTTTTTATTTTGAGATTTCTCAAGTCCATATTTTCTGGTAAGTTTGATAGCTGCTTCATTTGCTTCTGTCCCGCTATTGCAAAAAAATACCTTATCTGCAAAGCTTTTTTCAGATAATTTTTTGGCTAATACCTCTTGTGGTTCAATTTTGTAAAGATTTGAAACGTGTAAAACTTTATCTATCTGAGTTTTAAGTCTATTATTAAATTTTTCGTGGCTGTGTCCAAGACAACATACTGCAATCCCAGCCACCATATCAAGATATTTTCCCTTTTCTTGAGAGTATAGCCAACAACCTTTCCCATAATCGAAAGATAAATTGAATCTTCCATAAGTATTTGCAACATTTGACATAGACAACTCCTATTCTGCTATTACTTTAAATTCATTGCTAAATTCACTTGGATTAAATTTTTTATCGATACATCTTATTTTGTAGTAGTAAACCTTACCCTTCTCAACTTGAGAGTCGAAATAAGTCTCCTCTTTGATAATATTTTTATTTATCTCTTTAAAATTTTTCTCATTTTCACCTCTTCTAAAAATATCGTATCCAAATATATCATCAGATAAACTTCTTGACCATTTTAACAAGATTGCTCCATTAGTATAAAAACCGTTAAAAAATTTTGGTAACTCTGGTGGAGCAAAATCTTCAGGTATCCCTGAAACCTCTACAAATTGGCCCTCTATCAATGTCTTGTTGAAATAGTATATCGGTGCAATAAAGAATGTATATTTCTCCCCATTTTTCAGATTTTTAACTAAATATTCGTTGTTAGATGGCTCATTTGCAATAATTGAAGATCCAGATTTATCTTTTTTGTAAATATTTACCCCTTGAAAATTGATACCTTCAACATTTCCTTTCTCCCAAGATATCTTGAGGCTTCTATCTTTTGGGTGGACATTGATATTTCCGATGATGTTATTTTTGAGCTCCCAATCAAAACATACCTTGTTGGACAAGGGGCTCTCTTTTCCATTTTTATTCACTGATTTTACAGCATAGCAGTAGCTGAATTTGTCTTTAAGATTTTCAATTGTAATTGATGCAGTATCTTCAAATCCTTCAGTGTCGACTAATGAAACCATTTTAAAATTTTTGTCGCAATCAGTGCAATACTCTATCCCTGTGGGTGAACTTGAGGTATAAATATTGTAACCTTTTATATTTTTATCTTTGATGTTTGGCCAATTAAGGAGAAGCTTCCCATTTTGGATCTTGTAATCTAACTTATCTATCTTGGGAGTAGATTTTATAAATGGGATAGATGGAAATTTTTTGATTCCACACCCTGCAAAAATGAGTAGTAAGAGGGTTGTAATAATTATAAAATTTAGATGTTTGAGCATATTATATCTCCTTTTAAGGTTTTTAATTTTGAAATGTTAGATTTGATAAAGTGATTATTGTTTTCTATCTGGAATAAAACAGACTCTTTTGATGTGCCTCCGTAAGAATTTCTCCTATTAACTGCTGATTCTGGGGTTATGAAAGTAAAGATATCTGAGTCAAATTTGGGGCTGAAATTATGAAGTTCTTCAAGTGTGAGATCGGATAGCTGTTTTGAATGATCTATACACATCCTAACTATCTCTCCTGTAATTCTGTGAGCTGTCCTAAATGGAACTCCTTTGGCAGCAAGATAGTCAGCTATCTCTGTCGCTGTTGAAAAATTTTTGCCTGACCAATATTTTAAGGTATCGAAGTTAAATTTTAATTCATCTATCATATCTGTAGTTATTATAATTGAGTTGATGATTGTTTCAACAGTGTCAAAGAGTGGTTCTTTATCCTCCTGAAGATCCTTGTTGTATGCAAGGGGGAGTGATTTTAGTATCGTTAAAATTGAAATAAGATTGCCAAACACTCTTCCACTTTTCCCTCTCAATAGCTCAGGGATATCGGGATTTTTCTTTTGAGGCATGATACTGCTACCTGTTGAGAATTGGTCGCTCAACTCTACAAAATTAAATTGAGAGGTTGACCAGAGTATCAACTCTTCTGAGAGCTTGCTAAGGTGGGTCATAAAGATTGATGAATGTGAGATAAATTCAACTATAAAATCTCTGTCAGCAACAGTATCAAGTGAGTTGGAAGTAGGTTTTGCAAAACCGAGCAGATTTGCAGAGTAATTTCTATCTATTGGGAATGTAGTCCCTGCAAGGGCACCCGCTCCCAATGGGCATTCATTGAGATTTTCAAAGAGAGTTATAAATCTTCTGAAATCTCTTTTAAACATCTCTGAATAAGCCAAAAGATGATGAGCCAAAAGTATAGGCTGAGCCTGCTGTAAATGAGTAAATCCGGGCATTAGTGCATCTTGGGTCATCACTGCTTTTTGATTAAACTTATCTATCAGAGTAAGTAGAAGCTCTGCTGCATGAAAAGTATTTTTTTTGACATAGAGCCGTATATCGAGAGCAACTTGATCGTTCCTGCTTCTTGATGTATGGAGCTTGCCCCCATCCTCGCCTATCAACTCTATCAGCCTTGATTCTATATTCATATGGATATCTTCAAGATCTTCTCTAAATTGAAAATTCCCACTTTTGATCTCTTCTAATATTATTTGTAGTCCTTCTATTATTTTTTCGCACTCTTGATGAGTAATAATTTGCTGTTTCTCAAGCATTTTACAATGAGCTATGCTGCCGGTTATATCTTCATAAAAAAGTTTCTTGTCAAAAGATATTGATGCATTAAATTTGTCAACTATATCTTTTGTTTTCTCTGTAAATCTGCCACCCCAAGGTTTCATCTGCTCTCCGAATATAAATGTTCTTTTATGATGTTTGCTACTATTTTGATAGTGTCATCTGTCATTGCTGTGCCACTTGGAAGACAAATACCTTTTTTAAATAATCCTTCACTTACACCATTTGTAAAAGAGGTAACTCCTTTAAAAACAGGTTGTAAGTGCATAGGCTTCCATAAAGGTCTTGATTCGATGTTGTGCTGATCTAATTTTTTTATTAGATTAATCGGATCACCCTTTTTTAAAGTAATACAGGTTAGCCATCTATTCCCAAAAGCACCCTTTATTTCAGGCATAAAATCTATCTCATCAATTTCAGACAGGAATTTTGTGTAAAGGTCAAAAATCTCTCTTTTTCTTGCAATTCTACTTTTTAAAACTTCTATCTGTCCAACTCCGATAGCAGCAACAACATTGCTCATTCTGTAATTAAACCCTATCTCTTGATGCTCATACCAGAGGTTATTCTCTTTTGCCTGTGTAGAGTAAAATTTACCTTTGAGGATATAATCGAGGTTGTCACTTACCATTGCTCCACCACCTGAAGTGGTGATTATTTTGTTGCCATTGAAGGAGTAGATACCGATATCTCCAAATGTCCCTGTATGTTTGCCATTGAGTGTAGCACCGAGTGATTCTGCTGCATCCTCAATAAGAAAAATATCGTAATTACGGCATATATCGCGTATTATATCAACTTGTGCAGGTTGTCCATAAAGATGTGTAAGTATAAGAGCTTTTGGGTGAGAGCCTCTTTTTATCAGAGATTTTATTGAGCTATCAAGTAGCTCTGGATCAAGATTCCAACTATCAAGAGAGCTATCAATAAAAATAGGGACACCCTTTTCAAAAGTAACAGGGGAGACCGAACCGATAAATGTAAAAGTTGAAGCAAGGACAGTATCCCCTTCACCAATATTTAGAATTTTCAGAGCAAGGTGGATTGCTGATGTCCCTGAGCTAACAGCTAATGCCCCCTTTGAAGCTGTAAATTCAGATATCTTTTTCTCAAAGAGGTCAACAAACTGTCCAAGTGGAGCTATATAATTGCTCGCAAAGACATCTTTTATATACTCAAGTTCTTTCCCACCCATATGTGGTGGTGATAGAAATACTCTTTTTTCCATGCCTCTTTTTATATGAGAAAATTTATTTTTGCAATAATTTTTTCCTTCAGATTTGAAAATGTAGAAAGGTAAAAAAAGGGGGAGTTTATGAGGTATTTAAAGGTAACCTAATAACCGCGAATAACCGCTAATAAACGCGAATAACCGCTAATAAACGTGAATAAACGCTAATAGAAAGAAAGTTTAAAAGATAAAGAGTAATTAAAAACCGCTAATGGACGCGAATAAACGCTAATTGAAAGAAAGTTTAAAAAATGGGTAGTAATGGAACCGCGAATAAACGCTAATAACCGCGAATAAATGCTAATTGACGATAATTTTATTTTTTTGTATTTGTATATCTTTCCATTCAAGTTATGAGGAGGCACGTAAATCTAATCCTCTTATGTGGATCAATGGTAAAACAAGAAATTGGAAACCTGAAAAAATTGTAACAATTAATGTAGATAAAAAAAATATAATGTCACCTTTTGTCAATATCAAATATGAATTTTTTCTTATTACAGTCACTTACGCTGCCTCCAACCATACTTTTTTAGCATCATAATTTCTATTATTTGCTCCTTTATAAATTTTGTCTGTCTGCCGACAGGAGAACACTTTTTCACTCTTTTTTTACAGGGACATTATACTCTGAACAGGTCATCTGTTTTGGTATCTAAAAGAATCAGCGGATATTTAGACAGTCATCACATATTTCTCAATACATTCAATCTTTTTAATAAGTTCCTCTACAGGTTTAACTGTTCGAATATCATTTTTTAATTCTTCTAATTGGTATTCAATATCCAGTTTAACTTTTTCTTGAAGATAGGAATGCTTAAACTCATCAACACGAAGATGCTTTTGAAAATATTGTTCAGCAATATTCATTTTTCACCTCTTAATATTTTAAGGATTGATATGGCTTTTTCAATATCACTATCTGATGTTTTAGTCCTTTTTTTTATCACACCATGCGTAAATATTATTTTTTGATTTGACTCATAGAAATAAAAATTTCTTGAAATACGGTTGTCAAAACTGATTCGAAGTTCAAAGATCCCATCTCTCAAGTGTTTGGACAAATTTTCTTTGGGTTACATTCTGTTGTTTTTCAATTCAATCAATTTATCAATATACGCAAATATCTTGGCTCGTTCTTTGATAGATAAACTATCCAAAAATTCTATCATTGGAACTTTATCTTCAATTTTTGCAAAGTCATAACTAAAATTCATCTCTTCATAAACCCAGTTTAGTTTTCATTTGAGTATCCCTCTTGGAATGCCCCGAAGCCAAGACTCCTTATTTTTCTTTCCCTTCCACAATCGCAATCTCCTCCGGTGTCAACTCATAAAGTT
>DYJV01000092.1 GCA_020722945.1 Candidatus Methylomirabilis sp. | reverse complement strand
TAGAGGGGAATCCCCATCACCTGACGGTGCCACCCCTCCTTCAGAGGGGAATTAAAGTTGACTTTGAAATTGTAGATGTTGGGGCTGAGAGGTTTCTAAATTTGTTGTTACTATTTTTTTATTTTGTGTAATCTTCATTTTACCCATATTTTTTAGTTAAAATAAACTTGTTATTTCTGTTTGACCTTAAACAATCTCAAAATTTTCTATAATTTCCTACTTTATCTTTTTATTGACAATATCTTTTCAATGAAATAGATAATTTGTATGGATACTTTTACTTTGTATGCTTTGTCAGAGGAGTTGGATAGCAAGATTTCGGGTGCTTTGATAGATAAGATATATCAGATAGATGAGACATTTCTCCTCAAACTTTCAAATAAGCAAACAGTCGTAATATCCCTTACACCTCAACTTCCGGCTATCTTTGTGGGGAATCCTCCAATTAAGCCACCATCTTCACCAACTGCTTTTTGTATGATAATGAGAAAATTTTTAACAAGAGGTTTGATAAAAAGAGTTTACTCTTACAAATTTTACAGATTCTGTGTGATAGATATTCAGAAAAAATCTGGTATTTTCAAACTTTTTCTTACTTTTACAGGCAAAGGGAACAATCTAATAGTATCTGATAGTGGCAATATTATTTCTAATTTTAAAGGATATACTCTTGGTGAACATCCTGATATAAAATTTTTAGACTCTGAAGAGCTGATAAATGCTTTAGAATGTAGTAATATTGATGGCTTCCCACCATTTGCAGTTGATGAGATTGTATCTGTATATAAAAATTTCGGCATCGAGGGGGCTTTTTCAAGATACACACAGCTATATAATTTTGATATCAAGTTTACACCATTTCTCATTGGGAACAGAGTTTACCCCTATAAAGTCTCAAATATCTCTGAAAAGTTTACCTATGCTACTGATTTTCAATCCTTTTCAGAACTTTACGATCTACTATTTAAAAATATGGTTGTAAATATTTCGATATCTGAAGATGAGCAGAGATATAGAAAAGAGTTGAAAAGGTTTGAGAAGACACTTTTAAAGATAGATAATGAGATAAATATTAAAAAAAATTTCCAATATTATTTTGAGATGGGGGAGCTTCTTAAAAACAATATCCATAATATAAAAAAGGGTGAAAGTCAGATTGAAGTTGTAAATTATTTTACTCAAAATCTTGATACAGTTGTTATTCCATTAAAAATTGATAAGTTGCCGATAGAAAATGTTGAGTTTTACTTTGAACAGGGTAAGAAATTTAAAAGGGGTCTTACCAAATTAATTGATCGTAAGAATTTTATAGAGTCAGAGATTGAAAATATCAAAAAAGAGCTCTCATCGCTCAAAGAGAGCAATTTTAATAAAGATAGGGGTGTTATGAAAAGTCCGGAAATTAAAGAGAAAGAAATTCAGGTTGATGAAAAGGTCAAACCTTACAAAGAGGAAGTTTTTGAAGGTGTGACGATTTTCATAGGTAAATCAAGTAGTGCCAACGATTATCTTGTAAAGCATGTTGGGAAACCTGATAATTTGTGGTTACATGTAAAAGATTACTCTGGTGCCCATGTTATAATCCCAAAGGCAAGAAAAGAGATATCTCAGGAGCTTCTTCTCTTTGCAGCCAAGAAAGCATTTGAAAATTCAAAAGCAAGGGAGAATGGCAAGGGTGAAGTGATATATACAGAGCTTAAATATGTTAAAAAACCTAAAGGTGGGAAGCCGGGTCTTGTCCATGTCAGTAAATTCAACACAATTTTCGTAAAATTGTAGTTATACAAATCGTAAATTAAATTTTTAGATCCAAAGCTAAAAAACACTCTAAATTTAGTAGTTTAGCAATTACTATTTTAAATCTCAAATTTTAAATTGTAGCTACTATTTCATTTCAAATATTTTTTTAAAATAGGATAACAAGATAGATACGATAAAAATATTTGAGTGCTATATTTCTCAACCTGAAAGCTAATCGTATATTACTCTCAATACCTCTTTTCTCTTCTTTAAATAATCAAAGTCCAAGATATATCTTTTTAACATCAGAGTTGCATAAAAGATCTTTTGAATTCCCTTCAAGCACTATCTTACCTGTATCTATGACATAACCGTAATCAGAGTTATCAAGAGCAAGCTGAACATCTTGTTCAACTAAAACTACGGTAGTCCCATCTTTTCGTATCTTGTGAACTATATCTATCAGATTGTCCACAATGAGTGGAGCAAGACCAAGGCTCATCTCATCAATAAGTAAAACAGTTGGTCTACCCATTAATCCCCTTGCAATAGCACACATTTGCTGCTCGCCACCAGATAAACTCCCAGCTTTTTGAAGTCTTCGCTCTTTTAATCGAGAAAAGAGTGAATATATGTTATCAATGTCATTTTTTATCTCAGGGTCACCCTTCCTATGATATGCACCCATAAGAAGATTCTCTTCAACGGTCATTTCAGGGAATAACTTTCTCCCTTCAGGAACATGAATTATCCCTCTTTCGACAATTTTTTCGGAAGGCATATTTTTAAGTGATTCTCCATTGTAGAGTATATCACCATTTTTGTATTTGATGATTCCTGATAAAGCTCTTAAAAATGTTGTTTTGCCTGCTCCATTTGAGCCAACAAGTGCAACTATTGCACCCTCTTTTATCGTAAAGTTAAGTCCCCATAGCACTTGAACATCACCGTAAGAAACATTTAGATCTTTAACTTCGATTAACATTTATCCTCCTAAAGTTTTCTCTCTATATTTGAAATTTTAGCTGCAAGCAAGCTCTTTGTATCGTTTGCCAAGATATGCTTTAATAACGGTTTCATCGTTTAAAACTTTTTCTGGTGGTCCATCAGCAATTTTCTCTCCATGGTGTAAAACAAAAACTCTATCGCATATTGCTTTTATTACACGCATAACATGCTCTATTACAAAAAGGGTTGTCCCATTTTCCCTTATTTTTAGTATAAGTTCGATTGCTTTATCTATTTCGCTTAAATTTAATCCTGCCATAACTTCATCAAATAGAATTATCTCTGGAGACATTGCAAGGGCTTTTGCTATCTCAAGCCTCTTCCTTGAGGCAATATTAAGGACATCTGCCCGATCATTCTTATATTTTTCCAGACCAACAAATGAAACAACATCTTTTGCAGCTTCGAGAGCCTGACGAGCACTTCTCTTACTCCCTTTTGATCCAAACATAGCTCCTACTGAAACATTTTCAAGAACAGTCATACCGGGAAAAGGTTTGACTATCTGGTATGTTCTTGAAATACCCATCCTCCCTATCTGAAAAGGTTTAAACCCTTTTATAGATTTGTTGTTGTAGAAAACATCACCTGATGTTATCGATGTGTTCCCAGCAATCATATTTACAAGAGTGGTTTTCCCTGCACCATTAGGACCTATTAATCCAAGTATTTCACCTTTATTTAGCTCAAAACTTACTTGACTATTTGCCCTTAACCCACCGAATTCTTTAGTAAGTTCAACACCTTTTAAAATTACTTCACCTATTTTTCCCATAAAGTGCTCTCCATAAAGTTATATCTTATTATTTTTTATATTTTCGAGAAAGTATGTAAGCCCTATCTTTCTTTTAAAGCTGAATATATCTGCAACACCCTTTGGAAAAAATAGTATTGCAAGTATTATGATTGTGCCAAAAAATAGAGTATGTGCCATAAGGAAATAGTTGGATAAAAATTCAGATATCAGCTCTATCGATATTGCACCTGCTAATGGTCCAAATATACTGCCTATCCCACCAAATACAGCCATAACAATCATTTTTACGGTGATTATAACATCAAATACTGCACTTGGTTTGATAAAACCTTGTTGATAAGCGTAGATACTCCCTGCAAGACTTGTAAAAAATCCTGATATTCCAAAAGATGTTGATTTAAATAGAGTTGCATTGATCCCAAGTGAATTAGCAGCATCTTCATCCTCCCTTATAGCTATCATACCGTAGCCTAACTTTGTTTTTAGTATCAGAGAGGTTGTAACTAACAGTATTATTAATACTCCAAGTGATGTAAAGTAGAAAAAGTTGTAGGTTGCGTTTATTCCAAGGTCAAGAGCTGGAAGATAGAGACCAGAATTCCCTTCTGTTATTTCAAGATTCTGAACAAGTGCTTTCATTGCTTCAGCAACCCCAAGAGTTGCTATTGCAAAGTAGTGTCCAGTAAGTCTCAAGACTGGTAATCCTATGAGAAAAGCAAAAAGCCCACTACATACTGCACTCAAACCCATAGCAATGAAGAAGTGTATCCCAAGTAAATTCATAAAAAGTGCAGTTAGATATGCCCCAAGTCCAAAGAATACCACATTGCCAAATGAAGCATATCCTGTAAATCCCCCGATAATATTCCACGAACTTGCCATGATTGCAAATAGTAAGATATCAGTGGCAAATCTCATCATAAAATTATTACCCAGAAATGGGATAGCAATAACAACAGCTATAAAAAATATTATTAGAAATGTTTTTTTCATGATTTACTTTTACCCCCTAATATCCCTTTTGGCATAAATATCAGCACCAACACGAGAATTGTAAAACTTATAAGATTTTCAAAAGTTGTGCCAAACCAATTTGTCCCGAGTGCTTCAATTATACCGAGTGTAAGCCCTCCTACTATAGGTCCAAGCATTGTGCCGAGACCACCTATAATTGTAATTACAAAAGATTTTAGAGTCAACTCTCCACCCATAATAGGGCTTATTGGAAAGAGGATTGACCAGAGGGTTCCTGCTGCTGCTGCAAGAGCTGTCCCTATTCCGAATGTTATTGCATATATATGGGATACTTTGACCCCTGTAAGTTTTGCAGCGTCAATGTCTTGGGAGGTTGCACGGATTGCTCTCCCCAATCGTGTTTTATTTAGGATGATGAATAAGATAATACTTATTATGATTGCGAGAATAAATGCAAAAAGTCTAACATATGGTATAGTAATATCTAAAAATTGAAAATTACTTGCAGCATAAGCAACTTTAACTTTTTTAACATCAGATGTCCATGCGAGTAAAGCAAAGTTGTTAATAAAAATTTCAATTCCAAAAGCGAGTATAAGTGTAATAAATATCTCAGCTTTTATAATCAGGTTTATTATATTTTTCTGAATAGTATAACCTAAAAGAAACATTACACCCATTGAGATTACAAGACTCACAAAGGGATCGACTCCAAAAGCTGTAAACATCCAGTAAGTAGTGTATGACCCAAGCATAATAAATGAGCCGTGAGCAATATTTATTATATCCATAACTCCCCATATCAGAGACATACCAAGAGCCATAAGTGCATAAAGCCCACCTTTAAGAACACCGTTTATCAATACCTGTGTTAACATATAATTTTCTCCCGATTGATTTTAAAAAGGGGAGAGATAGTAGAAGTGTCTCTCCCTTAAAATATAGAAGTTTATCTTTTATTCCAAGCTGGCATTGGATAAACAGGATTTTTATACTTTCCGGGGTAAACTTGAGAAACTTGACCATCCAATATCTCAAGAACTACACTTGTTCCTTTGATCTGTCCAGTTGGATGAAAGGCAATTTTACCGTAGATTGTATCCAAATCTGTTTTGGCAATCTCATCTCTAACTTTTTGAGGATCTAATGAACCTGTTTTTTCTATTGCATTTTTGAAAACAGATAAAACAGCAAATCCTGCTGCATTGTGGTAATCAGGATCGTAATTAAATTCTTTTTTGAATTTCTCGATGAATTCTTGAGTATCTTTCATAAGATAACCTTTAAAATTCATCTGTGTTGACCAAGATGCAACTCCAAATATAAAATTTGCATCTTTACCGAGAGCTTTTCTAAAATCAGCTTCTGATGGTCCTACTGTAAGGCTGATCATTTTTGGTGTAAAGTTGAGCTCTTTTGCCTGCTGGACAAAATTGAGGCTCTCCTCTGTATGACCTGCTACTAATACAATCTCTGCATTACTACTTTTTGCTTTTGTAATTGCTGAAGTAAAATCAGATTGCCCCTCTTTATATTTTTCAAATAGAACAACGTTAAATCCCATATCTTTGGCAGATTTATTTGCACCTGTCCCTACACTGACATCAAATTTGTCATCAGCGTAAAGTATTGCAATATTTTTAGGTTTTGGATTAACTGTGTTTAAATATTCAAGAGTGCTTTTGAAGTAATCACCTGCACTTGGAAGTAACCCAAATACATATTTGTTGTTTTTTTCAAATATTTTACCTGATGCCCCGCCACCTTCAACCATAGGTATTTTGTATCTCTGTGCTACAATGCTGTTGGTAATAGTAAATTCACTTGTGTAAGGTCCTAAAATAAAATTAACTTTGTCCTCTGCTATAAGCTTCTCTGTAAGTTTGGAACTCTCTGTCCCATCACTTTTGTCATCAAAGTAGACAATCTCAACTTTGTAACTTTTGTCCCCTACCTTTATACCACCCTTTTGATTGATCTCTTTAACTGCAAGATTGTAAGAGTCAACATATAATTTCCCTGTTCTGCTCTGTGCTCCTGTAAAAGATATTGCACAGCCAAATTTGATTACATCTTGTGCTGCTGAACTAACTACTGGAACAGATAAAACCAGCATAAAAGAGAGTAGAAAAAAAAGAAAATACCTCCTCATAATAAATCCTCCTTGTGATTTGATTAAAGTTAAACTGCTTTTTAAACGCAATAGAAGTGCCACTCTTATTACTTAAAATATTTTTGATTGTAACTACCTTTTATAACACACTGTTTTATTATTTTTTATATTCAAAATAGCACTCTTTTTTCGGTTTTAATGGCGATTTCTCGCCACAAAAGGTGATTTCGCCAATTTTAGAAATTTATATCCACCACCTTTCAGAAGATATTTAAAATAAAAATTATATATGATTTCATACTCTCTCCCTGATATTCCCTATTGATATTGAGTTTTTAAAAATTTTTACAACGAAAGGTAGTTTGAGTATAACGAAAGAAGAGATAAAATATAAAAATTAGATCTCTTGCCTGCCGAC